>CAZRLK010000210.1:0-6063 GCA_964600555.1 uncultured Bradymonadales bacterium
CGGTCGCTCCCTCCGCCCAGGAGCGGTTCGACTGCCCGCTCGACGACCTCGCCGACCAGACCGCCGACGCCGACGCGCCCGACGCCGGTGCCGCTCCCGACGTCGGTACCGCTCCGGACGCCGGCTCGCCCGACGCCGGCGCTCCGCCCCCCGACGTCCCGGTCGACAGCGAGCTTCTGGAGCTCGGCGACGGCGAGACCGCCCTCCTGCCGTACCCGGGCACTGCCGACCAGGTCCTCGAGATCTGCCGCCGCATCCAGCGCGCCGTCGCCGAGGCGCGCGAGAGCTCGAATCTCGACGGCAGCCTCCCGACCTCCAACTGCGAGCGCGGCTACGACATCTCGGTGCGCCTCGAGGCGACGACCGAGTCCGGGACCGTCGAGGTTGCCAAAAAGGAGTTCACTCTCTCGACCGGCGGCGACCAGCAAAACGCCAATCCCGACCACGGCGGCCTCGAGGTTCGTGTCGCCGAGCCCGCCGACATCCCGAAGGCCCGCGAGCGGCTCGACTGGGTCCCGCCGGCCGAGCAGGACCGCGACGAACACTGGGTCGCCGCCCCGGCCGACCAGCCGCTCGATCTGCTCGGCGGCATGAGCTTCGAGATCCGCGCGCTCGTCGACGCCGAGAGTGCCGAGGAGTACCGCCCCCCGCCGCCGGTCGGCTCCGACCGCGAACGGATGCCGCCCGAGCGCGAGAACCTGTCGTTTCGCTGGTTCACCTCCCGCGGCGACCTCGACGAGACCCAGCGGGTGTACGTGCCGGACCGCGAGAACCTCGAGCCCTCGCGAACCACCGCCCTGACCGTCGGCGCCGAGGCGGGCCGGTCGTGCGCCGGTTCCGACGCCGGCGAACGGGATGGCGAGTGCCGGGCGGCGGTGTATTCGGTCGTGCGCGACGGGCGGCTCGGCCTCGATTATGCCCGTGCGGAGTTTCGACTCGTCGGCGGGGTGGAGGAGTGATGCAGACGCCGATGTCACCGACGACGATGCGCCGCGCCCTCGCCATGCTCGTCGCCGCCGTGGGGCTGGTCGCCGCCTCGCCGCGGGCCGACGCCCAGGGCGGCACCTCCGCCGGCAAGGCCGCCGAGCGCTCCGGTGGTGAGCTGACCAAAAAGCCGACGCTCGAGAAAAAGGCCGAGGCCCGCTACACCGACGAGGCGCTCGAGGCCGAAATCGAGGGGACCGTCCAGCTCAAACTCCGCATCGGCGCCGACGGCCAGGTCGAAAAGGTCGAGGTCGTCGACGGCCTCGGCCACGGGCTCGACGAGGCGGCCAGAAACGCCGCCGAGCAATTCGAGTTTTCGCCCGCCGAGATCGACGGCGAGCCGGCGCCGGTCGTCATCCCGTTCAAGATGCGCTTCACGCTGCCCGAGCGTCCGGCGACCCTGCGCGGTCGCGTCCTCTCCGAGGGCTCCGGCGACCCGGTCGACGGCGTCGAGGTGCGCATCGAGTACCGAGGCGAGACCGATGGCGAGCCCCCCTCGGCGGCGACGACGACCGGCGGGGACGGGCAGTTCGCCTTCCGCAAGCTCCCACCCGGTCCCTACCGCGTGCGCCTCGAGGCGACCGGCTTCCGGGCGGCCGAGACCGACCTGACGCTCGACTCCGGCGAGACGCTCGAGGCGACCTACCGCGTCGAGCGGGCGGCGGTGCGTCTGTCGGGTCGGGTGCGCGAGGCCGGCACCCGCGACCGGCTCGGCGGCGTGCGCGTCTCCGTGCACGAGAAGGGCGGCGGGGAGCTGCTCCGCGAGGTGTACACCGACGGCGACGGCACCTTTCGCGTCCGCGGGCTCGGGGCCGGCGACTACCGCATCCGCGTCGCCACCGAGGGCTACGCCCCGCGCAGCCACGACGAGACGATCCCGGAGGGCGAGCGCCTCGAGGTCACCTACTATCTGAAGGCGGATTACTACGACGCGTTCAGCGTCCAGACGACCGCCGAGCGCGAGAGCCAGTCGCTCGACCAGAAGACCATCGACCTCGAGGAGGTCCGCCGCCTGCCCGGCACCGGCGAGGACCCCGTCCGCGCCATCCAGAACCTCCCCGGCGTCGCCCGCCCCGGCTTCTCGAGCGGCCAGCTGGTCGTCCGCGGCTCCACCCCGCAGTCGACCCGCACCTTCCTGCAGGGCGACGAGATCCCGGTCATCTATCACTTCTTCGGCGGCCCCGCCGTCATCAACGCCGAGATGATCGACGCCATCGCCTTCCATCCCGGCAACTACTCGGCGCGCTACGGCCGGGCGCTCGGCGGCATCGTCGACCTGAAGACCCGCGAGCCGAAATCCGACCGCCTGCACGGGTTTACCGAAGTCGACGTCCTCGATGCCACCGCCCAGGTCGAGGGGCCGATCACCGACGACCTGCAGTTCGCCGTCTCCGGGCGCCGAAGCTACGTCGATGCGATCCTACCGGCCGTCCTGCCCGACGATTCCGGCCTGCGCGTCGCCCCCCGGTACTGGGATTACCAGGGGTGGCTCAACTGGGATGTCGCCGACGATCACCGCCTGGAGCTGTCGATGTACGGGTCGAACGACACCGTCGAGGCGCTGTTCGACGAGGACGACCCGCAGGGCAACGCCAACGTGCAGTTGACCGGCCTGGGGGTCGACAACGGCTTTCATCGCGGGCAGCTTCGCTGGGAGTGGCGCCCGGAGGACCGGCCGGTCGAAAACGACGCGATGCTCTCGTTCGGCAACAACTACATCGGCTTCGAGGCCGCCCGGGACCTGTACTTCGAGCTCGACTACCTGCAACTGCAGGCCCGCGACGATTTCCGCTGGGAGATGAGCGAGACGACGGAGTTTCGCGCCGGGATCGACGCGCAGATCGGCGAGGCGACCTACAGTGCGGAGGTGCCGAGTCTGGGCGCCAGCGGCGGCGGCCAGGGCCAGCCCAACGTCGCCGAAAGCGGGCTTTTGGCCGACGGCCGCGACGCCTGGGTCGTCCAGCCGGCGGCCTACACCGAACTCGGCGTCGAGATGACCGACGATCTGGAGGTCGAGCCCGGCATGCGCGTCGACTACTACGGGGCGATCGAGCGGGCGGCGCTGTCGCCGAGGCTGACCGCCCGCTGGGAGGCGACCGACGAGTTCGCCGTCAAGGGCGGCGTCGGCCAGTTCACCCAGCCGCCCGACCCCGGCGAGACCGCCCCCGATTTCGGCAACCCCGATCTGACCTTCGAGAAGGCCGGACAGTACGCCGTCGGCACCGAATACTCGCCGCTCGATTTCCTCGAACTCGACACCACCCTGTTTTACCGCGACATGTGGGATCTGGTCTCGACGACCGACCGGGTGCAGGTCGACTCCGAGTCCGACGGGACGACCCCGGTCGTCTACGACAACAAGGGGGAAGGGCGGTCGTTCGGCCTCGAGATCCTGCTGCGCCACCAGCCGGCCAACAAGTTTTTCGGCTGGGTCGCCTACACCCTGAGCCGCGCCGAGCGCCGCGACCCGTCGACCGGCGAGTGGTATCCGTTCGAATACGACCAGACCCACAACCTCACCGCCGTCGCCGGCTACAACCTCCCGAACAACTTCGACATCTCCGCCAGGTTCCGCCTGGTGACCGGCAATCCCCAGACCCCGATCACCGGGAGCGTCTGGAACGCCGACGCCGACACCTACACTCCGATCCAGGGCGCCCGCAACTCCGTGCGCGGCGACACCTTCCACCAGCTCGACCTGCGCGTCGACAAGACCTTCGTGTTCGACACCTGGCGGCTCGGCGTCTACCTCGACGTCATCAACGCCTACAACGCCACCAACCAGGAGGGCGTGCGCTACAACTACGACTACTCCAAATCCGCCCCCGTCTCGGGCCTCCCGATCATCCCGACCCTCGGCATCAGCGCCAGATTCTAGCCCGGGAGCGCTCCCGGCGGTCCGGGACAAACGACGGCAAACCGCAAAGCACGCAAAGCACGCGAAGGCATCCTCGGGCTCTCGGCGGTCCGGGATCCGTTACGCCAAGCTCGCCAAGATCGCCAAAGCGCCAAGTAACCCCAGACGACGCCGGCGCGCCTCCCGCCACCGACGGCACCGGCCGGCGGCGCAGCCGCCCGTGTCGCCGCGTTCGAGCGAGTCCGGTCGAGAGCACGAGGACGGCTTGGCGTCTTGGCGTCTTGGCGCCTTGGCGAACCCGACGCGGGACGCCGGCACCCCGATCCCACGGAGTTGGAGCACACCCGGCGTAACCCGACGCCTATCGCTCGAAGTCCTTCCGGATCCGATCGACCTCCACGAACTGCCCGGCGTCCGGGTGGTAGACCCCGACGTGCCAGACCGTCCCGTTGGTCCGCCCGAGCCGCGCCGCCCGCGGGAAGCCCTCCAGCAACTCGCCGTTGCGATACACCCGCACCACCGCCTGCGCTCCGGCGAACCGGTAGGCGTTCCACATCCGCACCGCCACCGCGAAGGCGTGCTCGCTGAGCGCCCCGAAGGCGATCGCCTCCGGCCCCCCGCCGCCGACGCTCACCGCCCGCACCCGCCCCTCGGCCCGACGACACTCCCGGCCGGCCCGCCCGCCGGTCTGATAACAGTCGCGGATCGGGTCGGCCCACCCGCCGGATTCGCCGTCGCGCTGCGGGTTGACGTGCAGGTTCAGATCCGCCCCCCGCCCGTAGCCGCCGTCGCCGTCGATCGGGTCGCCGGCCGTCTCCCAGGTCAGCTCGACGTACAGCGGCGACTCGGGGGCGACCTCGAGCCGAAACTTCTCTGACTCGCAGCTCGGCCGCCCCCCCTCGCCGGCGCCCCGGTAGGCGAACGTGTAGCTTCCCGGCACGTCCGGGGCGAACCGCAGGTACCGCGAGGCGCCGCCCTTCGGCCCCTCGGTCGCCTCGAGGTGCGCGCCGCTGCGCTCCGGCTTCGCCGCCAGCCACACCTGCCGCCCGACCGCCAGCTCCAGCTCCGGGGCCCCCCGAAGCTCGATCGCCTCGCCCGGCGCGATCTCCCGGCGGGCCTTGCTTTCCCACTGCTCGTCGCCCGCCCGCCGGCTCTGCAGCCCCGGCACCGAGGCCGGACTCGCACACGCCCCGGGCTCGGCGCGCCCCCGCAGCCTGGCGGTCGTCGTCTCCGGCCGGCTGCTGGTCGTCTCCGTGCGCCGCCCCTCGAACGGGATCGCCAGGTCGACCCGCCCCGGCTGCTCGACCGCGATCTCGAAGCCGTACCGCGTCACCCCGCCGGGATCGAGCCGCCGCGACGCCTCCCCGTCGGCCGGCTCGAGCGTCACGCCCGCCCCCCCGACGCCCGCCAGATCCTCCGGCCTCACCTCGATCGGCGCGTTCCCGCAGTTGACGACCGGCACCTCGATCTCCGTCCCCTCGCCGAGCTCCCAGACGCCCAGCTCGACGTCGGCGTCCGCCGACACACAGTGGATCCGCCGGTCGAGCGGCACCTCGGTGACGTAGGTCTGCTCGGCCCGCACGTCCAACAACAGATCGACCGGCTCGTCGACGAAAAACCCCTCGACCGGCGCGTACCGCAGATCCAGGCGCATCTGCTCGCCCGCCGGCAGCCTCACCCGGTCGACCGTCGTCCTGCCGCCGAATTCAAACACCTCGTGCTCCGGCGGAAACGGCGCCTCGGCCCGCCGCCGGATCGCCGCCCGGTCGACCACCAGCTCGCGGCCCGCGCAGTTCTCGAGCGTCAGCGACCGCGAACTCGCTCGCAACTGACCGGTCGACTCGAAGCTCAACTGCGAGGCCGAGAGCCGAAACGGCAGCGCCGTGTTACACCCGTTCGCCACCGGCTGACACTCCCCCGCCTTGCACAACTCGCTCTCCCCGCACGCCTCGTAGACGAAATCCTGCCCGCAGTCGACGCACCGCATCACGCGGTTGCCCCAGCACTGCCGCTCGCCACGCTCGCAGACCCGCTCGCTCGCTGGCACCTCGCAACTCCCCGCCTCCGCCCCCGCATCCACCGGCACCTCCGCCGGCAACCCCGGCAGATTGCACCCCGCCGCCAGCCACGCCCCCCCCGCCCGCCCCCCCGCCCGCCCACCCGCCCCCCGCGCGGGGGGCGCGGGGGGGGCCCGGGGCGCTGCCCCCCGGGAGCAGACCCCC
>CAZRLK010000210.1:6073-8336 GCA_964600555.1 uncultured Bradymonadales bacterium
CACCGCCAGCCAACCCGCCCCCCTCGCTGTCGCCTCGATGCGTCCCATGATCGATCCCCCACGATATCACACTCGCGTGGATTCGTCGTTCCGAGGCTCGACGACCTCTTTCGCCCCAGCTCTCACATCTCAGATCTCCGACCTCCGACCTCCGATCTCCGATCTCCGATGCCCTACGTATTCTTGACGCCCTGTCCTCTGGCGTTTAGCGACATAACGTCACCCCGTGCCTCCGCGCCCCCGAGCCGCCCCCATGGTTTCCCCGGTCAAGACAGCCGTCCAGGACATCCGGCGCCTCCGCGAGATCGCGACCGTCCTGACTCGCCACGGCTTCCAGGCGGTCGCCCGCTCGGCCGGCCTCCAGCGCTTCGTCGGCGACGGCGACGAGGAGGACGACGACGAACCCGACAAGTTGCCCGACGTCGAGGACGTCGACCGGACCGACGAGCTTCTGCCCGAGGACGAAGACGAGACCGACGTCGCCGTGCGGTTTCGCAACGTCCTCGAGGATCTCGGCCCGACGTTCGTCAAACTCGGCCAGGTGCTGTCGACCCGCCCGGATATCCTGCCGCCGGCGTTCATGGACGAGCTGCAAAAACTCCAGGACGACGTCCCGCCGATGGACTACGAGCAGGTCGTCGAGCAGGTCGAGCAGGAGCTCGACGACGAACTCGACGAGCTGTTCGAGACGTTCGACGAGGAGCCGCTGGCGGCCGCCTCGATCGGACAGGTCCACCGGGCGACCACGCCGGAAGGCGAGCAGTGCGTGGTCAAGGTCCAGCGGGTCGGCATCCAGGAGAAAATCCAGAGCGACCTCGACATCCTGTATTATCTGGCGCGGTTTCTCGAGGCGACCATCGAGGAGGTCGAGCTGTACACGCCGACCGCCATCGTCGAGGAGTTCGAGGAGGCGATCCTCTCGGAGCTCGATTTCGCCCACGAGGGCAAAAACATCGAGACCTTCGGCGAGAACTTCCGCGACGAGCCCCGCGTCGGGGTGCCGAAGGTCTTCGAGGAGCGCACGACCGAGAAGGTCCTGACCCTCGAGTACATCGACGGGGTCAAACTGCGCGAGATCGAGGGGGGGACGCCCCGCGCCGAGCGCATCCTCGATGCGCTTCTGGATGCGATGGTCCAGATGGTTCTGTACGACGGGTTCTTCCACGGCGACCCCCACCCGGGCAACATCCTGGTCGGCCCCGACGACACCCTGATTTTCATCGATTTCGGCCTGGTCGGCACCCTCTCGCCCCACCAGCAAAACGACCTGATCGACCTGATCTTGACGATCCTGACCGGCGACGAGGACGGCATCGCCCGGACGCTGTTGCGGATGGGCTACCCGGTCGGACGGGTCAACCTCCGGGAGTTCAAATCGGACATCGTCCGCCTGCGCGACCGGTATCTTTTTTCGTCGCTCTCGGAGGTCAACGTCTCGGAGTTCGTCCAGGAGACGATGGAGACCGCCCAGCACCACCAGATCCGGCTCAACCCCGACTACGCCCGGCTGACCAAGGCGGCGACGACGATCGAGGGGATCATGCGGCGGCTCAAGCCCGACCTCGACATCATGCAAAAAGGGATGCCGTACGCCCGCGAGCTGGCGATGCATCGGTTCTCGGCGAAAAACGTCCTCAAGGGCGTGATGAACTCGGCGATGGGCTTTTCGGGGTTCGTCCAGCAGGTCCCCCAGCAGATCGACCAGGTGATGATGGACCTCGAGAGCGGCAACCTCGAGGTCGCCGTCACCAACGAGTCGCTCGACAGCCTCGGCAACTCGATCAACACCCTCGGCACCCGGCTTTTCCTGGGCATCATGTCGGCGGCCCTGGCGATCTGCGCGACGCTCGTGTTGCGCCAGTTCCACTACGAGATCTACGGCGTCTCGGTCACCCTGGTGGCGGGGCTTTTGCTGGTCGTCCTCGCGACCGTCTTTTTCTGGTGGGCCCTCTCCTGGCACGTCTTCGGCGGCACCGGCTCCGGCAAGGTCCGCCTGACGCCACTCCTCCGGCTCTTCCGCCGCGAGTAGGCGGCGACATCGGACCATCGGACGATCAGAGCATCTGACGATCGGACAATCTGACAATTTGGCCGCGGAAGCGCGGAACCCGCAGCACCCCGCAGTATCCCGCAGTTTTGTCGCAGTACCCCCGAGTTTTCCCCCGAGTTTCCCCGAGTTTCCCCCGAGTTTCCCCGAGTTTCCCCCGAGTTTCCCCCGAGTTTCCCCCGAGTTTCTCCCGAGTTCCCCCCGAGTTCCCCCCGA
>CAZRLK010000211.1:0-3633 GCA_964600555.1 uncultured Bradymonadales bacterium
CTCACCCGTGACACCAGCACAACTTCGAGAGGCGAGGAGTTTGGACGATGTTTGAACGACGATTTGTCTGGTCGTGTATGCTGATGCTTTTCGTCCTCTGGCCGGCTGCCGCTTCGGCGGAAGTGCCCGAGACGTTCACCTACACCGGAACGCTGCAAAAAGACGGGCAGCCGTACGACGGCATGGTCTCGGCGACCTTTGCTCTGTACGACAGTGAGACCGGCGGCGAGGAGGTCTGGAGCGAGTCGATCTCGTCGTTGCAGGTGCAGGACGGACAGTTCATCGCACAGCTCGGCTCGCAAAACCCCTTCGAGGAGACGTTCGACGGCCAGGATCTTTGGCTCGAGGTGACCGTCGAGGAGACGACGCTCACCCCGCGCAATCACATCGGCTCGCTGCCGTACGCCCACCGCGCCGAGGTCGCCGACACGGCCGACGACGCTGAGACCGTCGGCGGCAAGGAGGTCGGCGAAATCGAATCCTCGGCCGCCGACAACGTCCAGGCCGCCGACGTCGACTACGACAACTCCGAGTCCGACCTCTCCGCCTCGACTTCCCAGGCGGCGATCGACGAGCTGGCCGCCCTCGAGGCGCGCGTCGCCGCGCTGGAACAGGCGCTCGAAGACGACGAAGGCCAGACGATCGACGTCTCCTCGGCCCTCTCCGAGAAGGCCGACAGCTCGCGCGTCGATTCCCTCCAGTCGACGCTCGAGGACAAAGCCGACAGCTCGTCGGTCTACACTCAATCCGAGATCGACTCGCAGATGATGAGCAAGGCCGACAGCTCGTCGGTCTACACTCAATCCGAGATCGACTCGCAGATGATGAGCAAGGCCGACAGCTCGTCGGTCTACACTCAATCCGAGATCGACTCGCAGATGGCCGACAAGGCCGACAGCTCGTCGGTCTACTCCAAAGCGACGGCCGACTCGACCTTCGCGACGAAAACCGAGCTGGGCAACTACTATACCCAGTCCGAGATCGACTCGCAGTTCTCGAACCGCGTCGCACCGCTCGAGACCAAAACCCAGAACATCTCCGCCTCCAGCGGCGAAACGACGGTCACCGGCTCGGACGTCTTCTTCGAGGGCCTCGATGTTCACGTCGTCAACGGGACCGGCGACACCTCCTCGACGAACGGCTCCGGGAACCTGATCGTCGGCTACAACGATACGTCCCTGAATTCCGACGACTCCGACAGCGCGGCGGGCTCGCACAACATCGTCGTCGGCGACGACCACTCCTATACTGTCGACGCCTACGGGGGCCTGTTGGTCGGCTACGACAACAAAGTGGATGGCCGCTACGCGTCCGTCTCCGGAGGTCGCAACAACGTCGCCGCCGGGCAGCACAGCTCGGTCTCGGGTGGCGCGTCCCACGAAGCAACCAGCAATTATTCCTCGATCAGCGGCGGGTTCGACAACACCACCTCGGCGGGCTGGACGTCGGTCACCGGAGGCACGGGAGTCGACCTGACGGGCCTCGACGAGTGGGGCGGGAGCAGCTCGGACTTCGTCCAGCAGTAACGGACCGTCCGCCCGATGCCGAAGCCTCCGGTCCCGCCTCCTTTCGCGGCCGGGCCGGAGACTTCGCCGCCCTCGCGTTGCGCCGTCGACCCAAGGAAGATGCCATGTGCTCGTTGTCTCACCTAAATGTCGTCCGAGCCTCCTCCTCGAGCCTGCTGGTGTTGGCGACCCTCGCCTTCGGGTGTGCCAACCCGCCGGGGGAACAGGATCGTTCCCCCTCCGACCGAGATGTCGGAGTCGATACGGGGAGTGGCCCGTCGGCCGACGGCGGCTCTCCGGACGGCGGTGAGACCGATACCGGCCCGACCGGCCCGCCGGGCTTCAGCCTCGAAGGATCGGTGTCCTCCGGCGCAGGGGCCGCGCAAGGCGGCGGCTTTTCGCTGAATGGCCGCCTCGAATCGACCCACTCCGGACAGGTCTGCACCGGCGACGGCTGGCGCCTCGAGCTCTCTCCCCTCCAGGCGCGCGAGTGACGTTGGCCCGATCCGCGAGTTGACCCTCACCAGCTCGTGTTTACAGTAAATGGCTTGAAGTTGGCGGCCGATCGACTGTAGTTCCCCTCCGATCGGTCGTCGATCGCATCTTCCGACCGACCCGCGACCGCCCTTTCTCGCAACGCCATACTGAGAGAGATCATGAGCAAGCCCGACTACTACGAGGTGCTCGGCGTCTCCAAGGACGCCTCCGAGGAAGAAATCAAAAAGGCCTATCGCCAGGCCGCCATGGAGAACCACCCGGACCAGAACCCGGACGACCCGGAGGCCGAAAAGCAGTTCAAGCTCGCCGCCGAGGCCTACGACGTCCTCAGTGACCCGCAAAAACGCCAGCGCTACGATCGGTTCGGCCACGAAGGCCTCGAGGGCAACGCCGGCCGGCGCGGCGGGCGGGGCGGCCGCGGGCGACGGGGCTTCAGCTCGATCGACGAGGTCTTCGACCAGTTCGGCGACATCTTCGGCGACGTCTTCGGCGGGGGCTTCGGAGGCGGGCGCGGCGGGCGCCGCCAGCAGGGTGCCGACCTGCGCTACGACATGGAGCTGGAGTTCGAGGAGGCGGCCTTCGGCACCTCGAAGGAAATCGAGATCCCGAGCCGCGTCGAGTGCGACAACTGCAACGGCTCGGGCGCCGAACCGGGCACCTCGCCGACAACGTGTCGCACCTGCGACGGCCGCGGCCAGGTCCGCCAGTCGCAGGGCTTTTTCACGATCGCCTCCTCGTGCCCGCAGTGCAACGGACGCGGCGAGATCATCGAAGACAAATGCGCCGAGTGCGGCGGCCAGGGCGTCGTCGAGGAGACCCGCGAGGTGAAAGTCGAGGTCCCCGCCGGCGTCGACGACGGCACCCGGCTTCGCCTCTCCGGCGAGGGCGAGCTCGGCCAGCAGGGCGCCCGCAGCGGCGACCTGTACGTCTTTTTGCACGTCGAGCCCCACGAGACCTTCGAGCGCGACGGCGCCGACCTGCACGTCGACGTCGACGTCTCGTTCGTCCAGGCGATCCTCGGCGCCGACATCGAGATCCCGACCCTCGGCGGCACCGAAGAGATCACCGTCAAGCCCGGCACCCAGCACGGCGACGAGTTTCGGCTCCGCAACGAGGGCATCGAAAAGATCCGCGGCCGCGGCCGCGGCGACCTCATCGCGACGGTCAACATCGACATCCCGACCGACCTGACCGACGAGCAACGCGAATTGCTCGAGGAGTTCGCCGAGCTGTCGGACGTCGACATCAAGAAGGGCTTTTTCGAAAAGATCAAAGACCGCGTCACCGGCTCGTGAGGGGCGCGGAGGCGCGGAGGCGCTGAATTCGCGGGAGAGCTGAAGGCGGTGGAGGGCTGAGCGCGGAACGCTGGAGAAGCAGCGGAGGCTCGCGGACGGCGCTGGAGTAAAAAGACGCGGCGGGCCTCGGTTCGGTCCGGCCCGCCGGCTGCCCTGTGTTCAGACCATCTCCGGTCTGGATCCCGTCGTGTTCGCACCATGCCGCCCGATCCCCGTAGCCAGACCATCCCTGGTCTGGAGCGCCGCAGGCGCAACGCCCCCGGACCGTCGCGAGCCTCCGTGGCCAGACCATCCCTGGTCTGGAGCGCCGCAGGCGCAACGCCCCCGGACCGTCG
>CAZRLK010000211.1:3733-8278 GCA_964600555.1 uncultured Bradymonadales bacterium
TGGCCAGACCATCCCTGGTCTGGAGCGCCGCAGGCGCAACGCCCCCGGACCGTCGCGAGCCTCCGTGGCCAGACCATCCCTGGTCTGGAGCGCCGCAGGCGCAACGCCCCCGGACCGTCGTGAGCCCTCCGCCGCGACCCCCGCGAGCCGTTCCGTGGTCTCTTCTGCGCCCGCAGTGACCCCCGCGCTCCCCCCTCCCGTGACCTCCGCGCTTCCGTGCTTCCGCGACCTCCGCGCTTCCGCTGAACTGGTGGGTCGGCGCCGGCGAGGTGCTGACGTCGATCGTGTCGCCCCAGGGGCCGTACTCGGCTCCCTCGACGGGCGACGACTACATCGGAGAACTGTGATCGGAGATCGGTAAGATCGGAGCTCGGACAGATCGGAGATGTGGCGCGGAGGCAGCGGAAGCGCGGAGAACGCGGAACACGGAGCGCGCGGAGGCGCTGAGGTCGCGGTAACGCGGAGGCACGGAACGGCGGAGGCACGGAACGCGGAGCACGGATCCTGAGCCGGATGCACTGGTGCGGATGCGGAGGCACGGATGCGGATCGCAGGGACTGGCGAGACTGGTCCCTGCACCCGGAAGATGGCCCGGATTCGCAGCGGACCCCTGGCGGCGTCACTGACCTTCGCGGAGCACGGTCCGGCTCGTGGCTCACCGGCGGTGTCCGGGCACGGGCCGCCACGGTGGCCAGACCATCCTGGTCTGGTGCGCCGCAGGCGCAACGCCCCTGGACCGCCGTCACTGTGGCCAGACCATCCTGGTCTGGAGCGCCGCAGGCGCAACGCCCCCGGACCGCCGTGAGCCCTCCGCCGCGACCCCCGCGAGCCGTTCCGTGGTCTCTTCTGCGGCCGCAGTGCCCCCGGCGCTCCCCCCTCCCGTGACCTCCGTGTTTCCGTGCCTCCGCAATTCCGTGCTTCCGCGACCTCCGCGCTTCCGCTGAACTGGTGGGTCGGCGCCGGCGAGGTAGCTGGCGTCGATCGTGTCGCCCCAGGGGCCGTACTCGGCCTCCTCGACCGGCGAAGAGTACATCGGAGAGCCGGGATCGGAGGTCGGACAGATCGGAGATGTGGCGCGGAAGGCGCGGAGACGCCGAGGTCGCGGGCGGCGCGGAACGCGGAGACACGGAACGCAGAGGACGGGCCGGGTCGGGTCGGGGTTCGACGGGCACGTCGCGGCGGCAACACGAGCCCTCCTCGCAGATGCCCCCGGACATCGGGGGCGTGTGCTGTGCCGGCAGTTGTTCGGCGACCGGGAGGCACGCTATCGTCGGGGGGTACCGTGTGAAACGGCCGATTGGTCGGAGGAATCGATGGGCGAGCTGACGTGCGACGAGTGCGGGACGATCAACGACGACTCGCAGTCGAACTGCGAGCTGTGCGGCGAGTCGCTGGCCGAAGAGGCGCAACGCCGAGAGGCGCGCGAGCATCGGTGGCTGGCGCCGATCGCGTGGACCGGTGCGGGGCTATTCGTGTTTGCGTTCTTCTTCGGTCAATACGTCTGGCGCCACGCGAAGCGGGTGGACCCTCCGCGCGACCGGGCCTCCCTCCAGGATGTCGTCCAGGTCCTGACGAACTCGACCGGTGGCCTGATCATCGCCGGGGCGGCGACGGCGGTCATCATCGGGGTCGGCATCTACAAGACGATGAGCGACTAGGGTGCCGGTCGGCGCGGGGACGACGGATGGCACCGCGGGCGGCCGGCGATACGTAAATGCGAGCTGAATGTGAGGGATACGACCATGTCGAACACGTACCGATGGACCGGACTGACCTGCCTCGTCGCCGTGTTGCTCGTCGGCTGCGACTCCGACGAGCCGTCGGGCGGGGACGACGACGAGAAAGCGGCCGCCGCACGGTCGCCGACCGAATCCCCCGATCGAGCCGAGCGGGCCGAGCCGGAGGAGGTGACCGACGACGCCGAGGCGGACGACCCGGCGGAGGCCGACGTCGACAAGGAGCCGGACGCCACCGTCGACGAGAGCCCCGACACGGAGGACAGCGAGACGTCCACGGCGGAGGTCGGCGAGCTCCCGTGTGAGGCGCCCGTCCTGTGGGCGGCGCGGTATCCACTCGACGACATCGCCGAGGCGTACAGGCAGGCCTGTGACGACGGGGCGCCGCTATTCGCGCTGACGAAACACGAGCCTCCGGAGGAGTGGAACTTCAACTGTCGGGCGTACGAGTACGCGGTCCGGGCGCTTCGGGTCTGGCACGGCGAGCGGCTCGAGGACGAACAGTGGCGCGAGTACTTCGAGCGGCAGCCCTGGTTTCGCGAACTCCCCGACCGCGGCATGTCGGAGGTGGCCCGCGAGAACTTCGGCCTGTTCGAGCGCAAACTGGAGACGTGTCGTCGGGAGGCGAACGTCACGGCCGAGGAGCGCGAGCTGGTCCGCGAGTGGTTCGAGAAGGCCGTAGACGGGAAGCCGCCCGCCGCGCCGGTCATGATGGCCGACGGTAGCGAGGTCGAGCCCGAAAAGTTCCGGGAGACGTTCGCCCGGTGGCGCGAGCCGGTGGGGGACGGCGAAGGTTCCGCCTATCTGGACTACACCATGCGCACTCCCGTCCGGGCCTCGGATCTCGAGGAGGACGACTGGATCCACGACCACCAGCCGGAGGCCGAACGCCGGGTCACGGCATCGACCGGGCTCAACGCCAACCTCACCTGCCAGAACGGGCCCGGCGAGGGGTGTGAAGGCTACGAGACGCTGACTTTCTATCTCGACGGCGACGGGGAACTGGTGGCGCTGCATCTGACGGCGGCCGCCTGTCCGCACGTATACGTCTCCGACGGCGGTGAGTGGCGGCCACGGGGTGAAATCCTGCGCTCACTCACCGGCGAGAGTATGGCGCGCTGGCAGGGGCTGGCGATCGAGTCGCCGGACCGGGGATCGGCCGAGGCGTCGACGCTCCGGGTGCGCATCGCCGAGGAGAAGGCCGAGACGACGTATCTCGATGCCCTCCGTGTGCGTCTCGGCGACCGGCGGTGGCGGCCGGCGGGCTGCCGGAACGGCGGCGGCCCCCTGTGTCGGGAGGATAGCGAGCGGAGGGTCCTCGAGCGCGGCGACGCCGTGGAGGTCGCCTTCGAGCTGCCCGAGGGATGGGACCGGCGCCGGGAGCATCTCGAGTTGGAGGCGTTCGGCCACTACGTGCCGGAGTGATACGGGGGTCGCCGGCGGTCCGGGGGCATTGCGCCTGCGGCGCTCCAGACCAGGGATGGTCTGGCTACGGCGGCCGGCCGGCGGTCCGGGGGCGTTGCGCCTTCGGCGCTCCAGACCAGGGATGGTCTGGCTACGGGTGCCGGACCGCGTTCCGCGCCCTCCGTCTCAGCGCCTCCGCGCCCTCGCCCGTTCCGCGAACTCCGCGTAGCCGGCCTCCCGGAAGCGCGAGGCCGCCTTCTTCCACAACTGGTCGGTCTGCTCCGGGAGCAGCTCGGCCAGAAGCTCGTACGATTCGAACGCATCGTCGGGCTGGTCGACCTTCAGGCTGACCTCGACGCGGGTGCGCTGGGTCTCGGTCTCGAACGGCTGGATGGCGAGCCAGCGCTCGACGCCTTGCTCGGCCGCCTCCCAGCGTCCCTGCTCCATCGCGAGGTTCGTGTACAGCCTGGCGGCGGTCGGGTCGGTCTGGTCGAGCTCGAACAGCCGCCGCAGGGCCCGCCGCTCGAGTCCAGAGTCGTCGCTCGTCTCGGCGAGTTTGTACAGTTGCTTCCAGGCCCCCGCGCCGTCGCGGTACAGTTGCACGGCCGCCTCCAGGTGCACTTCGGCCGCCTCGGGCCGCTCGAGCACGCGAGCGAGCCGTCCGAGCCGCACCCGCAACCCGTAGTCGTCGCGGCCGGCCTCGAGGACCTTCAAGCCGTGCTCGTAGGCTTTTTTCGTCCGGCCGCGGTTGGCGTAAAACGCCGAGGCGACGTACTGGACGTTGGGCCGGGAGCTCCCCAGCTCGAGGGCCCGCTCGATCGCCTGGCTCGCCCGATCGGACTCGCCGCGTTTCAACAGGCCGACCGCCAGCCGGGCGTGATACCAGCCGTCGCGCCGGGAGGGCGGCACCGACTTTTCGAGTTTTTCGGGCGGCGGAAAGTCCTCGACGCTGATCAGAAGCTGCCGGTCGAAGCCCCGGAGCCGCTCGTCGAGCCAGCCTCGGAACCGCTCGTCGAAGGCCTCGACGTCGACCTCGAGCACCTGTTCGATCACGCGCTCCGTGCGCGTCCGCTCGCCGAACACCTCCACCATTCGCTCGACGCGCTCGAAGCTCCACTCGTCGACGATGAAATGCACGACCAGGCTCGACAGGTGGTACGCCTGCAGGATGTCGCGATACGAGCGCGCCTGGGTGAATCGCCGATCGAGGTCGACGATCGAGGGGATCTCCCCGTCGCGCAGGGCCGCGGCGATGGTCGGCTCGTAGTGGCGAATCCAGGCCGGATCCTCGACGTTGGTCTCGTACTCCGCAAGCCCCTCGGTAAACCACCTCGGCACCCGGTAGCCCGACTCCTGGATGTGGAAGACGTGGGCCATCTCGTGCCAGACGACCTGCCGCCAGTTG
>CAZRLK010000212.1:0-8277 GCA_964600555.1 uncultured Bradymonadales bacterium
CGGGGCTAGCTTCAACGACGAAAAACGACCACAACGTCGGGGGGCGATCGGGGGGACGTGCGACTCGCAACGGGCGCCTTCGACCGGCGTCGGTGGGAGATGCGTAGACACCGAATATCTCGTGTGCGATCGTGCGGGGCGCCGTCCGGCGCGACCGTGAGTCTGGCCCCACCCCCGCGCGTTCGATGAGTAGCCCCGAGTACGAGCCGATCGTCTATCGGACCTCCGAGATGTCGGGCTACGAGTTCGAGGAGGCCGTCGCGACGCTCCTTGGCCGGCTCGGCTACGAGGCCGAGGTGACCGCCCGCAGCGCCGACGCCGGCCGCGACGTCATCGCCCGCGGCGGCGGGGAGACGCTGGTCGTCGAGTGCAAGTGCACCCGGTCGTCGGTCGGGCGGCCGGTCGTCCAGAAGCTCCACAGCGCGGCCGTCAGCTTCGGCGCCGAGACCCGCGGCATCGTCGCCTGCACCGGCGGGTTCAGCGGCCCGGCCCGCGAGCACGCCGACGAGCTCGGAGACGTCGTCGAGCTGTGGGACACCGCCCATCTCGCTGCACTCGGCCGGCGGGTCGAGCTGTATTTTTACGCCGACGACTCCGCCCGGGCCCACATCTACCGCCCGAGCGACTCGCCCCCCGAGCAGACCGAACGGCAGCTACGCCGGAGTTTCGTGGCGAACCTCGAATCCGCCCCCCGCCCCGCCGACTCCGCCCTCTCCGTGCACGCCGGCGAGTCCGACCTGGTCGCCGCCATTCGGGTCGACTACTCCCTGGACGAGACCTTCGGCACGTCGACCTACCCGAATCTGTATCGAGCCCGCGAGCGGGGCCGGCGACTGTACGCGCCCGAGACCGAGGTACCGTCCCACGAGCGGAGGCTGTGGAACCGCGAGTCGTTCGACCGGCGCTGTGACGGCGACGAGATCGACGGCCGACCCGCCATCGCCCATTTCGACTTCGAGATCGAACGGGTCGAACGCCAGATCGCCCGCCGAATCGCCCGGGAGCAATCGACGGTCGTGAGCTACACCGGCGACAACAACGTCACCTACTCGAAGACCTGCGAGGTCGACCCGGAGGAGGTCACGACCCGGAGCCGCCGGGTCTTTCTGCGACGCCGCCGAGTGCGGCTGACCGCCGGGCCGAGCTCGTCGCTGCTGCGCGTGGCGGTGCCCGCCGACGGTCCGCCGCGACTGGTCGGCTCCAGGGAGGCGTCGATCGAGCAGATGCGGCGCATCCAGCAAGGCACGACGGCGCTTTTGTGCAATGACTGCGGGAGGATCTCGACGCCCGATCGCTCGCCCGAGCGCTGCCGGGACTGCGGGCGGACGCTTTGTGCCAACCACCACTGGGAGGTGCCGGGGCTGTTCGGATTCGGCGGCGAGGCGCTGTGTTCGAGTTGCTATCGATCGAGCGAGGCCCCGCCGCCGGCGTTTCCCGCCGAGAGCCTCCCTCCCGCCGTCGCCATCCTCGTCCCGCCGCTGCCGTTCGCCGCCGCGGGCGCCGTCGGTGCGTTCGTCGGGCATCTCGTGATGTTGCTGGGCGCCTGGGCCCTGCTCGCGGCCGGAGTCGTCGAGGCCGTGCAGGGAACTCCGACAATGGCGGGATGGCTCGGCGTGCCCGGCGCCGTGGTGTGGGGGGTCGCGTCGGGCGTCGTGCTGGACTGGTGGCTCCGCCACGAGGCGCACGGCCGGAACCTCGCTGAGCTGGAGGGCTACGAGCCGGCGTGGCAGTCCGAGGGTTCGTGACGTGTGCGGGGGCGACGATCGAGGCGGCGCGTCGGGCGGGTTCACCCCCGGGGATCGCGTTGGCGGCCGCGGCGGTACGACTCGGTCATCAGCGGGGAGGAGACGATGAAGTCGGCGGTGGCGCGGTTGGTGGCGACGGGGATGTTCCAGACGGTGGCGATGCGCAACAGCGCCTTGACGTCGGGGTCGTGGGGCTGGGCTTCGAGCGGGTCCCAGAAAAAGATCATCACGTCGATCTCGCCAGACGCGATCAGGGCGCCGATCTGCTGGTCGCCGCCGAGCGGGCCGCTTTTCATGCATTCGATGTCGATAGCGAGCGCGTCAGCGAGCATCTCGCCGGTCGTGCCGGTGGCGTACAGCTCGTGCCGGCGCAGCAGCTCGCGGTTGTATTCGGTCCAGTCGAGCAGGTTGGGCTTTTCGTTGTCGTGGGCGACCAGCGCGATGTGTTTGGTGGCATCGAGATCGGGCGCGTCGGCCCGTTCCGCATCGTAGCTCATGAGGCCTCCGGTCGTGGCGGTCCGATGGAGGGGGCGCCTTTCAACCGTAGGGCCGGGTCGGTTGTTGTCAGGGGGCCGTCGGTGCGTCACGCTCAGCCGCGCGGCGGGAACTCCTCGAGCTGGCTTCGGCGCATCAGCCAGGCGTACAGGTCGGGCGCGAGCCGCGAGAGATACCAGGCGGCCCGGGCGACGGGCGTCGGAAGCAGGTGGCGGCGGCGCTCGCGGACGGCCTCGACGACGCGCTCGGCCAGCTCGTCGGGGGTCATCGTATCGCCGGGTTCGGCGCGGGGGCCGGCGACCTCGCCGCCGTCGGCGTCGAGGGCGCGCTCGGTCAGCGGGGTGTCGACGAAGCTCGGGCAGACCATCGTGACGCCGACCTCGCGGTCCGCGAGTTCGGTGTGGAGGCTCTCGAAAAACCCGTGCAGCGCGTGTTTGCTCGCGGCGTAGCCGGTCCGGCCGGTCAGCGGCGCAATCCCGGCGACCGACGAGAGGACGGCGATCTGGCCGCCCCGCTCGATGAGCGAGTCGAGGGCGGCGCGGGTCATCCGGACGGCGCCGTGGAAGTTGACGTCCATCACCCGCTCGATCACCTCGGGGTCGGTCTCCTCGAAGAGACTGCGGTGCGAGAGGCCGGCGTTGTTGACCAGCACGTCGACGCCACCCCACGCCTCGACGACCTCGTCGACGGTCTCCCGGCAGTCCTGCGGGTCGGTGACGTCGCAGCGGCGGGCGATCGCGTCGGTCCCCTCGGCGCGGAGCATGCGGGCGGTGCGCTCGAGTTCGGTCTCGTCGACGTCCGAGACGGCCAGCCGGGCGCCGCACTCGGCGAAGGCTTCAGCGAGGGCGCGTCCGATGCCGCCGCCGGCGCCGGTGACGACGACCGACCGGCCGGCGAACGACTCAAAGGCGGCTGTGTCGATAAAGCTCGAAAACGTCACGGCTGGTCTTGCGGGGCGTGAAGTCGAATTCGCGCTTCAGCTTCGCGTTGTCGAGGACCGGGCGGTACTCGAGAAACATCGTCTGCTCGGGGCCGTACGGCACCAGCCCCAGCGGCTGGAGGACCCGGAGGGCGAGGCGGACCAGCGGCGCCGGCAGCGGGAGGAACGGCCGTTCCAGGCCGGCGGCGATCTCGCGGAGGCCGACGGTCCCGTCGCCGGTCAGGTTGTAGACGCCGCTGGCGCCGGTACGGATCCCGCAGGTCAGCGCCTCGACGACGTCGGCGTCCCAGATCAGACAAAAGGGCGTCTCGGTGCCGGCCAGGCCGACGACCACGGGCGCCTCGAACAGCGCGGTGATCTGGTTGTCGACGCGCTCGCCGAGAATCGTCGAGACCCGGAAGACGAGCTGGTCGAGCCCGGGGTGGTCGCGGCGGTAGTCGGCCAGGAGTTGCTCGACGAGCTTTTTGTGGTGGGCGTAGGCGAAGGCCTCGTTGCCGCGCATGGGCTGGTCTTCGTCGAGCCGGTCGGGATGGTCGGGGTGGTAGCCGTACGCGGCGCCGCTGCTCGAGTAGACGAACTGCTCGACGCCGGCCTCCAGGCACGCCTCGAGGACGTTTTCGGTGCCGCGGACCTCGACGTCGAACAAAAACTCGCGGGTGTCGTCGGGGTCGGGCGAGACGATGGCGGCCAGGTGGACGACGGTGTCGATCTCGCGGCTCGCCAGCACCTCCGGGAGGCGTTCGGAGCGGATGTCGAGCGCCAGGTACTCGACGTCGTCGATCTGCTCGTCGGGGGGCGGCTCAGCGAGGTCGGCGGCGACGAGGTGGTCGGTCCAGTCGGTGCTCGCCAGCCGCTCGACCAGCAGACCGCCGATGTAGCCGCCGGCGCCGGTGACCAGGATGCGTCGCTTTTGCGTGCTACTCATCTCCGAGCCACTCATGTCGCCTCACGCGTCTCGAGGAGCCCGACGCCGCTCTTCCACGACCAGAAGCTGGCGAGGGCGAGGCCAGCGAGGATGTGCCAGATGCCCCACCAGGCGACGGTGACGGCCATGCCGCCCAGGCCGTCGAAAAACGTGAAGATCAGGACCAGCCCGAGCCCGGCGTTCTGGATGCCGATCTCGATGCCGACCGCCCGCGATTGTGCCTCGTCGAGGCGGGCGGCGCGGGCCGCCCCGTAGCCGGCACCGACGGCGAGGGTGTTGTGCAGGAAGACCGGCAGGAAGACGATGCCGATGAACGACAGGAAATGCGTGAAGTTCGCCCGAAACGACATCGCCACGAGGCCGGCAAAAAACAGGAGCGAGAGGATCTTGAACGGCCGGCGCATTTTGCGAGCGAGGTCGGGCCACTTCGCGGCGATGGTCATGCCGAGTGCGAGCGGGACGCCGAGCACGATGAGGACGGTCCCGAGCATCTGGAACGGGTCGATGTTCAGTTCGGTCAACAGCGCGGCGGTCTCGGGGTGGAGTCCGCCCCAGAAGGCGACATTGAGCGGGGTCATCACCGTCGCGGCGACGGTCGAGATGGCGGTGACGGTGACCGACAGCGCGGTGTCGCCCGAGGCGATGTGGGTGATGAAATTCGAGATGTTGCCGCCGGGGCACGAGCCGACCAGAATCATGCCGAGCGCGATACTCGGGACGGGGGCGACCACCTGCGCGAGGGCAAAGGACAGCGCCGGGAGGAGCAGGAACTGGGCGACCAGGCCGATCAGCGGCGCCCGGGGCGCGTCGAGGGCGACCTCGAAGTCCTCGATCTCGAGGTCGAGGGCGATGCCGAACATGATCAGCCCCAGGATGACGTTCAGCGCCAGGAGCGTCGACGGCTCGAAGGTCAGTTGTGCCTGGTCGATCGGGTGCGGCTGCATGAGCCGGCCTCGGGGGAGCGGTCACTCGAAAAACTCGAGGGCCCGGCGGACCTGTTTTTTGTACTCGTAGTTGTTGACGTAGATCGGTTTTTCGTAGTCGAACCCGCCGGAGGTGTCGGGCTGCTCGCCGGCCTTCCGCTCGGCGAACTCGTCGGCCTCGGGGGCCTCGCGCTGCCGGGCGCGGATGAACCGGGCGACCATCTCGCCCTGCCAGTCGCGGATCTGGAAGCCGCCGCCGTCGGATTCGATCAGGCCGATGACGAACAGATCGTCGTAGTCGGGGTGGAAGATGTTCATCCACAGGTCGGGGGCGCCCTCGTCCCAGGGAAAATGCCGGTCGTCGAGGAACGGGAAGGTCATCCGGTAGCCGGTCGCGTAGACGACGAGGTCGACCGCCTCGCGGGAGCCGTCCGAGAAGACGATGGCGTCGCCGTCGAGGTGCTCGAGGTCGTCTTTGACGTCGATCTTGTCGTGGCCGAGGTGGTACAGAAGCTGGGAGTTGACGACCGGGTGGGATTCGTACAGGTCGTGGTCGGGTTCGGGGACGCCGTATTGTTGCGGGTCGAGCGAGATTTTTTTGAGAAACCACGAATCGAGGGTCTGTTTGACGGGCGCGGGAAGGCGCAGCGCCGAGGAGCCGGCCCCGAAGTCGGCGGCGGGGATGCCGAGGATGTATTTCGGGACGATGTGGTAGCCGCGGCGCATGCTCAGATACACCTGCTCGGCGCGGGGGACGGCATCGACGGCGATGTCGCAGCCGCTGTTGCCGGCGCCGACGACGAGCACGCGCCGCTCGTCGAAGATCTCGGGGCGGACGTACTCGGCGCTGTGCATCACCCTGCCGTCGAGCTCGCCGGGGACGGCGGGCCAGTTCGGCTCGTGGAGGTGGCCGTTGGCGACGACGAGGCCCTCGTAGCTTCGCCGCTCGCCGTCGTCGAGGGTGACGATCCAGCGCGACTCGTCGCCGGGGAGGCGTTCGACGCGCTCGACCTCGGTCTCGAATTCGATGCCCTCGTAGAGGCCGAACTCCTCGGCGAAGTCGCGAAAATACTGCCGGACGGTCGAGTAATGCGGGTAGTCGGCGGCGTCGTCGGGGAAGGGAAAGTCGTGGAACTCGGTGGAACGTTTGGAGCTGATGAGATGGGCGGTCTCGTACATCGTGCTCCACGGGCTGTCGATGTTCCAGACGCCGCCGACATCCGAGGCGCGCTCGAACTGGTCGTACAGAACGCCGTTGCGGGCGAAGGCCCGGGCGGCGGCGAGGCCGGAGGGGCCGGCGCCGACGATGGCGTAGCGTTGGCCGCGGTCGACGATCTGGTCGTGGCGGGCGGTCTCGGGGTTGTCGTCCGGAGCAGTCATGACCTCGTGGACGTCTTCGGCGTGGCCGGTTCCAGCGGTATGCCGAAGGTCGTCGATGGCCGCCGCAACGTCAAGGTTCGCGGCTACCACGCCGCCCGCCACCAGAGGCCCAGCGTGGTGGTGTAGCCGCGGGAGGTGGCGAGGACGCGTCCATCGTCAGCGAGGACGTAGAAGGTCGGGAAGGCGTCGACGTTGAAGGTCTTCTGGATGCGACGGTCGCCGAGCAGGACGGGGACGTCGATGCCCTTGTCGGCGGCGCTTTTTCGGGCGGAGTCGGCGTCGCGGTAATCGAGGACGAGCGAGCGGGTCGAGACGTCGTCGCCGATCACCGCCCTGGCCCACTCGACGGTACCGGCCTGGGCGGTGCAGACGCCGCACCAGGGGGCCCAGAGGAACAAGAGCGTGCGCTCGGCCTCCGGGTCGACCAGCGTCATCGCCTCTCCGCCGGTCGTCGGCAGGGTCATCTCCGGGATCCGCTGGCCCGGCTCGACGAGGTTGCGCGACTGAAACCAGGTGATGCCGAAAAACAGCGCGGCGACGAGGCCGAGATCGATCAGCCAGCGGGCCCACCAGCGGGAACGCAGGCGGCCCCACAGATCTCCGATGCGGGTCCAGACGGATCGTTCGGAATCGGGTGAAGCTCGGTCGTCACTCATCGCGTCTCCGTTTTTGTCGAAACCGCCCAGATACGATACACTTGCATGCACGCGCGAGCGATAAACTAGAAGATGTCGTCGCCGCGGGGCGTCGGGGGCGCCGCCTTTCTGGGGTGGGCCTTTTACTGGTCGTCTGCCAATCCGTGCCAACACCCTCTCTGCCACCACCACTTACAATGAACAAGTCGAGAGATGTCTTCCTCGCCCTGATCGGCGCCTTCATGTTGACGCTCGCTCCCGCCTGCAGCAACGACGGCGGCGAAGCCGACGGACCGGTCGGTCCCGCCCCATCCACCGACGAGGATTCCGGCGCGACCGACTCCGGGGCCGACGCCGACTCGCCACCGGGCGATGCGACCGGCCGCGATGCGACGCCCGCCGACGATACACGCCCGTCCGATACGCCGATCGACGGTCGGAGCGGCAACGGCGACGCGCAGGACACCGACGATCCGGCGGGCGACACCACCGGCGACGCGCAGACCGGCGCCGACGTGGCCGACGCCACGACCGACCCGGTGCCGCCTCCGCCGCCGCCGGACACCGTGCGCGGCCCGCAGGACATCGAGGAGGATGCCGAGAGCATTCCGACCGAAGACGGCAGCTCCATCAACGAGGTGTGTTGTCTGCCCGACGACCAGTGCATCGAGACGACGCGCACCCAGTGCAATCAGCAGGGAGGGCTGGTCGCCTTCGACGAGCAGACGTGTTCGGGGTTCGACTGCGCGAACTTCGTGCCCAAAAACACCTGCTGCAACAACACGCAGTGCTCGCGGACGACGCGATCGGAGTGCGAGGACGACGGCGGGACCTATCGCATCGGGCGGACCTGCCAGGACACCCAGTGCGGCGGGGCGCCGGCCGAACCTTGCTGCATCGTGGAGGATGGCGCGCAGACCTGTCAGGTGTACACGAGCAACGACTGCAGCACGCTCGGGGGCACCTCGAAGAGCGGGGCGGATTGTACGGAGGTGACCTGCGGTGGGGAGGACCTGTCGGCCTGCTGTACGGACGGCCAGTGCACGGCGACGACGCCGGGCGAGTGCAACTCCCGCGGCGGGAACTTCCATCCAAACGACGCGTGTACCGACGTGACGTGTTCGTAGGCAACGAAACGCCGTCGGCGAGGCCGCCGACGCCCCCCATCGTGGTTGGGGGGCGGGGTCGGCTAGACTCCCATCGTCGGTCTGGGGGGCGAGGCCGGCCAGAATCC
>CAZRLK010000213.1:0-8209 GCA_964600555.1 uncultured Bradymonadales bacterium
ATTTTGACGAAATTGTACTGACTCGCTCGTAAAGTTCTCATAGTTGGATACTTCTAATTTTCTAGTGTTGTATATCCCCGAAAAAAGTTGAAGCTCGTTGTGAAAATGCCATCTCCAACGGAGACGTGGCGTCAAAAATTCTCGAAAGCTTTCCCCTTTGGAGTCATCGTACAATCCTGCTTGATGAACAAACCCATTAACCCCCCGACTGTTCGCAATTTGAAAACCGCGACTTAAGAATGATTTATAGGTATTGGTTTGAACACCCTTCAGACGCTCATAGTTTTCCTTCGAGGTAAAGAACTGGATCATGCCAAGCGACTCTTCTCCACTCTTTAAGTACTGAGAACACTCCTCGGAAGACAAGAGAATCTCATCCCTAGAGTCACGAAATTCACTCGCACTCCACGAGCGTACTGCTCCGAGCGGCTCCAGCTCACTAAGAGCGACCTTTTCTTTCCACTCCACACGTATCCAGGGTGGATTCCCGAGCACCACGTCGAAGCCGCCGCGGTCGGCGAAGACTTCGGGGTAAGCGAGTTCCCAGTGAAAGAAGTGGTAGCGGTCGGCGAGTCGGCGGACGAGTTGGAGGCGGTCCGAGGAAGCGAGGAGGTCGTCGACGGAGCCGCCGTTGAGGATGGCGGAGAGTTCCATCCAGAACTCGTCGCGGGTCGGCAGGAGGTCGGCCCGGCGGACGGGCCAGAACCAGAGGGCCGACCAGTAATCCATCGCCAGTTTCAGTTTGCGGCCGGGGGCGTCGGGGTGGTCGAGCTCGCGGGCCCACTCCTCGCACTCGTCGATGGTCTTCCAGCGGCTCTCCTCGGGGTCGGGCTGGCCCCAGACGTCGTGGGGCTGGCGAGTGTTTCGGAGGACGTTGCGTCGGGCAGCGAGGTGTTCGTCGAAGAGTTCGTCGACGCGGCTGGAGAGGCGCTCGAGTTGTTCGACGTCGAGCTCGGTGAGATTCGACGCCGTGAACTCCTTTCGCCACTCGCCGATCCGGTCGGTTTTGTCGGGCGCGAGCTCGCAGAAGACGTCGTCGGAATCGAAGGGGCACATGCCCTTCGCCGGCAGGAGGAAGTGGTAGACGGTGTCGTCGGGGCGCGGATTGAGACCATCGGGTTGCGGAGCCGACGTCCCGTCGGCGTCACTCAACAGGTCCGGCGCCCGGTCGAGCCAATCCTCGCCGGCGTCGGCCAGCAGGTCGCTCGTGTGGTAGACGGCGCGGCGGGCGCCGACGAGCGAGTTGCCGACCGACAGCCGCAGGTCGAACCACGGCGCCCTGGCGCTCTCGTGGAGGACGTTCAGCCAGAGACTGACCTTCCCCAGCTCGGTCGCCATCGGGTTGAGGTCGACGCCGTAGGCGTTGTTGACGGCCAGGTAGTGTTTCACCTTCTGGAGCTCGGCCTGGTACTCGTCCGAGCCGATGCGCTCGCCCAGCTCGTCCTGTTTTCGGTCGAGATACGCCTCGGCGAGCTGGTCGACGGCCTCGTTGAGAAAGGCGCCGGAGCCCATGGCCGGCTCGCAGATCTTGAGCTCGAGGATCTCGTCGGCCGTGAGGGCCGAATCCGCACCCTCGTCTTCGCCCTTCCCGGCCGACGCTTCCCCGTCGCCGGACGGCTCGCCGAGTCGTTCTTTCAGCGTGTATTTCGTGAGGCACTCGGTCAGCACCTCGGGCGTGTAGTAGCTCGCCGATTTCTCGCGGTCGCGGCCAGCGAGTCGAAAGATGAAGCTGCCGCGCTCGTGGGTCTTCGGCTCGCCGTCGTCGCCCTCGACGATCTCGGACTCGCGGTACTTCTCGATCTCGCCCGCCGGCACGAACCAGGTCCGGGCGTCGTCATCGTCCATGTCGCCCTCGGCACGGACCTCGTACAGCGTCTCGTCGGCGAAGAAGCCGGTGTAGCTGAGCAGGCCCTCGTAGACGGCGCCGAGCTGGTTGATGCCGAGCCTGGCGTACGAGATGCGGCCCCGGTCGCCACCCCGCTCCGGCGAGGTGAGCGAGAGCAGTTGCAGGACCTCCTGCATGACGACGTTGCGGAACCGGACGGGCCGCAGAAACGGCGTGCGCGACTCGTCGAACAGCGCACTGCGGAGGCCGTCGACGGCGAAGCTCTCGCCGAGCGTCCCCTCCTCGCCCATCTCGTCGTCGAGCGACCGGGAGCCGCCGGTGTTGAAGCCCCGGTCGACGATCTCGAAGAGCTTGTCGAGGCTGTCGCTGATGAAATAGCCGTTTCGCGCCCCGTCGGAGTTGAGGGGGACCATCTCGAGGTCGCGCAGCGTCTCCAGGCTGTAGCCCTTGCGGTAGGCGTCGGATTTCATCGGGACGATACCGAGCTCCCCGCCGCGCGCCTCGACGTAAAAGAGGAACAACAGCCGATACAGGTAGGTCATGCACTCGCGAGTCAACTGGTCGGCGAGTTCCTCGTCGCGGCTGAAGATCGCCTCGCGGGAGACGTGTTTTTTGTAGTGGATCGCCTCGTTGGCGAGCAGTTCGATCGCCCGGCGGGCGCCATCCTTGAGGTCGGTCGAGACCGAGTAGGCGTGTTTGTGGGAGTTTTCGTCGATGCGCTCCAGCAGCGGCACCGACTCCTCGGGGTTGAGGACGTCGCGGTGCAGCAGTCCGCAGGTCGCCTTCAGAACCTTCGCTTCGCGGCGTCCGAACAACTCCCCGAGGTCGAACCGGAGGTACTTGCCCTGCCCCCACTTTTTGCGGTCGACGAGAAAGACGTCCGTCCCGGCCATGAAGAGGATCCAGCGGGGCGGATGGTCGAGGCGAAACAACTCCCGGTCGAGGAACTCGCGCCAGGTCGGCGGGTGGTCGAGATCGGGCGCCCCGTCGTGTCGGGAGAGGCGGTCGGGATACTGGGCCGGGAGGATCGCCTGGTCGAAGGGATCGACGTCTTCGCCGCGTGGGAGCGGGGCGTCGACGACCCACAACCACGGGTTGCCGTCGCGCTCGTCGGAGAGCAACACCGGGACGGACTGATCTTCTTCGAGCGGCTCGATCTCGGGGCGGTACTCGTAGCCGAGGACCTCGAGGATCGGGACGTGGATCGCCCGGGCGATGCGCCAGCGTTCGGTCGGGTCGGGTTCCTCGGCGGCGCGGGCGCGGGCGTCGAACCAGTCTTCGGCGAGGCCGTGGAGGTCCTTCCAGGGGCGGCGGGTGTCGTCGTCGCGTTCGGCGCGCTTCCACTCCTCGAAGACACCCTTGAGGTCGTCCTCCAGCAGCGCGTCGAGGTAGTGGTTGGAGTAAAACTCGCCTACGTTTTCGATTCCGACGAGATCCAGCGACATCGGATACCTACGGATACAACAGCAATTCAACAACGCAGGGCAAGATGCCCTGCCAACAATGTTTCTTTCCTTCGTTCCCCGACCCGAGGGTCGGGGCCAGAGCCAACGGCAAAACAGCAGACTTCTCGGCCCGCAAGCAGACCTGGCTCCTTCCGGTCGATCAACGATCAAGTCAGCCCGCAATCACGAGGGCCAGTCGGAGGTACGGATCGGGGACCGTGTTGAGCCCCTGCATGAACCACTCCTGGCGCCGTTGCATGAGTCGTTTCATTCCCGCGAGTTCACGCTCGATCTCCTTTTCTTTGCGGGCGCGGAAGCCGTTGGCGCCGTCGTACGACTCGAGCCTCTCTTCGAGCACCCGTTTGCGTTCGTTGTACCAGTCCTCGACGCGGCGAAACTGCTCTTTGACGTCCTCCTGGAGCCGCTCCTTGCGTTCGTCGCGCAGCCGGAGCATCCGGTCTCGGGCCACCTCGACGGCGTCGGGGACGTTCGACGACAGGTAATCGAGCGCGGCGCCGGCGTCGGGGGTCGGGAGTTCGGCCTCGAGGCCGGTCGCCTCGGCGAGTTCGTCGAGCGCGACGACGCGGGTGCTGTCGTCGCCGCCGAAGACGACGCCGAACCAGTCGACGATGACCGGCTGGCTTCGGCGATTCGAGACGACGCCCTGGAAGACGTAGGCCGCCTCGTCGTCGCCCAGCCCCCGGTCGACCTGGACGACGGTCGCCTCGTTGCGATGGAAGAGGCCGAGCACGCGGTCCTGGAGCCACTCGGCGACCGGGTGGAGGTCCCAGAACAGCTCCCACTCGGGCCAACTCCCCCGCTGTTCGCGGCTCTCCTCGAAGGCGCGCTGGACGATCTCCCGGTCGGCGCTCAGCTTGAATTCGTCGCGTCCGCGGGTGAGTTCGTCCGGCAGGTACTCGTAGCGCTCCTCGAGGTCGTCGGGCGGCTGCAGCGTGAAGCCGTCGGCCCGGGGGTGCCACTCCGGCCGGTCGAACTGGTCGGGGTAGGCCTCGACGAGTTCCTCGAAGGCCTGTCGGGCGTAGTCGAGATCGGAGTCGAAGACCCGAAACTCGTCGCGAATCTCCGGGGGGTCGGTCGACTCCTCGTCCTCGCCGAAGAGCATGTCGAGCAGGGTTCCCTGCGGTTCGTCGGGGACGATCTCTTCGGGGGCGTCGCCGCGGGCAATCCCCTCGGCGACGTGCTCTTCCTCCTCGTCGGCGTCGTATTTCTCCATCAGCGAGGCGGCATCCCCGAGGTTCTCGTGGGCCGCCCGTTCCTTTTCGATGAGCCGCTCGACGACGCGCAGGTCCCCCTGCACCTGGTCCGAGTCGGGGACGCTCAGCAGATAGCGAATGTCCGGCGTCTCGGTCTGGCCGAAGCGGTCGATTCGACCGTTGCGCTGCTCGAGGGTGATGAGCGACCAGGGCACGTCGAAATGGACGAGCCGGTGGCAGAAGTAGTGGAGGTTGATGCCCTCGGCGGCGGCGTCGGAGCCGAGTAGAATCTGGACCTTGCCCTCTTTCGTGCCGAAATCCCCGACCAGCTCCTGCTGGCGCTGGTCGTCGAGGTTGCCGTCGAAGATCGCGATGCGGTCGTCGGCCATGTTGAACCGGTCGACCAGGTACTCGCGGAGCATCTCGAGGGTGTCGAGTCGCTCGGCGAAGACGACCACGCGGTCGCCGTAGCGGTTCCCCGACCAGTCCCACTGCTCCAGCAATTCGACGAGGCGCCTGAGCTTGGTGTTGCAGTCGGGCGTAATCGCCTCGACGGCCTCCAGCAATTCCTCGAGCACGCGCCGGTCGTGCTCGGCGGCCTCCGTCGACGGCTCCGCGAC
The DNA here is from genome assembly GCA_964600555.1 of uncultured Bradymonadales bacterium. Classification (GTDB taxonomy): domain Bacteria; phylum Myxococcota_A; class Bradymonadia; order Bradymonadales; family Bradymonadaceae; genus CAJXPB01. The sequence continues at coordinate 5,126 of CAZRLK010000213.1, forward strand.
ATCGGGGTGGTCGAGCCGCTTTCGAACCGTCGAGGCGCAGGCCTGCGGCGAGGAGAGAAAAGCCTTGAGCAGCAGGGTGCGAAAGAGGGTGCCGTCGCCGGAACCCCCGACGGTCCGAAACTCGGCATCGGCCAGGAGGTCGAAGACCCGGTCCTCCTCGTCGTTGGTCTCGACGCGCTCCAGCGACAACTCGCGGTCGCGAAACGACTCGCCGACCTCGGTCTCGATGTCCTTTTTGAACCGCCGCACATAAAGGCCGCCGATCTCCTCCTGCGTGTAATCCTGCGGGTCGGCGATCGCCGTCGGATCGAGGAGATTCATCAGGCTGGCGAAACTCTCCGGCCGGCCGTCGTGGGGGGTCGCCGAGGTCATGATCAGCGAGTCGGTCGTCGGCGCGAGTTGCTGAGCGAGTTGCGCCCGCTGGGAGGGCGCCCCGCTTCCCCGTTCGGCGACGTGCTGGCACTCGTCGATGACGATCGCGTCCCAGCGGCACTCGTCGAGAAAGTGCTGGTATTTCTGGTTTTTCTTGAGCGTGTCGATCGAGACGATGACCCGATCGTAGTAGTGGAACGGGTTTTTGTGGGAGGGGATCTTGGAGCGAACCCGCTGGATACCGGCCGAGTCGAGGCGCACGAGCGGGATGGTAAAACGCCCCCAGAGTTCCTCCTGGATCTGGGAGAGCATCGACTTGAGGGCGACCACGAGGATGCGGTCGCCGCGGCCCCGGCGGATCAACTCGCTCAACAGCACCCCGGCCTCGACGGTCTTGCCGAGGCCGACGGCATCGGCGATCAGGATGCGGGGGCGGGGACGCTCGAGTGCCTTCTGGGCGGGCACGAGCTGGTAGCGCGCCGAGTCCATCGCGCCGCGGTGGCCGACATAGATGCCGTCGCCGGTGGCGGGCGAGCGGCGAAGCAGGGTGTCGAGATACAGCCGGGAGCGGCGATAGCCGGGACTCCGGTCTTCGACGAGCTGCGTATCTTCGGGGCGCAGTTCGGTGACCTCGTCGAGTTCCGTCAGGAAGATCGCCTCCTGGTCGCGGACGAGCTCCGAGACGCCGAGCACCTGCAGTGCCTGTCCGTCGGCGGTCGCCTTCGAGCCGCGCACGATCCATTCTTCGTCGCGGACGAGAACCCGGGCGCCGGGCGCGTAAGCGGTGGGTTGGGGACTCATATACGGCCAGTCGAAAAGAATAGTCGGTCAGGACGACCCGAGGTGATCGAGTTCCTCGAGGATCGTCTCGGCGACGCGCCGGTCGTCGTCGAAGCCGATGGGGGATTCGAAGTCGTCGGCGGCGTCGTGGCTTTCGGTAAAATACCGGATGCCCGCCTGGATGAGCCGTCGGTCTCGCTCGGAGGCCGACGAGTCGGTCTCCGAGAGGACCGCCAGGTAACGATCCGCAATCGCGTAAGCGAGTTCGGTATCCATGAACTCGTAGGCGTGCCCCTGCTCGCGGACCGTCTCGCGGTAGGCTTCGACGTCTTCTCGCAGCTCCCGGAACGAGACCAGCGGTTCGGCCAGGAGATCGTCGAAGACCTCCCGCGTCTCGGGCGGCAGAGACTCGACGATCGACGCCACGTCTTCGGAACAATCCGACACGATCACCTCTCGCATCGCGGGGGAACCCTCCTCCCCTTTCGACATCGGCTTTGCGAAATTTGATGCCCGCTCACTATAGATTGACCGACCTCGGATGGTCAACGGGCGTGACATGGCGCGTGCGTAGTCGGGTAACACGAGACGGCCTCGGGGAGTATCGACCCGGGGTTGAAAGCACCTCGACGGGTCATCCGGGAAGCGGCACAGCTCGAAGGCCGCGCCGACCCGGGGCCCGCACATCCCTTGACATCCCGAGATCGATGGGAGATTCTACACGTACAGGTCCACGTAGTACGGGGATTGCGCCGCATATCGTCGGCCGGCGGTCGCGGTAGCGGCACTACCCGGGGGCCGACTTTGAAACTGTCGGAATTGGTTGTGCATCAACGGGTACTTTCGGCCGGCCGTCGGTCGCGCCGGGGGGCTCGGGAGGAGTTTGCGATGAGTGTGAATCAGGGAAATCTGTCGATTTACATCGACTTGTATCGTTCGACACCGGGGCGGCGGATTTTCGCGCTGCTCGAGACCGAGCCGATCGCCGAGGAGGGCGGGGACGACGAGATCGTCGCGGCGATCGAACAGGCGATCGCGATCAACCGCAACTCCCGCAACGTCGAGGGCGAGTGGCGGAGGTCGCGCAACATCGACGAGTTGAGCCGTCGGCGGGCCGCCGAGATCGACAACGTCATCGACCGGACGCTCGGGGCGCTGTACCGGAAGTTGCAGATGACCCGGCGGACCTTCTCCGGCGAGCGGCTCGGGGAGCTGGCGCGCCGGATCATCGAGGAGCTGTTGCCGGAGGGGGCGGGGCCGATCACGTCGATGAACTTCGAGGACGAGCTGGCGAGTGTGCGTTTCATCGTCGAACGCCTCGAGAACGACTGGACCCAGGAGATCGATCAGCTCGGGGTTCGCCACGAGGTCGAGAAGTTGAGTGCCGAGGCCGACCGCTTCGAGCAGGCGCTCGGCCAGAGTGGCAACCGGACGACGAGCTGGGACGAAGTGCGCGAGCTCGACCGGAAGGGCCAGGAGGCGATGATGCGAGTCGTCGCCAAGATCCTCGGCAAGTACGCCGATCCCGGCGACGTCGAGAGGCGGAGTCGGCTGCTCGCGCCGATCATGGAGCAAAACGAGCGGATCGGAGAATTGCACAAGCGCGACCGAAGGGTCACCGACGTCGACCCCGAGACCGGCGAAGAAGAGCCGCCGGAGGGCGACGGGGAGTCGGAGCGTCAGGGGGACTCGGCGGCAGACGGCGGCGAGCCGTCCGACGACGGGAGTGATTCGTCCGGGGGCGACTCGTCCGACGGCGGGGACGACGCGTCCGGGGGCGACGAGCCGGCGGACGACTGAGCAACGCTCGCAGCCGCCACGTGCGATCGGGAGGGTCGCCCGGCATCGGGAGTAGCTCCGCGAGGAGGAGCGCCCGGTGCAGGGCTTTTTTTTTTGGCGGGCCGGCGTGGTCCCCCGAGAGAACCCGCGGGG
>CAZRLK010000214.1:0-8200 GCA_964600555.1 uncultured Bradymonadales bacterium
AAGATCGTGTCGCGGAGTGGACCTGCTAGCGACGAGTTGAGTTCTCGCTCCGCTCGAGGGTCGCGGCCGGTTGCCGGTCGCATCGAGGAGCGAGCTACGACTCGGCTCGGGGAACGCGGCTTATCCGCTCCGCCGAGCTACAATCCCAGACACGATCGTCCCCCCGCCGTTGTCGGTCTCGGTCGGACCGAACTTCACCCTCGAGCAGCGGTGCGGGGGATTTTTTTTGCCTTCTCGACGGGAGTCCGCCATGAGCGACGCCGGTGACGACAACGACGCCCCCCAGGAGCGCCTCCGTGAGCATCCCCGCGAGCGGTTCGCCGAAGCCGAACGTCTGCTCGACCTCGACCGGCAGTTCGACGAGCTGCTCGACGAACCGCACGGCCCGGTCGACGGCCACCGCCAGATCGCCGTCGCGCATCGGCGGGGCATGACCCTGGTGTTGTTTTATTTCGAACGGGGCGGCCACATGCCCGACCACGAGGTCGACGGGGCGGTCACCATCCACGTCCTCGACGGCGACCTCGAGATCCACACCGACGAGCGCGCACACCGCGTCGAGAACGGCCAGATGCTCATCCTCGAGCCCGGCGTCACCCACGACGTCGAGGCCCACACGGATTCGAAGATGCTGCTGACGGTCGCCGTCGAACCCGACGACGGCGAGCGTTCGCCGTAGCGCCTCCCCATCCTCATCGCGCACTGCCCGAGAGTTGTTCCGGGCCGGTCGGCGATCGTACTTTGCAGCACCTCCCGTGATTGATATAGGTGGCGCGCGCGACTGCGAGTTGCTCTCCCCCGACGTGTGTCTCTTCCATGAGTATGCGTGACGCTTTGATTCCCGCCGCCGGACGCGGCGCGCGCCTGGACCGGCCCGACACTCCGAAACCGCTGGTGGAGGTCGGCGGCGAGCCGTTGATCCTGCGGGTCCTCTCGCAGCTCGAGGCGGCCGGCCTCGAACGGGCCGTCGTCGTGACCGGCTACGAGGGCCAGCAGATCGTCCGGGAACTGACCAACCATCCGAAACTCGAGCTCGAGGTCGACTTCGTCGACAATCCCGCCTGGAAGCGGGGTCTGGCCAGTTCGGTGACCGCCGCCGAGCAAGCCCTGGACGGGTCGTTTCTGCTGGCGATGGCGGATCACTGGTACGACCAGTCGCTGGTCGACGAGATGGTCGAGCGGGTCCCGATGAGCGGAGACGTCGTCGTCGAGCTGGTCGACCGGGAGGTCGACGAGGTCTACGATCTGGAGAGCGCGGTCAAAGCCCGGGTCGCCGACCGGCGGGCCGAGGCGGTCGGCTTCGATCTCGAGCAGTTCAACGCCGTCGACGCCGGCCTGTTCACCGCCACCGACAGTCTCTTCGAGGCGTGTCGCGAGGCCCTCGCCGAACACGAACCGGCGGGCCTGGCCGACGCCCTCGGCGAACTGGCCGACGCCGATCGCATCGAAGCCGTCGAGGTCGACGATCAGGAGTGGTACGACATCGACACGCCGCCCTCGCTGATCCGCGCCGAGATGGAGCACCGCAACCGCCGGCGCGTCGAGGCGGTCCACCGGCCCGAATTCGATCTGGAGGCGGGCAACGACTCGTACGACTACGAGTTTACGACCGGCAAGCCCACCACCACCGACGTCGTCGTCCAGCGCGGCTTCGTACGCAATCCCTCCCAGGTCAAGCTCATCCCCGACGAGAGTGCCTCCTCGCCGATCTACGTCTTCACCGACACCCGGGTCAATCGCATCTACGGCGACGATTTCGTCGGCGGGCTGAAGGATCTCGGCTACGACGTCGAGCGGGTGGTGATGGCGGAGGGCGAGGAGTCGAAGACCCTGTCGAATTACGTCGAGATGGCCGAACGCGTGCTCGGTTCCGGGCTCGACGAACGGTCGGTGCTGATTTCGCTGGGCGGCGGGGCGGTCTGCAACGTCTGCGGGTTCCTCGCCTCGACGCTGTACCGCGGGGTCGGGCTGGTCCACGTGCCGACCACGATGATGGCCCAGTGCGACGCCGCCATCGGCCACAAACAGGGCGTCAACGGCAAACACGGCAAAAACCACATCGGCGCCTACTACGGGCCGATCCGGATCGCCGTCGACGTGACGGTCCTGTCGACGCTCGAGGACTGGCTGATCCCGGACGGCCTCTCCGAAGTCGTCAAACACGCCCTCGGCCAGGACGCCGAGTATCTCGACTACCTGCTCGAGTACGACGGCGACCTGCACGACCCGGATTTCTGGGAGCACGTCGTCCGGCGCAACATCGAGCTCAAATGCGAGCTGATGGCGACCGACCCGAAAGAAAAGCGCGAGGGGATGGTCCTGCAGTACGGCCACACGATCGGCCACCCGATCGAGTATCTGTCCGGCTACGACCTCAACCACGGCGAGTCGGTCGCGATCGGGATGATGGTCGCGGCGCGGGCCGCCAAGATCCTGGGCGGCTGGGACGACGAGCTGGTGGAACTGCACGAGCACGTCATCGAAAAATACGACCTGCCGACCACGATCCCGGGCGACATCCACGTCGACGACATCATCGCGATGACCAAGTACAACAAGCGCTACCTGACCGAGGGAACGCGCATGGCGCTGGTCGACGAGCCGGGCAACATCTGGTCGATCGACGGCGACTACGCGATTCCGGTCTCCGAAGACGTCATCCGGGAGGCGATTCGCGCATCGTATTAAGGCAGCAGCTGGGCGGCTGAGCAGCCAGGTAGCTGAGCATAAAACAACGACGACAAACAAACGACGTGCGATCACGAGGCACCCCATGCGCAAGACGGTCATCACGGGCGCGACCGGCGGCATTGGCCGCGAGATCGTCGAGGCGCTCGTCGGCGAGGGCGATCGGGTGGTGGCTTTCGGCCACACGCCCTCGAAACTCGAAGCGCTCGAGGCCCGATTCGACGGCGAGGCCGCCGAACGGCTCGAGCTCCGGCAGCTCGATGTGACCGACCGGGAGGCGGTCTACGAGCACTTCGAGCAGATCGGAGCGCACGATATCTGCGTCGCCAACGCCGGGATCTGCAAGCAGGCGCGCCTCGACGAGCCCGACAGCGACGAGGTCTGGCGCGAGGTGCTCGCGGTCAACCTCGACGGCGCCTACTACACGCTCCGGGCCGCCTCGCGGCAGATGAACGACGGCGGGAGCATCGTCGCCACCTCCTCGGGGCTCGGCAAAAACGCCCGGCCCGGCTACGAGGCGTACACCGCCTCGAAGCACGGGCTGCTCGGGCTGGTCAAATCGACCGCCCGGGAGCTCGCCGAACGCGACATCCGCGTCAACGCCGTCTGCCCCGGCTGGGTCGACACCTCGATGGCCCGGGGCGACGTGGCGGCGACCGCCGATCGGCGCGGGATGAGTGCCGAGGCGTTCCGCGAGGAGGCCGAGGGGGAGATTCCACTCGAGCGGTTCGTCGACCCGGAGGAGGTCGCCTCGCTGATCCGATTTCTCGTCTCCGACGAGGCCTCGGCGATCACCGGCCAATCGTACAACATCGCCTGCGGCGAATTCACGAACTGACCAGGGCCCCGGCTATGACGTTGATTGTCGGCCAGACGACCCACGACCGCTACGACGACGCGTACGTCGCCGGCGGGTGTGCCTACTACGGGGCCCGGGTGTACGACGCGCTCGGCGCGGAGGTGCACCTGGCGACACTGGTCGGCGAGGAGTTCGCCTGTGACGACGAGCTGGAGGGGCTCGAGAAGACGGTCGTGCGGGAGGGGGAGACGACGCTTTTCGCCAACGTCTACCCGCGGCGGGGGCCGCGTCTGCAGTTGCTCGCCAACCGGGCGCCGGCGATGCACCCGGAGATGTTCGACGAGGAGCTCCTGTCCGACGCAGTCGTCCACCTGGCTCCGGTGCTCGGCGAGCTGGATCTCGTCGAGTGGACCGAGGCGGTCGACGCGGAGATGCTGGCGATCAACGTCCAGGGCTGGATCAAGGAGCCGGATCCGTCGGTCGGCTCCGGCGATCTCGGCATCTCGATGCCCGAGCGCACCGACGTGATCGTCCAGCGGCCCTGGGAGGTGGGCGTCGAGCAGTTGCGCGGGATCGACGTCGCGACGATGAGCGACGAGGATCTGATCGATCAGGGCGATCTTCGCGAGCGCGTCGTCGAGGCGATTCCCGTCGTCGCCATCACCCACGGCGCAGACGGCGCGACGATCGTCGTCGACGGCGCGGAGACCGAGATCGGCGTCTTCGACGGAGCCGACGTCACCGACCCGACCGGCGCCGGCGACACCTTCGCCGCGGCGTTCGTCCACCGCCTGCACGCCGGCGACGACCCGGTCGAGGCGGGACGATTCGCCGCGGCCGCCGCCTCGATCGTCATCGAGGGCCGGGGCGGCGAGGCGATCGAGCGTCTCACCGGCGAGGAGGTCGACCGGCGCACTTCCCAGATCCGATGATCAGCGAAAATCGTAGCCGATGCTCAAGAACCCTCCGTGCATCCCGCTCTCGGAGGCGCTCGACAGCTCGCGCACCCAGCGAAAGTCGTGCCCGACCTTCAGGTAGACGTCGCTGGAGATCGGGAAGCCGATCGCGGTGCGAAGATGGGCGTTGAACTTGCCGTTGACGACTCCCGCCATCGGATTGAACGCGAGCATCCAGTTGTCGAACCGCCAGTCGGCATACAGGCGCATGCCGGCCCCGGCCCGGGAAGCCACCTCGTTGCCCATCGAGACGAGCACCGACGGCTGCACCCCGTACTCGGCGGTCCCGACGCGGATGAACGCCGCCGGCCCCAGGTCGGTCTCGAGCAATTCGTCCTCCTCGCTCCACATGTACGAAAGCTGCAGACCGCCCCCGAAGTTGCCGGAGCGGAACCGGTGCTCGGCCGTCAGCAATGCCCCGCCCTCGACCCCGCCGGCTCCCATCTCGACGAGGCCGCGGTACCCGACGCCCCCGAGCCCGGTCCCGTCGAGCTCACCGCCCCCGGCCTCCCCCCGATCGGCGATCTGCTGAGAGGAGGGCGGCGGCGCACGACGCCCGCACAGCCAGTCGGCGTCGCGCCGGCATTGCCGCCGACACGTCTCCCGCCCGGCTTCGCACTCCCGCATGCACCCGTAGTAGCGCTCGAAGTGGCACGCCCGCGGCCGACGTTTTTGCTCCTCCTCGTCGTCGGACGACGAGCTGGTCGACGACGAGGTCTGTTCCCGATGATGATCGGGATCCTCGTGCGGGTGGTCGTCATCGCCGAGCGCCCCCAGCACATCCCCGAGTACCTCCCCGACGCTCGAGCCCTCGTCTTCGGTCTCCCCCGAACCGCTCGCTCCCCCTTCGTCGTGTTTTTCGTCCTTGTAGTCACCGAGCGAATCCGCCGCGGCGCCGGCGGGCGCGAGGCACACGAGCGCCACCACGATCATTCCGGAGAACGACGCCGGTCCTTGCACCGCAGCATCCGTTCGCATCGCAGGCTCGCCGCTCGGGGAAACCCAACCTGCCCGTCTCACACCGCGCCTTCAATGTATCGAGGCCGTCGGCACGCATCAACGAGAAGCCGGCGCCGTCACTCCTCGTCCTCCAGTTTCGAGGTACACGCCGGGCACCGCGTCGCCGCCTCGGCGATCTCGGTGCGGCAGTACGGACACCGCCGCGGGTCGGCCTGCGCCGGCGTCGACTCCGGTTCCCCCTCGGTGTTGAGCCGCTGGACGAGTCGCACGACGACGAACATCGCGGCCGTGATGATCAGAAAGTTGACGACGGCGTTGACAAAACTCCCGTACGCGACGGTCACCGCCCCCGCCTCGTTGGCCTGGGCGAGGGTCTGGTAGGGGCCGGCCGGGTCGCCCTCCTCGAGGATGACGAACAGATCCTTGAAATCGACCCCGCCGGTGATCATCCCGACGACCGGCATCAGCAAATCCTGGACGATCGAGTTGGTGACGGCGCTGAAGGCGACGCCGACCACCACTCCCACGGCCATGTCCAGGACGTTGCCCCGTTTGACGAACCCCTTGAAGTCGTCGAGTGTCTCGCGCCATCTCATGATCGAACTCCTACGTCGGACAACGAATTTCGAATGAGACCAGTCAGGGGCCCGGGCACGTTTGATCCCCGGCCTCCGCGAAGCTCCGGCCGGGGCTAGTAAACTACTAAACACAGACTCTGACCCGGATCGGTCGGACTGGCGCCCTCCCTTCTGCCCGATCTTCCCCGTGACCGCGCGTGTTTTGGTTGTTGCCGTTGTTTTACGCTCAGCTGCCCAGCTGCCCAGCCGCTCAGCTGCTCAGCTGCTGTACAAGTGCGTCGGCAAGCCGCTCGTATTGCTCGCGGTGGTTGTACAGGTGCGCCGAGACCCGGAGTACCCGCCCGGGCGCCTCCGGCCATTCGAAGACCGGCACCTCGAAGCCCCGCTCCCAGACCAGCTCCCGTTCGATCGGATCCGACTCGCCGTCCTCGAGTTCGAGCTCCGGGGGGCGGTCCGGCAGCGGCACCGTCACGAGCGTCCCGAGCGACTCCTCGGGGACCGGCGGCTCGACCTCGAGTGCCTCGCACAATATCTCGCGGGCCTCGAGCGCCAGCCGCCGATTGCGCTCGCGGAGGGCCTCCCAGCCGCCGGGCAGAAGCGAGCCGAGATAATCGATCGCCGTCGGCACGCACAGCCAGGGCGTCGGATCGTCGGTGCCGACCCAGTCGAACTCCGAGTGATAGGTCGACCGGCCGCCGAACGAACTCCGAAACCAGTTGCCGATCGTCGTCGGATGCACCTCGTCGCGCTCGTGCTCGTCGACCCACAGAAACCCGGCGCCCTTCGGCGCGCACATCCACTTGTGGCAGTTGCCGGCGTAGTAAGTCGGCGCCAGATCCGCGAGCGACAACTCGAGCATCCCCGCCGCGTGCGCACCGTCGATCAGCGTATCGACGTGGCGGGCGTCGAGCTCGTCGACCAGCTCGGCGACCGGCATCACCAGTCCGGTGCGACTGGTGACGTGATCGATCAACGCCAGCTCGGTCTTCGGCCCCGCCGCCTCGAGGACCGCCTCGACAATCTCGTCGGCACCGGCGGTCGGAAAGGGGACCTCCGCGACGACGATCTGCGCCCCGGACCGCTCGGCGACACACTCCAGGGCGTTGCGGCACGAGGTGTAGCCGTGGCTGGTAACCAGAAGCTCGTCCCCCGGATCGAACCGCCGTGAGCGCAACACGGCGTTGACGCCGGCCGTCGCATTGCGCGTCCACACCAGCCCCGCCGGGTCGGCCCCCAGAAAGGTCGCCAGCTCGGCCCGCGCCCGGTCGACCAGCCCCGGAAGCTCCCGGTCGAAAAACCGGACCGGGTTCTCTTCGATGCGACGCCGCAACTCGGCCTGTTCGTTGAGCACGCGCCTGGGCGCCGCCCCGAAGGCTCCGTGGTTGAGAAAGGTCGTCTGCGGGTCGAGCCGCCAGTGGCGCTGCCAGTCGACGGACACATCGTCGGTCATCGTCTCGCGGGAGGTCGGAGGGAACGGTCAACGGCTCGAACGCCACCACGACGTTGGTCCAAACCCTCGCAGGCTGCAACCCATGGTCGCACCGCCGGCTATCGGAACCTCCGAGAGATCGAGCGTCGGCCGGCGGTTTGTGTCGGATTCGCCAAGGTCCGGAGATCGCCAGGCTCGCCCAGAAAACGTTCGACCGGCGATGTGATTCGCTCCTCGAAGCACGGGCCGAGAAGCCCCGAAAAACCGTTCGGACGGCGGTAGAACTCGCCCAATCCAGGCACCGGCCGAGGAGCCGATGTCTCCTCGGAGTGACCGCCGCTCGGAGCGCAGTGAAAAGCCTTGCGGACGCCGAAGTTTTTTGACAACGCCCGCCGGTCGGTGACACTTGTAGGCGGCATCACGACGGCAATCGCAGCCAAGGAAGGCGACGCGATGATCACGAACAGCCACCCCCGAACGATCTGTACGCTCCTCGCCCTGGCATCCGCCAGTCTCGGCATGGCCGGTGGCGAGTCGCAGGCCCGGGCCGAACCGGACCTGCGGGAGTCGACCGGCCAGTCCTCGTCTGTCGAGACGGCGCCCGACTTCTTCACGCCCCGCCCGGACTCGACGCAATTCGCCTCGACGCACAACCGACCGGGCAGCCCGTCCGACCGCGCCCCCTACACCGTCGCGGTCGTCTCCGACATGAACGGAAGCTACGGGTCGACCAGCTACGCCGAGCCGGTCGAGCGGACGGTCGAGTGGCTGACCGGCCGGCTCGAGCCCG
>CAZRLK010000215.1:0-8166 GCA_964600555.1 uncultured Bradymonadales bacterium
TCTCCAACGAGATCAAAGGGGCCGTCGAGTCGGTCGTCAACGAGCGGCTGTCGTATTTTCTCAACGAACATCCGAGTGTCGCCAGGACCGTCGTCGAGAAGGCGCTGCAGGCGAGCCGGGCGCGCGAGGCGGCCCGGAAGGCCCGTGAGATCGCCCGCAAGTCCGCCCTCTCGCAGGTCTCGAATCTGCCGGGCAAACTCGCCGACTGCCAGTCGCGCGACCCGGAGGAAAGCGAGCTGTTCATCGTCGAGGGGGATTCGGCGGGCGGCTCGGCCAAACAGGGCCGCGACCGGCGATTCCAGGCGATCCTGCCGCTTCGGGGCAAGATCCTGAACGTCGAGAAGGCGCGCTTCGACAAGATGCTGTCGAACAACGAACTCTCCGCGCTGATCTCGGCGCTCGGCTGCGGGATCGGCGACGAGCACTTCGACATCGAGGAGCTTCGCTACCAGAACATCATCCTGATGACCGACGCCGACGTCGACGGCAGCCACATCCGGACCCTGCTGTTGACCTTCTTTTACCGGCAGTTCCCCGAGCTGATCGACCGCGGCTACCTGTATATCGCCGAGCCGCCGCTGTACGGCGTCAAACGCGGCCGGTCGGTCGACTACCTGAAAAACGAACAGCAGCTGAACGACTTTCTGATCGAGCGGGCCAAGGGCCGGGTGACGATCCACGGTGAAAAACGAAAGATCGAAGGCGAGGAGCTCGGGGACTTCATCGAGGATCTGATCAAATACCGGGAGTTGCTCGAGCAGCTCGGCCGCCAGAACGACGAGCGGGTCATCGACCTCGTTTTGCAGGCCGATCTGACGGCCGAGGACCTGCGCGACAGGGACCGGCTGGCGGATCGGATGGACTGGGTGCACGAGGAGCTCTCCGAGGACCACCGCCGGGTGGTCTGGTCGAAGCCCGATCTGGTCGAAAACGACGAGTACGACGATTTTTACGACGCCATCTGGAAGACCCGCGTCGCCGGGGCCTCGGTGACGACGGTCATCGACCGCGATTTCATCACCAGCGTCGAGTACGGCGAGATGCTGCGCATCTGGCGTCGATTCCAGTCGCTGGGCGACGAGGTCCACGTCGAGAGCAGCCGGCTCGAAGAGACCTTCGACGAGCTCGGCCCCCTGCTGGAGTTCGTCCTCGAGGAGGGCCAGAAGGGCCAGTCGATCCAGCGCTACAAGGGACTCGGCGAGATGAACCCGGAGCAGCTCTGGGAGACGACGATGAATCCCGACACCCGATCGCTGCTGCAGGTGCGCATCGAGGACATCGTCGAGACCGACGATCTGTTCACGGTGCTGATGGGCGACAAGGTCGAGCCGCGGCGCAACTTCATCGAATCGAACGCGCTCGATGTGCGCAACCTCGACGTCTGATCGCTTCGTTGATCCGCCCCGGGGCGCCGCCCGCCCGTCGGTCAGCCGCCGACCCCGAGCCGGCGCCTCTCGTCGCCTCTCATCATCTCCCCCGGTGCCATGTCCGAGCTTCGCCTCGTCCAGGGAAACGACGTCGTCGAGAGGCTTCGAGCGGAGGGGGAGGTCACCGTCTACACCTATCGGCTCAACAGGCCGGTCTTCGTGCTGACCCTGCTGGTCGGGGCGGCGCTCCTGGGGCTGGCCGGGACGATGTGGTGGAATTCCGGGCTGGCCGATGCGGGCTGGATCGCAGGTTTCGGGGCGCTCGTCACCGTCGGCGGCGGGCTCGGAATTCTCGCCGCCTACTGGTATTCTTACACCCAGACACATTTTCTCGGCCTGTCGGACCGGACGGTCTTCGTCGGGGGCCGGGATCGGATGTGGTGCATCGACTGGTCGCTCCTCGACCGGGAGACGCTCGGATTCGAGGAGATGTCGGTCAGTTCGACGGGAGGTGCGCTCGAACTGGGGGTGGGCGGCGAGCAGATCCGAGTCCGCCTGTACAACACCTTCGTACACCTGGAGGACCTCCAGGGGTTCATGTTTCGCATCCTCCGGCACCTCAAAGACGACCCGCCGGACGAGCAGGGCGGAGACGCCTCGCCCGAGCCAGACGCCGACACGGCCGACGCCCAAAAGACCGGGGAGGAGACCGATGTCGACGAGCCGCGGTCGCCCGATTGAGTGATTTCTGACCCGAGTAGCAATGCCATGAGCAAGCCCGAACAGGATCTCGTCGAACAGATCGAAAAGACGGTCCGCGCCGAAAAAGCGGATCTGATCTCGTTGCGGCGGCATTTCCACGCCCATCCGGAACTGAGCCACGAGGAGTTCGAGACGACCGAGAAGCTCGAGGCGGAACTCGAGAAGCTCGGCTACGAGGTGCACGTCCGGCCGGAGGGCACCGGAATGTATGCCGATCTCGCTCCCGACGACTTCGATCCGGCCTCCGACCCGACCGTCGCGATCCGAAGCGACATCGACGCCCTGCCGATCGTCGAACAAAACGACGTCCCGTACCGCTCGCAAAACGAAGGGGTGATGCACGCCTGCGGCCACGACGTGCACATGGCCTCGGTCGTCGGTGCCGGGAGGGCCCTGCACGAGATCCGCGATGGGCTGCCGGGCCGGATCCGGCTGATCTTCCAGCACGCCGAGGAGCAGGTCCCCGGCGGCGCCAGCGAGATGGTCTCCTTCGGCGCCATCGACGAGGTCGACGCGATCCTGGGGCTGCACGTCAAACCGGAGCTCGAGACCGGCAAGATCGGCATCCGCGAGGGCGCGTTTACGGCGGGATTCGACGATTTCACGATCAAGATCATCGGCAAGGGGGGGCACGGCGCTCGGCCCCACCACTGCATCGACCCGATCTTCGTGACCACCCAGGTCGCCAACGCCCTGTACCAGGCGATCGGGCGCAATCTCGACGCCCGCGATCCGGCGGTCGTCTCGATCGGCTCGATCAACGCCGGCGACGCCCCCAACGCCATCCCCGAGACGGCGACGATCAAGGGGACGATTCGGACGCTCTCCGAAGAGCACCAGGAGAAGGTCGAGCCGATGCTCAAACGCATCGTCGGCGGCGTCTGCATGGCCCACGACGCCAAATACGAGATGGAGATCGAGTACGGGGCGCCGGCGATCTACAACGACCCGCGCGTCGTCGAGCGGGTGGTCGACGTCGCCGAGCACCTGTTCGGCGAGGACAACATCCACGAGATTCCCCTGCCGAGCATGGGCTCGGAGGATTTCTCGGTGTACCTGCAGTATGCGCCCGGCGCGATGTTCCGGCTCGGGGCCGCCGGGGTCGGCCCGCGCCACCTGCTGCATTCGCCGAAGTTCAACGTCGACGAGCGCTCGATTGCGATCGGGGCGTTCGTGCTGGGGAATGCCGCCGTCGAACTGCTCGACGATCTGGATTCGAAATCGGAGCCGACGACCCGCGAGACGGTCGAAAAGGCCCGCGAGTCGAACCGCGAGCGCCGCGAGCAGCCCTTCGGCGACACCTCCCATTACGAAGAGGCCCAGGCTTGAGCCGACGGGCCGGCGGGGGCGCTCGGCGCGCGATCGTACCGGCGGCCGCAAGTCAGCCGGTGTGCGGTTGCCAGCGAGTGGCGTCCGGTGCTATATCGCTCCCAAGTGAGCGTTTACTAACCTGGGTTTTTTCGAGTCCACGGGACGAACCATGAGTGACGACAAAGTTGTCGTGACGGCCGCCCTGAACGGCGTCTTGACCGATCCGAACAAGTATCCGGTGCCCTATACGCCGGAGGAGATGGCCGAGGAGGCCAGGCGGGCCCACGAGGCGGGTGCCTCGATCGTGCACATCCACATCCGCGAGCAAAACAGCGGGCGATTTCCCTCCTGGGATCCGGACCTGGCCCGCGAGATCGTCGACGCGATCAAAGACGAAGCGCCCGACCTCATCATCAACCTGACGACCGGCATCCCCGACGACTCCGACGAGGTGGTCGCCGCGCCTCTGAACTACCTGGAGGAGGTCCAGCCGGAGATGGCGGCGATGAACTCCGGGTCGCTCAACTACCTCGGGATCCGCTCGAGCGGCGAGTGGAAGTGGCCGCCGATGCTGTTCAAAAACCCGGTCGAGAAGGTCAAGAAGTTTCTGGAGACGATGTACGACAACGACATCGTCCCCGAATGTGAGTGCTTCGATACGGGCATCGTCCGGTCTTTGAACCTGTACGAGCAAAACGGATTTCTCGAGCGGCCGTTTACCGTCTCGCTGATCCAGGGTGTCGAGAGCGGGATGCCGGCGCGGGAGGATTTGCTGCCGATCCTGCTCGACGAGATGCCGGACGACGTGCACTGGCAGTCGATTCTGATCGGGCGCGACGAGATCTGGGACGTCCACCGCAAGACCGCCGAGCTGGGCGGGCACCTGCGGACCGGGGTCGAGGATACCTTTTATCTGCCCGACGGCGAGAAGGTCGAGGGGAACGGTCCGCTGATCGAGCAGGTCGTCGAGCTCGCCCGCGAGGTCGGCCGCGAGCCCGCCACGCCGGACGAGGCGCGCGAGATGATCCGCCACGAGGGGTGAAAAGCGGTGCGAGCGGTGTGGCTGACAGCTCTCGGGTGCCTGCTGTGTCTCGGGTCCGGCTGTGAGGAGTCGCCCTCGCCGCCGTCCGGCTCCGAGGCGCCGCGAGGCGGGGAGCGGAGGGCCCCGGAGGGCTGTCCCGACACCGACGGCCCGTTCGTTCGCGGGCGGGTGCTCGCCCCCCGGTTCGATCTCGCCGGGGACGACGCCGGCTCGCCCGACGCGGGAGCGTGGCGTCCCGAACGCCGCGAGTTCCCGGCTCGTGCGGTGGCGGTGACCGTCGTCTCGACCGACGACGGCGAGGCGATCGGGCGGACCGAGACCGACGCCAAGGGCCGGTGGTGTATCGACACCGGCGACCGCGAGCCGGGCATGGAGATGCTGGCGCGCGCCGCGGTCGACGGGACGGAGTTTCGCCGGCCACTGCTCACCCGCGAGGGACAGGTGATCTCGGTGCGCTCGGAGGCGGTCTGGCGGCTGATCGGCCGGGCCGTCGACGAGCCCGCCACCGTCCCGGCGGCGACGTTTCTGAATCTGGAAGTGCTGGTGTCGACGGCGACCGACCTGCTGGAGCCGGTCGACTGGCGACGGGTCGAGACCGTGGGCGAGGCCGTCGAGCGGACGGTCGAGACATCCCGGCACGACCCCCGCGTCTCCGCCCGACTCGAGCGGCTCGGCGGACGGTGAGGCGTCCGGGCTTCGCTCTCGACGCCCGTCTTCGAGGCAAAAAAAACTCCCGGAAAGCACGCCCACCCCAGGCGGGGCGGGACGTCCGTTCCGGGAGTCGTAAAGCCTGGTTCTCCTGGTAAGCCGGGTTCTGTGCCGCCTGACGCGGTGACCGTCATTCATCTAGGCGACACGTTGCCGTGCCGCTCGAGCGGCTACCTGGAGCGCGGCGGAGCGGGCGGCTCCGGAGCGCACGAGGCGCTCGTCTCCGGTTCGCTTTGCATCGGATGAGGTTTGCCGTGACGGACGACGTCGCCGCCGCCCCGGTGAGCTTTTACCTCACCCTTGCACCCTTACCGGGCGCGCCCCGGGGGACGCCTCCCGGCGGTCTGGTTTCTGTGGCACTCTTCTCTGGAGTCTCCTCCGGTCGGCGTTACCGACCATCCTGCCCTGCGATGCCCGGACTTTCCTCCCGCGAGCCGAGACGGCTCGCCGGCGACGGTCTCGGAGAACCAGCAGGCCTTCGAGCCGGCCCCATAACGCCGAGCGCTCCGGGTTTGTTCCCGGGCTCGCGGCGCCGGCCGGCGAATCTCGCGGTCATTCCTCCTCGGCCTCGGCCGACTCCTCTTCGTCCGACAGGGCGTCTTCCCAGTAATACAGAATCGCCTGGCAGCTCGAGCAGGTGATCAGCGACTCGCCGCGCTGGATCTCGATGAACTGCTGGGGCGGGATCGCCATGTAGCAGTTCTCGCAGTGCTCGTCCTTCGCGGCGGCGATCGCCGGACCGTCGCTGCGCGAGCGGATGAAGTCGTACCGATACAGCACCTCTTCGGAGACCTCCGCGCGCGCCTCCTCCTGGCGGTCGTGCAGCTCCTGCATCTCGTCGTCGAGCTCGGCGAGCCGCTCTTCGGCACTCGACTCCTCTTCGGCGATCCCTTCGCGCAGCTGCAGGATCTTGTCTTCCTTCTCCTCGATCGACTCCTCGGTCGACTCGATCGCCTCACCGAGGTGTTCGACCTCCTCTTCGATCTGGTCGATCTCTTCGTTGAGGACGTCGATCTCCTTTTCGACGGCGTCGTATTCTCGGGCGGTCTCGACCTGGTGGAGCTTCTCCTGGCGCTGCTCGAGCTTTTCCTTCAGATCCTGGTGTTCGATCTGTTTTTCACTGCGCTGGGTTTTGACCTCCTCGAGCTCCTCGCGCTCGTCCTCGAGGTCGTCCTCGAGTTTGTGCAGGAAGCTTTTGTTTTCCTCGAGACGAGACTGGATCTCGTCCTTTTGCTCCTCCAGTTCGTCGACCTTGAGATCGATGTCCTGAAGCTCTCGAAGTAGGGCTAGCTCGTCCTTCAAGGTGATACCTCGCGGATTCTGGGGGGAATCTCATACAGAGCGGCGTCCGCGTCAGCAAGTCGGGAGAGTCGAGTACGTCGGCTCGGTGCAACATCGCCTCCGACGAAGCATCCTCCTGCGGCCAACGCCCATCGGCGAGCGTGCGGCAGCCATGACGTAACGACTCGGCGCGCATTTGAAAAGGCGCCGGGAATGGCTTCCGGGCGCCTTGCTGAAACGGTCGAATGTGGTCGGGGCGGAGCGGTCGGCCGAACTCTCCCTCGGGCCGAGCTGCCTCTCTGTGGGGCGTCGTATCGGGGGGCCGGCATGGGTCTCGTCGGCGTTGAACAAGGAACCGCGACCGATCGACGGGCCTTTGCCGATCGGTCGCGCGCGTCGATTCGCGGGCGATGCCACGATGGGCCCACCAGGATTTGAACCTGGAACCGACCGGTTATGAGCCGGTGGCTCTACCGTTGAGCTATGGGCCCGTGTCTCAAAAACGCCTCCGCCGAGTCCCGGCTACGGTGGGGACCCGGCGGAAGCGATCATCTAGCGGATGGTGCGCGGTTTCGCAAGTCACGAGTCGATGAAGCTCTCGAGTTGTTTGGCGCGGCCCGGATTGCGCAGCTTCTTGAGCGCCTTGGCCTCGATCTGGCGAATCCGCTCGCGCGTGACGTTGAAGTCCTGGCCGACCTCCTCGAGGGTGTGGTCGGACTTGCCGCCGATGCCGAAGCGCATCCGCAAGACCTTCTCCTCGCGGGGCGTCAGCGTCTCGAGCACCTTGCGGGTCTGATCGGCGAGGTTCGCGTCGACGACCGCATCGGACGGGTCGACCGCCTTTTCGTCCTCGATGAAATCGCCCAGCGAGGAGTCCTCTTCCTCGCCGATCGGCGTCTCGAGGCTGATCGGCTCCTTGGCAATCTTCAACACCTTGCGGACCTTCTCGACCGGCATGTCCATCTTCTCGGCGATCTCGTCGGGGCGCGGCGGCCGGCCGAGCTCCTGGATGAGATACCGCTCGGTGCGCGACAGCTTGTTGATCGTCTCGATCATGTGCACCGGGATGCGGATCGTGCGCGCCTGGTCGGCGATCGCCCGGGTGATCGCCTGGCGAATCCACCAGGTCGCGTAGGTCGAAAACTTGTAGCCGCGCTGGTATTCGAACTTGTCGACGGCCTTCATCAGGCCGATGTTGCCCTCCTGGATCAGATCCAGAAACTGCAGACCCCGGTTGGTGTATTTTTTGGCGATCGAGACCACCAGCCTCAGGTTCGCCTCGACCAGCTCGGATTTGGCCCGCTCGGCGATCTTTTCGCCCGCCTTGACCGCCTGGTGGGTCACCCGCAGCGAGTCGACCGACTGGCCGGCCTCGATTTCGACCGCCCGCAGCTCCCGGCGGATCGAGCGCATCTCCTCCCAGATGCGGAAAAGCTGCGGCTCCGAGATCCCGAGCTCGCGGCGCAGCTTCTCGCCTTTGTCCTCGTAGCCGCGCTTGAGGGCCTTGGCGGCCTTCTGGACCTTCTCGAAGGTGATCGCGTACAGATCCTCGATTTTGGCCAGCTTGCGCTCGGCCTCGTCGATGCGCTCGATCAACCCCTTGAATTTCGCGACGATCTTGTCGGTGTGCTTTTTGGTCAACCGCACGTTTTTGATCAGGGAGAACATCTCCTTGCGGTTGGCCTTGATCTGCTC
>CAZRLK010000216.1:0-7299 GCA_964600555.1 uncultured Bradymonadales bacterium
GCCGGACTCCAGGCTTTTCACTGCGCTCCGGTTGCGGCGACCTCCCGGGAGACGGGGTCTCCCGAGCCGGTGCCGCGATCGAGTGAGTCCTGTCGAGAGCACGAGCACGCCTTGGCGATCTTGGCGCCTTGGCGAGCTTGGCGTAACTGACCCGGACCGCCGAGAGCCCGAGGCCCCCTTCGCGTGCTTTGCGTTCTTTGCGGTTCGCCGTCGTTTTTCCCGTCCAGTCGTGCGTTGTCCGATCCGGTCGACCTCCCGTAAACTTGGGAAGGGACCACATCTCGGCCATCGATCCGACGGCTCGGGCTCTCGCTTCCATGACTGATTCACAAGACGAGACATCCGGGGAGGATTCGACCAAAGGCGATTCGACCGAAAGCGAGGCGGTCGATCCCGCGTCGACGGAGACGATTCCGGTCGCGCCCCCCGAGTCGCCGACCGATCCGGCGGCCGAGTCGATGCAGGCCGACCAGCGGGGTGTGATCGACGGGCGCTACGAGGTGATCGCCCTGCTCGGCCACGGCTCGATGGGCAACGTCTACAAGGTCCGCGACCGCCGACTCGACGAGATCGTCGCCCTGAAATCCCTCCGCGAGCGGTTCGCCGGCCAGGACGAGGCGATCGAGCAGTTTCGCCGCGAGGTGAAGATGGCCCGACGGGTCACCCACCGCAACGTCGCCCGGACGTTCGATATCGGCATCTCCGGGGATCTGCCGTATCTGACGATGGAGTACATCGACGGCGAGTCGCTGGGACGGCTGTTGCGGACCGGCGGGGTGCTCGAGGCGGAGGCGTTTTTCGGCTTCGTCGAACCGATCTGCCGGGCGCTGCAGGCCGCCCACCAGGTCGGCATCGTCCACCGCGACCTCAAGCCCGACAACGTGATGGTCACCGACGCCGGGCGGGTGGTCGTCACCGACTTCGGGCTCGCCCACCAGACCTCCGGCGACGACGGCGACGGGGAGCGTCGGCTCGGGACGCCCGGCTACATGGCGCCGGAGCAGGTCGAGCAGCGCGGCACGATCGACGCCCGCGCCGACATCTATGCGCTCGGCATCATCATGTACGAGATGCTGACCGGCGAGTTGCCGTGGGACGGCAAAAACGCCACGGCCGTCGCCTTCGCGCGCTGCGTCCAGCCCCCGCCCGAGCTGCCCGACGAGGGGGGCTGGCCGGAGAGCCTCCGGCGGATCGTGACGAGCTGCCTGCAGCGCGACCGCGTCGACCGCTTCCAGTCCGCCGCCCGGCTGCTCGACGCCCTCGAGGAGGTGCGCGCCGACGATCTGGGGGTGCACCTCCCGGACCGGCAGCTCGCCGACGAGGCCGACGAGGCGCCGCAGCGTGCGACGGAGCCGTACGAGAAGACGGTCGCGGTCCTGCCGCTCGACTACGAAGGCCCCGACGACGGCGAGTACCTGGCCGCCGGGGTGACCGAGGAGATCATCGACGAGCTGTCGCGCGCCGACGGCCTGGCGGTGCTGCCGCGGGGGGCGGTCGGCCGTTTCGAGTCGGCGGAGGTCGACCCGCGCGAGGCGGGCCGGCAGCTCGGCGTCCAGGCGGTCGTCGAGGGGTCGCTCCGACGGTACGGCGAGACCCTCCAGGTGCGCGCCGCCGTCACCTCCGTCGACGAGGGGTTTCAGCTCTGGGGCGAGACCTTCGAGGCCGAGCCCGCCGAGCTGCTCGAGGTCGGCCAAAAGGCGGCCCGCGCGGCGCTCCGGGCGATGACCGTCTCCTCGAGCGACCGCGAGCGGACCGTCCCCTCCGACCCGGTCGCCATCGACGTGTACATGCGCGGCCGCCACGCCATGAAAGAAGGGTGGTACACCGACCTCGACCAGGCGATCGCACTGTTCGAGCGCGCCCTCGACCGGGCCCCGGACGACCCGCGCATCCTGTCGGGGCTGGCGACGGCCCGCGCCCGGGCGTCGTTTCTCGACCATCCCAACCGCCAGCGCCACGTCGCCGACGCGACCGAGACCGCCCGCCGCGCCATCGCCGCCGCCCCGGACTGGCCGGAGCCGCACGTCGCCGTCGCGATGGCCCGCTACAACGGCGTCGAGTTCGGCCGCGCCCTCGAGGCGCTCGACCGGGCCCTGGAGTGCGCGCCGGACTTTTTCGAGGCCCACGAGCTGCGCGGCCGGATCTTGGCCGAGGTCGGGCCGCTCGAACGAGCCGCCGAGCATCTCGAGCGCGCCCTCGAGTACAACCCCTACCTGTACAACGCACGCTGGGATCTGGCTCGCGTCCACGCCCTGCTCGGCGACTGGGAGGCGGTCGACGAGTGGATGGACCGACCCGTCGACTCGGAGTCGGCCCGCATCCTGCGCCACGCCCACCGGGCGCGCTTCGACGTCTGGCGCGAAGAGCCGCGCTGGGCCGACCGGCCGGCGACCCCCTCCGTGCCCGACGGCTCGGAGTTCGAGGAGGTCCCGGCGGTGATGCGCTCGGTCGCCCGCGGCAGCGAGCTGACCGACGAGCAAAAGGCCCGCCTCGACGGCCTGCTCGACCACCACGGCGACGACTCGCGGTATCTGTCGATGCAGTACCAGTTGCGCGTCGAGACCGGCGCCCGGGCCGGCGACCGGGAGTATGCGCTGGCACATCTCGAGCGGGCCTGCCAGGCGGGGCTGGTCGATATCAACTGGCTGACCTATTGTCCGGTGCTCGAGGGGCTCGACGGGCATCCGCGCTTCGAGAGCGTTCGCGAGACCGTCGAAGAGCGCCTCGATCGCATGCTCGATACCTGACCCGACGCCGCGCCCGACTCCCGGGAGACTCGATGGCTCAGATCGCCGAAGACATCGTCGCCCTCGCTCGCTCGGACGCCCCCGGGATCGACGAGATGGCCGAGCGACTCGCCGAGGCGACCCACGCCCAGCGGGTCGAGGCGATCCGGCAGTTCGGCCGCGGGATCCAGCGCCGCCTGTTCGACGCCTGCCAGGGCCGTCCGGTGGCGCTCGATCAGATCGTCCCGCCGGAGGCCGACCCGATGGTCGAGACGATCCACGACGGGCAAAACACGCTGCCGGTCTTCCGGGCCTTCCAGAAGCGTTTTTGCCGACCGGCGCCCGGGGCGACCTCCAGCGAGCGCGACGAGGTCTGGGGGTACAACGAGCAGACGTTCAAGCCGTTCACCGGACCGGGGTATTTCGTCGCCTACGAGGACGAGCAGACCGGCGAGGTGTGCATCGACTACCGCGAGCTGCCGTCGGACCGGCCCGAGGGCTGGCCCGAGATCGTCCCCAACGAACGCCGGCTCGGCCGGTTCGTGTACGCCGGGACCGTCGACCGGCTGCGCGGCGTCTCCGAGCACGTGACCGTCGGGCGCGCCTTCATCGACGACGACGATCCGATGAACGCCTGGTTTACGCTGGTCCGCCGGCCCGCCTCCGGCGCCGAGGCCTCGAGCAGCTGAGCGCCGGGCGAGCCGCCGCAATCGTGCACCGCGACAACACCCCCGCCTGCCCGATCACGACGGCGACCGCCAGCCCTCGCCGCCGGCCGTGTCGCTTTTCGCCTCGGCTCGTTCGTCGCTCGCCCGGCGCAGCTTCTCGACGACCCGCAGCCCGGCGCGAATCCTCTCGACCCCGTGGTCCACAGACGGCAAAACGCCGTGCTCGACGACCGTCAACGTCCCGTCTTCGACATAGGTCAGTTTCGGAAACTCGATCAGCTCGGCGATCGCCTCCTCGACCCCCGGCTGCCAGACGAACTCCCGGAGCTGCTGTTTGCTGCGGCCGTGGAAGACGAACGCCCGGTCGAGCTCGTCGTTGCCGACATAGATGTCCTCGCGATTGGCCACCCCGAACCCGGCGAGAAACTCCGAGGCGACCTGGCGCTCGAGCCCGAACTCGTCGGGGACGACCTCCGAGACGTCGACCTCGTAGCAGGTGACCGAATTGCCGTCCGCGTTGCTCTCCCGACGCACGTGCACCTCCACCCCGTCGACCTCGCCGCCGACGTGCAGCCGCGTTTTCGGGTAGTTGTCGAGCCGCTCGAGGCCGAGCTCGTCGGCCATGCCGTTCCACCGCTCCATCTTGTCGTCGTGGCTGATCAGGTCGTTCCGCGCCGGCGTCGACGGGAACATCGCAAGACCGGACGTCCCCTGCACCCCGTGAAACAGCCCGGGATCGCGCCGGTACAACACCAGCAAGCCCACGGCGGCCAGAAAGCCGGCAAACAGGCCGATACTGATCAGATAGAAACCTGTATCCTCCATCGTCCCGGTCTCCCTCTCGTCGCTCCAGGCGTTGAGGTGGTCGGACCCGGAATGCTAGAACGCCACCCGTCGTTGTGGCAACGGCTCGATCGGCCGTGTTCGTCACCACACGCCGCTCACCGACACGCGTCGCCGCCGCCGTTCGCCGTTCGCCCGGCGGCTCAGCCGCCCACGCTTTTCGCCGTTTTATCCACGCTTACCCACGCTTATCCCCACCAACTACAAGCCGTGACCGAGACGTTCGACCACGAGACCGCCCTCGAGGCCATCCCCCACGAGCCTGGCTGCTATCTGATGAAAGACGAGCGGGGCCGGGTGATCTACATCGGCAAGGCGAAGGACCTCAACGACCGGGTGCGCACCTACTTTCAGCAATCGGGCGATACGCGTCCGTTCGTCGCCCGCCTGCCGATGCTGCTCGACGACATCGAGACGATCATCACCTCCAACGAAAAGGAGGCGTTGATCCTCGAGAACACGCTGGTCAAACGCCACCAGCCGCGGTTCAACGTCGAGCTGCGCGACGACAAAAACTTTTTGTCGCTGCGCATCGACACCGACCACGAGTGGCCCCGCGTCGAGGTCGTCCGCCAGCAGGACGACGACGGGGCGATGTATTTCGGTCCGTACTCCTCGGCCGGCGCCATCCGGCGTACGCTCAACATCGTCAACAAGCACTTCCAGCTTCGCACCTGCCCGGACACCGTCCTCGCCAACCGCGACCGACCGTGCCTGCAACACCAGATCGATCGCTGCCCGGCCCCGTGCGTCTTCGAGATCGACCGCGACGATTATCTCGACCAGCTCGAGGGGGCGGTGATGTTTCTCGAGGGCCGCGGCGACGAGCTGATCGACGAGATCCGCGCGAAGATGCAGGAAGCGAGCGACGAGCTGGAATTCGAGCTGGCGGCGCGCTACCGCGACCAGCTCGAATCGATCGAGCAGGTGCTGGAGCGTCAGGTCGCCGTCAACTCGACCGACGTCGACCAGGATGCGATCGGGTATTACCGGGAGGGCGACCGGCTGACCTTCGAGGTCGTCTACCTGCGCGAGGGGCGGATGGAGGGGGCGCGCTCGTACAGCTTCACCGACCAGGAGTTCCCGACCGACGAGGTCCTGTCGACGTTTCTGAACCTGTATTACACCGACCGCCACCACATCCCCCGCGAGATCCTGCTGCCGGTCGAGCCGCCCCGATCCGAAAAGGAGGCCTTCGAGGAGATCCTCGGCGACGAGGCCGGCCACCGGGTGTATCTGAAAACGCCCAGTCGCGGCAAAAAGCGGGCGCTGGTCGAGACGGCGATGAAAAACGCCGAGCACTCCTTCGAGACCGAACACTCCGAGGAGGAGCAAAAGCGCGACCTGATGGAAAAGCTCCAGTCGGCGCTCGACCTGCGCAACTTCCCCGAGCGTATCGAATGCTACGACATCTCGAATCTGCAGGGCAGCCAGATCGTCGGCTCGAAGGTGTATTTCGAGGATGCCGAGCCGGACAAGAGCGGCTACCGCCACTACAAACTCCGGGAGGTCGACGCCCAGGACGACTTCGCCAGCATGCGCGAGGTGCTGATGCGGCGGTTTCGCAAGGTCGCCGAGGGCGAGGAGGACGCCCCGGATCTCGTCGTCATCGACGGGGGAAAAGGCCAGCTCGGCCAGGCGAAAAGCGTCTTCGATGACCTGGGGCTGCACCGCATCGACCTGGCGGCGATGGCGAAGGCCCGCACCGACCGCGTCGGCTTCCAGGACCCGGAGGTGACCTCCTCGCCGGAGCGGGCCTTCAAGCCGGGGCGCAAAAACGCCATCCGCCTCGACCCCAACAGCGGCGAGACCTACCTTCTGGAGCGGCTGCGCGACGAGGCGCACCGCTTCGCGATCGAGTACCACAAAAAGCTCAGGCGCAAGGAGACCCTCAAGTCGAGCCTCGACGATGTCCCGGGCGTCGGGCCCAAGACCAAACGCGCGCTGCTGAAGCATTTCGGCAGCCTCTCGGCGGTCAAAGAAGCCGAGGTCGACGAGCTGGTCGAAGTCGAGGGCGTCGGCGAGTCGACCGCCGAGACGATCCGGCGATATTTCAACGGGCCGGACGTGTGATCGACTCGCGCGAAGCGCCGGCGCTGCGGTCAGACCATCGCTCGTCGGGAGACCGACGGCGGGATTGAAGATCCGAGTTCGGAGCTCGGAAATCGGAGTTCGGAGATCGGAGATCAATCGCGGAGGGCGCGGAAGCGCTGAGGTCGCGGAGGCCGCGGAGGCCGCGGAGGCGCTGAGGCGGGGAGGCGCGGAACTCGGAGCACGGTCCGGGCACCGGCGCCGGCACTGTGGCCAGACCATCCCGGTCTGGAGCGCCGAAGGCGGGATGGACGATCCGAGTTCGGAGATCGGAGCTCGGAAATCGGAGTTCGGAGATCAATCGCGGAGGTCGCGGAGGCCGCGGATACGCGGAGGTCGCGGAGGCGCAGAGGCGCGGAACTCGGAGCGGGAGCGCGGTCCCGGATGCGACGGCCCGGGTACGGACCGCGGGGACTGGCGAGCCTGGTCACTGCACCCGGAAGATTGCCCGGATTTGCAGCGGAGCACGGGAGGCGTCACGAATGTTCGCGGAGCGCGGAGCACGGGCCGGTTCGGGGCTCGCCGGAGTGTCCGGGCACGGGCCGCAGCACTGTGGCCAGACCATCCCTGGTCTGGAGCGCCGAAGGCGCTGCTCGACCGGCGTACGCATTCCGCCGCGACGGTAGAAACCAGCTCTCGGCCGGCGCAGACCTTCCGGCGCGACGGTGGAGACCGCCGCTCGACCGGCGCAGACCTTCCGCCGCGACGGTAGAAACCGCCCCTCGACCGGCGCCGACCTCGGATGTCGCGGGTGGTAACCGGCGATCGCGCGGCGTACAGGTCGCGTTTTCGAGGCGGTGACAACCCTCGATCCGGCGGCCATACGCCGGATTTCGGCCAGCCTGCACCGCCGAGTTGGCGGATCGACGCCGGATTTCAGGCAGCTCGTACCGTCGAGACGCAACGTCGACGCCGGACTTCAGGCAGATCGCACCGTCGAGACGCAACATCGACGCCGGACTTCAGGCAGC
>CAZRLK010000216.1:7399-8051 GCA_964600555.1 uncultured Bradymonadales bacterium
TCGTACCGTCGAGACGCGACATCGGCGCCGGACTTCAGGCAGCTCGTACCGTCGAGACGCGACATCGGCGCCGGACTTCAGGCAGCTCGTACCGTCGATCTCGTCGAGTTGCGCCGGCTCGGAGGCATGCCGTCGGTCGCAGCGCCGGCACCGTGGCCAGACCATCCCTGGTCTGGGGCGCCGACGGCGGGATGGACGATCCGAGTTCGGAGATCGGAGCTCGGAAATCGGAGTTCGGAGATCAATCGCGGAGGTCGCGGAGGCCGCGGATACGCGGAGGTCGCGGAGGCGCAGAGGCGCGGAACTCGGAGCGGGAGCGCGGTCCCGGATGCGACGGCCCGGATACGGAGCGCAGGAACTGGCGAGCCCGGTCACTGCACCCGGAAGATTGCCCGGATTTGCAGCGGAGCACTGGAGGCGCCACGAATGTTCGCGGAGCGGGAACACGGGGACAGCTCGTGGCTCAACGGAGTGTCCGGGCACTGGTCGCGGCACCGTGGCCAGACCATCCCTGGTCTGGAGCGCCGAAGGCGCAACGCTCCCGGACCGCCGGCAGCACTCCGCCGCGCCCCCTGCGAGCCGTTCCGTGGTCTCTTTTGCGCCCGCAGCGCCCTCCGCGTTCGCCCCTTCCGCGGCCTCCGTGCTTCCGCGA
>CAZRLK010000217.1:0-7991 GCA_964600555.1 uncultured Bradymonadales bacterium
AGCATACGAGATGCAGGGTGGGTGGCACCCTGCGAATAGGTGGGGCGAGGTGAGATATGCAGGATGGGTGGCACCCTGCAAATAGAGCATACAACGAGATGCAGGGTGGGTGGCACTCTGCTCGGGCATGCAGGGTGGGGGGCTCCGAGCCGGGATGCGCACGTCCATCGCTCCGCATCGTGCGCGAGGGCGGCCCCCCCCGCATGCCTGGCAAAACCCGCCGGAACCGACGCCTAGCGATCGCGCTCGACCTCGTGGCGGATCTCGGCGCCGACCACGCTGGCGAGAGCGGCCATCTGGTTGGTCAGGTAGCTGAGCATGTCGTCGAGCGAGACGATGCCGAACAGCTCACCGCCGGCGTCGACGACCGGCAGCCGCCGAACCCCGTGGGTCTGCATCAGCGCCAGGGCGTCTTCGACACTCGCATCGTGACCGACGGTGTACAGCTCCTCGCTCATCACCTCGCCGACCCGCTCCGCCTCCAGATCGCGTGCGCCCTCGGCCAGCAGGTCGATGACGATGTCCCGGTCGGTCAACATCCCCTCCGGGATCCGGCCGCCGTCCTTCTCGGAGACGACCACCAGATCGCCGACGTGCTCCTCGCGCATCCGCCAGGTCGCCTCCTGGACGGACTCCTCGAGATCGATGGTGGCGACGACGGTCTGACACAGTTCGCGAACTTCCATGAGAGATTCCCGTTGCCAAAAGGCAAAAATGTTGCCCCCCGACGCGACCTCGCAGCAGGCGATCTGAAGCTAAACAGGCCGGCAGGCGCGGCAACCGTCGGCCGTTTGAACCATCCCCCGGTGTGCCTCCCTTTGTCCCGGGGTCGAGGGCGCCCTCTCGGCGCTCCGCCCCGAGTGCCGTCTGAGAGTCACCCAAAGGAGGAGGCCATGACGACGACTGGAGTTCGCAATCTCGACCGGGCGATGCACAAGACCAACGAGTGGCTCGGCGAGCTCGACGAGGAGTTCGGCTGGGACGACCGGCAGCGCACCTACAAGTCGCTTCGCGCGGTTTTGCACGCCCTGCGCGACCGCCTTCAGGTCAACGAGGCCGTCCAGTTGGCCGCTCAACTGCCGATGACCGTCAAAGGCATGTATTTCGACGGCTGGAACCCCTCGCAGACGCCCCTCAAGATCCGCTCCGACGAGGAGTTCCTCCAGCGGGTCGTCGAGGAGTACGGCGCGCCGGATGCCTCGGCGCCCGACGAGATGGCGGCGGTCGTCTTTCGCCACCTCGAACGCCACGTCTCGGGCGGCGAGATCGAGGACGTCAAATCCGGCTTGCCCGAAAAGATCCGGCGTCTGTGGCCCGAGCCCGAGCACCTCGCCGAAGGAGAGTAGGCCGACGAAGGCGATCGGCTCCCGGCACCGGCCGGTCTGGATCACCCGGGAGCCCGACTGGCCGACGCGGACATTGCTCGGGAGGGGGGCGTGGGTAGCTTTCCGGCGAGCCGAGATCGCCAGCTTGATGTTCCCCGAACCCCGCCTCCCGGATGGTCATCGACGTCGACGCCCACGGCCGCTTCGAACTCGACTCCGAGTTTCTCGCCCCCTACCGCCGGCGCCGCCCGCCCTGGGGGTTCGGCGCCCTCTCGTGGGTGACCTACCGGCGCACCTACAGCCGCGACGGCGAGCAGTGGTGGGAGACGTGCCGGCGCGTGATCGAGGGGATGTTCACCGTCCAGAAAACCCACTGCCGCAGGCGCCGGCTCCCCTGGGACGAGCAGAAAGCCCGCGCCTTCGCCCGCCGGGCCTACCAGCGACTCTTCGAATTCAAGTGGACGCCGCCGGGACGGGGCCTGTGGATGATGGGCGCCGAATTCATGTACGAGCGTGGCGGAGCCGCACTCAACAACTGCGGCTTCATCTCGACCCGGACCATCGACCGGGAGTTCGGAGAACCCTTCGGCTGGATGCTCCACATGTCGATGCTCGGGGTCGGCGTCGGGTTCGACACGCGCGGTCGGGGCAAACGGCGTATCCGCGAGCCGGCCCGCCGCGACGAGGAGGTCCATCTCGTCGACGACAGCCGCGAGGGGTGGGCCGCGGCGGTCTCCCGCCTGCTCGACGCGTATGTCGGCGACGCCGCCCTGCCCGCGAAGTTCGACTACTCCGAGATCCGTCCCCGCGGCACGAAACTCGAGAGCTTCGGCGGGTTTGCCAGCGGTCCCGAGCCGCTGCGCGAGCTGATCGAGGACCTCGGGGACCTGTACGACGCCCGCATCGGCGACGAGGTCGACGCCGAGTTGATCACCGACACGATGAACCTCGTCGGACGCTGTGTCGTCGCCGGCGGCACCCGCCGCTCCGCCCAGATCGCCCTCGGCGACGCCGACGACCGGCAGTTTCTCGACCTCAAGGAAGACGACCAGAAGGTCTCGGCGTATCGCTGGGCCTCGAACAATTCGGTCTTCGCCGAGCGCGGCATGGACTACGGCGCCGTCGCCGAGCGCACCGCCCACAATGGCGAACCGGGGTATTTCTGGGTCGACAACGCCCGGGCGTACGGACGAATGAAAGAGGCGCCGAACTTCGACGACGAGCGGGCCATGGGGACCAACCCGTGCGGCGAGCAGACCCTCTGGGACCGGGAGCTTTGCTGTCTGGTCGAGACCTACCCGGCCCACCACGCCTCGCTCGAAGACTACCTCGAGACGCTCAAGTTCGCCTACCAGTACGCCAAGACCGTCACCCTGGTGCCGACCCACGACGCCAGGACCAACGCCATCATGCTGCGCAACCGCCGGATCGGCTGTTCGATGAGCGGCATCGTCCAGGCGATCAACCGCCACGGCTACCGGCGATTTTTCGACTGGTGCGACGAGGCCTACCAGTTCGTCCAGCAACTCGACCGCACCTACTCCGACTGGCTGTGCGTCCCCCGCTCGATCAAGACGACCAGCGTCAAACCGAGCGGCACGGTCAGTCTGCTCGCCGGTGCCACTCCCGGCGTCCACTGGAGCCACTCGCCGTATTTTTTGCGGCGCATGCGCATCGACGCCGACAATCCGCTCTGGGAGCAGTGTCGGGAGGCGGGCTACCCGGTCGAACCCGACGCGTACTCCGAGGAGACGATGGTCGTGTCGTTTCCCGTCCACGTCGAGGGGATCGAGCGGGCGAAGGCCGAGGTTCCGCTGCGCGAGAAGGTCGACCTGGCGGCTCGCATGCAGCATTACTGGTCGGACAACCAGGTCAGTTGCACGGCGGAGTTCGACCCGTCGACCGAGGCCGACCAGCTCGCACGGGTGCTCGAGGCGTACGAAGACCGCCTGAAGGCCATCTCGTTTCTCCCGAAATCGGGCCACGGCTACGAGCAGCCGCCCTACGAGACGATCGGCCGGGAGGAGTACGAGAGACTCGTCGACGGGCTCGAGCCGATCGAGGGCCAACCGCAGTTCCACGAGCCGCCCCTGTTTTGCTCGGGGGATTGTGACGGGTGAGGGTTCTTCGATCCCCGGCCTCCGGCTCCCGGCGGTCGCCTTCGACCGGGGGGGTACGAGAGGGCGAGGGTACGTGGTTGATGGCCGAGCGAGGCCGTTGAACCTCGGTCGACTCGGTGGCATTCTTCCGGTGTCGTTCCCCGATGCTCCCCGGGCGCCATGGCCGATCTCGAGTACGACGCCGACGCCGAGACGCTCGAAGCCGAACACACCCGCGAGGCGATCGAACAGCGCATCGCCGCCGGCCAGGACCACACCTACGTGCGCGACGCCGTCCTGGGCGCCATCGACGGGGCCGTCACCACCTTCGCCGTCGTCTGCGGCGTCGTCGGCGGCCAGCTCGCCGGGTCGGTCGCCATCGTGCTCGGCTTCGCGAATCTCTTCGCCGACGGATTCAGCATGGCAGTCGGCAACTTCGAGGGGACCAGGAGCGAACGCGACATGATCGAGCGCGCCCGGCGCATCGAACAGCACCACATCGACCAGGTCCCCGAGGCCGAGGCCGACGAAATCCGCGAGATCTACCGCCAGAAGGGCTTCGACGGGGAGGTGCTCGACGAGATCGTCGAGGTCGTGACCGACGACGAGAAGCTGTGGCTCGAGACGATGCTCACCGAAGAGTGGGGACTCTCGCTCGAGACGCCGAACCCCTACCGGGCGGGGCTGGTCACCTTCGTGGCCTTTTGCCTCGCTGGCCTCGTGCCGCTCGTGCCGTTCATGTTCGGGCAGCTCACCCCGACCCAGATGTTCGGCATCTCGATCGCCGCCACCGGCGTCACGTTTCTCGCCATCGGGTTGCTCCGGGGAAAATACACCGACGTCCCCCCACTGCGCGCCGGCATCACGACGCTTCTGACCGGCGGCGGCGCCGCGAGCGTCGCCTACCTGGTCGGCTACCTCTTGCGGGGCGTCGCCGAGGGCGCCGTCTGAGGCACCTGCAGCACGGAATCCCCCGGGGGAATGGAGTACACTCCCCGTCGGTTTTCCGGGCACGACTTCCCCGGGTTCGACAGGACCGCCCCGATGGTTGGCGGTACCGGCGCAAGCCTCCAGTTCACAATTTCGCGCCGCATGGCGGCCAGATTCGCCAGGCTGGACGTTCGCCCCGGGCATGGGTTATTTTTGGGGTCCGTTTCTATTTTGCGCGTCGTCGCATGCGGGGGGCTCATCTGTCCGGCGGCGAAGCGATCGGCCCCGCCGCTTCGCGCGGCGTACGGGGCCGAGATGAGCACAACATCCACACAAGCCAACGACCCCCGGCCCCGTTGCTCGCGACGTCTCTGAGCTCGACCGGAGGTCTCGACGGGAATTGTCGACCATGAAAAAATACGGAACTCAGCCGCGCTGGGAGGAGCCATCCGACACGGGGGACGAGCCAACGTCACACGGCAACGAGGTGGAGCATGCAGATCGGGCGACCGCGCAGCTCGAGGCCAGGCTTCGGGACGACCGGGCCCTCGCACGCTCCGCCCTCGAGCATCTGCCCGATGGCGTGATCGTCTGCGACACCGACGGGCGATTCGTGTACGTCAACGAGGCCGCCCGCGAGATCTGGGGAGGACTCGAGGAGGCCGAAAGCCTCGACGACTGGGGGGAGTTCAAGGCGTTCCATGCCGACGGCTCGACCTTCGATCCCGACGACTGGGGGATGGCGACGTGCCTGCGCGACGAGGAGACGGTCGAGCCGCGCGCCATCGAGATCGAACGTTTCGACGGGTCCCGGGCGGTCATCCTCGGCAGCTCGGCGCCGTATTACGGGGCCGGCGGCGAGTTGCGAGGCGCCGTCGCCCTGTTTTCGGACATCACCGAACTCAAACAGTTCGAACAGGCACAGCGCCGGGCCCGCAAGACCGCCGAGCAGGCCGCCTCGCGGATGGCGAGCCTCCAGGCGGTCACCACCGAGCTGTTCGACGCCCTCACCCCCGAACAGGCGGTCCGGACGGCCCTCGAGCACGCCCAGCGCCTGCTCGACGCCGACCGCTCCGCCGGCGCCCTCGTCACCGACCCCGACCAGCTCGAGATCGTCGCCGATCACGGCTACGGCGATGTCCTCGACGGCTACCGCCGCTTCGATCTCGGCGCCCCGCTTCCGATGGCCGAATCGATTCGGCTCGCCACCGGGGTCTTCATCTCGGACCTCGAGCAGTACGGTGAGAAATACCCCCACCTGAGCGAACCGCCCGATCACACTCCGAGCCCCGCCCTCGCCGCCGTACCGCTTCTCGTTCACGGCGAGGCGGTCGGGGCGCTGCTTCTGGGCTACACCTCTGCTCGCGAATTCGACGAGCACGACCGGGCCTTTTTGCAGACCCTCGCCGGCCAGTGCGCCCAGGCGGTCCGCCGCGCCGAGTTGTATCGCGACGAGCAAAAGGCCCGGGCCGAGGCCGAAATCGCCCACCGCCGCACCCGGTTTTTGTCCGAGGCGACGGCGATCCTCAACTCGAAGCTCGACTACGACGAGATCCTCGAGCAAATCGCCCGGATGGCAGTCCCCGAGATGGCCGACTGGTGTGCCGTCGACCTCGTCGGTCCCGACCACGACCTGCGCGATCCGGTCGCCGTCGCCCATACCGACCCCGAAAAGGTTGAAATGGCTCGCGAATATCGACGCAAGCATCCGCCGGACGAGGAGGTCGGTGGAGCGGCGGAGGCGATGCACACCGGCGAATCCGCCATGCTCTCGGAGGTCCCCGACGAACTGTTGCGGGCCCGAGCGAGGAACGACGAACATCTCGACTACCTGCGCCGGATCGAGATGAAATCGGTCATGGTCGCGCCGATGAGTGCCCGCGGCCGAACTCTGGGTGCGATCACGTTCGTCTCCTCCGATCCCGAGAAGCGCTTCGGAGAGCACGATCTGGAGATCGCCGAGGAGCTGGCCAGTCGAGCGGCGATGGCGGTCGAACGGGCGGAGCTGTACCGCAAGACGCGGGAGGCGCGCTCGAAGGTCGCCCGCCGGGCCGAACAACAAAAGGCCGTCGCCGAACTCGCGCGCCGCGCCCTCGAACTCGAGCCCGACGCCCTGTTCGACGAGGCGCTCGAGTTGCTCGTCGAGATGCTCGACGCCGATACCGCGAAACTCCTCGAGTATCGAGAGGACTCGACGCTCGTGCTTCGCGCCGGGGTGGGCTGGCGAGAGGAGTGGATGGGGGCGAATCTCGGTCCCGCCGCCGACAACGCCGCCATCGGCCACGCCCTGCTCGAAAACGAGGTCGTGGTCGTCGAGGATCTGAGCGACGCCGATCTGGGGTCAACCGAACTGGTGACCGCCCACGACTTGCAGAGTGCGATGGCCGTCCAGGTGCCCGGCCGCCGGCGACCCTTCGGGGCGATCGGAGTGCACTCTCGGGAGCCGACCAGGTTCACGAAGGAGGACTCCGAGTTTATTCGCGGGATCTCGAACGTCCTCTCCGATGCGATCGAAAAGGAGCATGTCGAACGCCGGCGCGAGGCGACCTACCGACGACTCGGCAAGGCGATGCGCGACCGCGAGGAGCTTTTGTCGGTCCTCTCCCACGACCTGCGCTCGCCGGCGAGTGCGGTCAAGATGAACCTCGGGCTCATCGACCGGTACCTCGATCGGCTCGAGGCCGGCGAAGCGACCGTCGAGAGTCTGCGCGACTCGGTCGCCTCGGCCGACGCGAGCGTCGCTCGCATGGTCGAGATGATGACCACCCTCCTGGAGGGCGCCCGCGACGACGCCGCCCGGCGAGACGTCTCCTACGAGAGCATGAATTTCGGCAGGGTGCTCCGTGACGTCCTCGAGCGCCTCGAGGGTGAGTTCGCCGAATCGGCGTCGAGACTCGAGACCGACATCGCCTCCGACCTGCCGGGACGCTGCGACCGAGTCCGCTTCGAGCAGATTGCCACCAATCTGCTCTCGAATGCCCTCAAGTACGGAGACGGCGAGCCGATCGAAGTCGTCCTGCGATCGAATGACACGTTCGCCGAGCTGGTGGTCCGCGACCGCGGCATCGGGATCGCGCCGGAACATCAGGACCAGATCTTCGAGCGGTTTCACCGCGTCGAGGGCGAAGACGGGACCGACAGCTTCGGACTCGGCCTCTGGATCGTTAAACGCAGCGTCGACGCACTCGCCGGCACGATCGAATTCGAGAGCACGCCGGGGGAAGGGACCGATTTTCGCGTGCGCCTTCCGCTGAACCCGGCCAATTGAGAGGCCCGGGGCGCCTTCTCGCACCGGGGAACCGGAGAGAGCTGTGCCCGCGGGCGGAGCCTCCCGCGGTCGACCGAGCGAGCGCGTACCTCGACGCGGAGGTTCGAGCCCGGGCGATCTTCAAAATCTCCGCCCCGGCGCGGAGCCCGGGGGAGGGTGATTGCGAAAATGGGTGCCCTGGAGCGGAATCTCGGAAGGTCGATGCGAAAAATCCGGTGGGTCGGGGCGGATTGCCCCACAGGTCCCCCTCCCGGGGGTGGGGTGCCCGCGGGCGGAGCCTGCCGCAGGGGGACCCCGACGCACCCGTGCCTCGAGGCGGAGGTTCGAGCACATCGACCTGCGGGATCGTCCGCCTCGGGGCGGAGGTTC
>CAZRLK010000218.1:0-6203 GCA_964600555.1 uncultured Bradymonadales bacterium
CAGTTCAAACGCCAGTACATCGTCTGCGAGGACAAAAACGGCCTGGTCGTCGTCGACCAGCACGCCGCCCACGAGCGGATCGGCTTCGAGCGCCTCCGCGAGCAATACCACCGGGCGGGGACACACACCCAGTCGCTGCTTTTCGGCCAACGCATCGAACTCGACGCCGTCCGGGCGGAGTGTCTCGACGAGCACCTCGATTTTTTCGGCCGGGCGGGATTCGACATCGAGCATTTCGGCGGCAGCTCGTACGCGATCAAGTCGGTCCCGGCGATGCTCGAGGGGGCGGATCACGAGCAATTGGTCAAAGACGCCCTCGACGAACTCGGAGAGCTCGGCGAGTCGGAGCGCCTCGAGGAGGCGGTCGATTCGCTGCTGAGTCGGATGGCCTGCCACTCGGTGGTCCGGGGGCCGACCGAGCTGACCCGCGAGGAGTGCGCCTCGCTGCTCGAGCAGATGGACCGGATCGACTTCAAGGCGAACTGTCCGCACGGCCGGCCGGTGTATTACCGGATCACACTCGGCGAACTCGAAAAATCCTTCGAGCGACGGTGAGATGGACTACGACACTCTGCCAACGCCCGACCTGCCGCGGATCCTCGTGATCGGGGGCCCGACGGCCGTCGGAAAGTCGACCTTTGCGCTGCGGGTCGCCGAGGCGATCGACGGCGAGATCGTCGGGGCCGACAGCGTCCAGATTTATCGCCACGTCGACATCGGGACCGCCAAGCCCGACGACGAGGCGCGCCGCCGGGTTCCCCACCATCTGATCGACGAGCTGGAGCTCGACGAGCACTTCGACGTCGGCCGCTACGTGCGCCGGGCCAGGGAGGTCATCGCCGAGATCCGAGGGCGGGGCAAACGCCCGATCGTCGTCGGGGGCACGGGGCTGTATCTGCGGCTGCTGGTCCACGGGATCTTCGAGGCGCCCGAATCCGACGACGCGATCCGGGAGAAATACGAGCGGCTCGCCGACGAGCTGGGCCTGGAGGCGCTGTACGAGCGGCTCGAGGAGGTCGACCCGGAGCTGGCGGCGAAGATCGATCCCTCCGACGGGGCCCGGATTCGCCGGGGGCTGGAGGTGTACGAGCAGACCGGCGAGCCGCTCAGCGTCCAGCAGCGCGAACACTCGTTTTCGGACCCGAACTTCTATCCGTTGAAGATCGGGCTGATTCGGCCCCGCGACGAGATCCACGAGCGAATCGACACGCGGTTCGACCGGATGATGCAGGAGGGGCTGCTCGAGGAGTACCGCGCGATCCGCGAGCAGGGCTACGATCCGGAGTTGAAGCCGCTGCAGGCGCTCGGGTACCGCCAGCTCGGCGAGCATCTCGACGGCGAGCTGCCGCTCGAGGAGGCGGTCCGCGAGGCGAAGACCCGGACGCGCCGCTACGCCAAGCGCCAGATCTCGTGGCTGCGCAGCGAGCCGGGGCTGGAGTGGGCGATGGCGCCGGTCGCCGACGAGCACGGCGAGCTGCCGGAGCGGGTCGTCGCCGACATTCGCGCCTTCTTTCAGGGGGGAGAGCCGGAGCTGGAGTGGGCCGGCATCGACTCGTACGACGTCCAGCGTTCCGACACCGACGAGAGAGGCACATGACACGACCGGTCGCCGACGAGCACATCACCTCGATCAGCCCGTATGTTCCGGGCAAACAGGTCGCCGAGATTCGCCGCGAGTACGGCGTCGAGGACGTCGTCAAGATGGCGAGCAACGAGAATCCGCTCGGGACGAGCCCGGCGGCGCTCGAGGTGCTGCGGGAGAATCTCGGGGAGACGCACATCTACCCCGACGGGGCGGCCTACGAGCTGAAACACGCGGTCGCGGAGTTTCACGGGGTGCCGGTCGAGGAGGTGCTGACCGGCAACGGCTCCGATCAGTTGCTGCGGCTGGCGGTCCAGGCGACGGCGCGGGCCGGGGAGGACCACGGGGTCGTCTCGGAGCATTCGTTCGGGGCGTATCCGATCGCGCTGCAGGCCCACGACCTCGACTTCGACGCCGCCGAGATGGCCGAGGGGCTGCGCTACGATCTGGGGAACATGCGGCGGGCGGTGCGCGAGAACACGCGGGTGGTCTTCATCGCGAATCCGAACAATCCGACCGGCACCTACCTCGACGGCGAGGCGCTGCGGGGGTTTCTCGAGGAGCTGCCGGAGGAGGTCGTCGCGATCGTCGACGAGGCGTACACGCAGTACGTGCAGGCCGACGATTACGTCTCGGCGCTCGAGATGCGCGACGCCCACGATCTTTTGGTCGTCACCCGGACGTTCAGCAAATGCTACGGGCTGGCGGGGCTGCGGATCGGCTACGCGATCGCCGAGCCCGAGGTGATCGACGCGATGAACCGGATTCGCGCGCCGTTCAACTGCAACCGGCTCGGCCAGAAGGCGGCCGTCGCGGCGCTCGGCGACACGGAGTTCGTCGAGCGGTCGGTGAGCCTCAACGAGCGGGGCCGGGCGCAGTTGACCGAGGGGTTGCAGGAGCTCGAGGGCCGGGGCGTCTCGTGGATCCCGAGCCAGACGAACTTTCTTCTGGTCGAGACGCCCCACCACGGCCCGGAGGTCTACGAGCGGATGCTGCACCACGGGGTGATCGTCCGCCCGATGGTCGGCTACGGGCTGCCGAGACATCTCCGGGTGACGATCGACACCGAGGACAACAACGAGCGGTTTCTCGCGGCCTTCGGGCGGGCGCTCTCGGAAGTCGGCTGAACGCTTCCGGGCGGAACCTCGGTGACCTGGCCGCAAACGTGTCGGACGTTCGTGGGAGCGTCGGCGGCCTCGCCGACGGCGCCGCAAACGTATCGGACGTTCGTGGGAGCGTCGGCGGCCTCGCCGACGGCGCTGTTTTGAGCTTCGAGCAACGAGGAGTGCATCGTGATTGTTGCCATCGACGGGCCGGCGGGAGCGGGCAAATCGACGATCGCCTCGCGGGTCGCGCGGCGGCTGGGCTACCAGTTGATCGACACCGGGGCGTTGTACCGGGCGGTGGCCCACGAAGCCTCCCGACGGGGCGTCGACACCGACGATCCGGAGGCGGTCGCCGGCGTGGCCGACCGGCTCGAGTTTCGGTTCGAGACGACCGACGAGGCCAACGTCCTGTATTGTGACGGGGAGGCGATGGGCGACGAGATCCGGACCGCCGAGGTCAGCTGGTTGACGAGCGTCGTCTCGTCGTACCCCGAGGTGCGCGAGGCGCTGCTCGACGTCCAGCGCGACCTGGGGCGCGCCGAATCGAGTGTGCTCGAGGGCCGGGACATCGGGACGGTGGTCTTTCCGGACGCCGAGGTGAAGATCTTTTTGACCGCGAGTGCCGAGGAGCGCGCCCGCCGCCGCTGCGAGCAACTCGAAGACAAGGGCGAGCCGGCGGATTTCGAGGCGACCCTCCGGGAGATCCGAGAGCGCGACGAACGCGACCGCAATCGCGACGTGGCGCCGCTGACAATGGCCGACGATGCGATCGAGGTCGACACGACCGAGATGAACCCCGAGGAGGTCGTCGGGGCGGTCCTGGAGATCGTCGAGCGGGAGGCGTGAGGCCCGCGATCAGCCCTGACTGCTCGCTGCCATGCCGACCTTCGGGTCGCCGGGGGTGAGAAAGCGGCCGAGCTCGACGAGATCCTCGATGCTGTGGACGTCCTGGCCGAGGATCGGCACCAGTTGCAAAAGCTCGTCGCCGACGCGTTCGGCGAGGCGTTCGATCGAGCGGCGATCGCGGGCGGCGAGGCGGGCGAGGGCGGCGTAGTGGTCTTCGAGCTGGTCGAGCAGCCCGTCGGCGTCGGTCTCGGCGGGGATGCCGTGGTTGCGCAAAAACGCCTCGAGTTTCGCGCGGTCGAGCCGCTCGAGATCGTCGACGGAAAACTGTGGGGTTACCCGGTTGACGATGAAGGCGTAGGCCTCCTGGTCGAGTTCCCCGAGTTTGTCGTGAAACTGCAGCGTCTCGCCGAGTCGGCGCGGATCGGCGCTGGTGATCAGGAGGAAGTAGGTGCGCGGGTCGCGCAGGATGTATTCGATCATCTCGCCGCGCTCCTGGAGCGTCTCGCGCAGATACTGGAAGGTGTCGAAAAACTCGACGAGCTCGTCGACGAAGGTCTCGCCGACGAGCTTCGAGAGCAGCTTGAGGACGACCGAGCCGGCGGGATTGAGGATCTTGCTGAAAAACCCCGACGAGCGGCTCTCCTCGGGGAGGAACCACTTCATGATGCGCCGGTCGAAAAACCGGCTCATCCGCTCGGGGGCCTCCAGGAAATCGAGGGCACTGGTCGCCGGCGGGGTATCGAGGACGACGAGGTCGAAATATCCGCCGGTGTACAGGTCGTGGAGTTTGTCGAGGGCGGCATATTCCTGCATGCCGTGCAGGGCGGAGGACATCAACTGGTAGATTCGGTTGTCGCGCGAGCGCTCCAGGGCGCCGGAGTCGGGAGCGTGTCGCCGGACGAGGTCGTCGAAGGTCTGTTTTTGGTCGAGCATCATCGCCCACAGCTCGCCCTCGGCGTCGACGGCCGGGGAGGCCTCGAGGTCGATTTTCTGGGGGTCGTTGGTGAGCTCGGCGAGGCCGAGGCTGTTGGCGAGGCGCTTGGCCGGATCGATGGTGATGACGATCACCTTGCGGTCCATGCGCACGGCGCGGACGCCGAGGGCGGCGGCGGTGGTGGTCTTGCCGACGCCCCCGGGACCGGCGCAGACGACCAGGCGGCCGCTCTCGAGGACCTCGCTGAGATCTCTGCGGCTGTCGGACGAAGATGTCATCGCAATCGAGGGGCCGAGGCCAACACAATCACAAGCAGTATCAAGAGGCGAGCGTGCGCGACGTCTGGGCGGCCGGGCCGTCGTCTGTCTGACGGCCGAGCATGTGCCCGGCGACGCGCGAGACGATGGCTTCGCCGTTCGCCTCGTAAAAGACGGGAATCTCGAAGACGTCGGCGCCGAGGCGCTCGTGCAGCTCGTCGAGGTATCGTTGGTCGCGGCGGTACCAGTCCATCGCGAGGACGTTGCCGGCGACGAGCCGCTCGACGACGCGCTCGTCGGCGTCGCCTTCGGCGCCGAGCGTCGAGGCCATCAGCTCCGAGCGGTCGACGCGGTCGGCGACGCGTCCGAAGGTCTCGGCGTGTTCGGGGTCGATCGGGGCCCGGTGGACCATGTTCGCGAAGGCGACCGTCAGGCCGCGTCCGATCTGCGAGGAGAGCTGCTGTTCGAACTCGACGGTCTCGTTGACCGGCATCTCTTCGGGCAGGCACACCGCCAGGATGGCCGATCGGTCGGGGTCTTCGATGAGTTCGGCGAGTTGTTCGGTCGCCTCGCTGATCGGGCCGACGGTGATGATCCCGGAGAGGGTGCGCGGAACGTCGAGAAAGGTGGCGGCGTGGCCGCTGGCGGGGAGATCGACGATGATGTTGTCCCAGCGGGGCCGGTCGCCGTCGGAGCGCTCGAGAAACTGGCGCACCTGGTCGAGCACGGCGAACTGATTGACGCCGGGGGCGGCGTTGAAAAAGACCCGTGCGACCTGGTTGTCGAGCAGCGAGCGGACGATGCGTTTGCTGGGAATGAACCGGGCGATTGCCTCGACGATGCACTCGGATTCGGTGAGTTTGACGGCGTGCAGCGGGGGATCGACCGGGGTGATGGCATTGTCGGCGAGGTCGATGTCGAGCAGGCCCTCCATCGCGGAGTAGGCATCGGTCTCGACGATCAGGGTCTGGCGGCCGATGTCGGCGAGGGCGCGGCCGAGGGCGGCGACGGTGGTGCTCTTGCCGACCCCTCCCTTGCCGGTGACGAACACGAGGCGTCTGTCTTGGAGTTCCTCGAGCATCGGTCTCAGCGTCGCTGGTGTCGGCGGGCGAGGGCCGGTGAAGGCGGCCGGGCTCACGCGAACGCCCGATGAAAAAAAGCCGGCGGCGGAGAGGTCCGCCGCCGGCCTGGAAGACACGGAGAAGGGCGATCGCCGATCAGGCGCTTTCGGCTTCTTTCGCGGCGGTCTCCTCGTCTGCTTCCTCGTCTTCCTCTTCCTCGTCGGAGTCGGAGGCGTCGGCTTCTTCGTCGTCTTCGTCTTCCTCGTCGGAGGCCTCGGCCTCGTCGGCGTCGTCCTCGTCGTCGGCCTCTTCAGCCTCGTCGGAAACTTCGGCCTCGTCGTCTTGTTCGTCTTCCTCGTCGGAGTCGGAGGCTTCGGCCTCGTCGGCGTCGTCCTCCTCGTCCACTTCGTCGGCCTC
>CAZRLK010000218.1:6303-7945 GCA_964600555.1 uncultured Bradymonadales bacterium
GCTTCGGCCGCATCCTCCTCGGAAGCTTCGGCTTCGTCAGCCTCGCCGGACTCGTCGGCCTCTTCCGCTTCGGCGTCGGCCTCCGCCTGCGCCTGCTCGAGTTGTTCGGCCGCCTCTTCGATCTGCTCGGCCGTCGGCTCCTCCCCTTCGACGGCTTCCTGGACGTCTTCGGCTCCTTCGGCGATGTTGCCGAGTTCATCTTTGAACACGTCGCCGAACTGGGCGGTCGCGCCGCCCTCCTCGCTGTATTCGTGCAGCTCGCCCTCTTCGGAGCGTTCGACGAAGCTCTTGATCGACAGGGCGATCTTGCGCTCTTTCGGGTCGACGTTGATGATCTCGACCTTGCGCTCTTCGCCCTCCTCGACGATCTCGGAGGGTTCCTCGATGCGCCGGTCGGCCAGCTCCGAGATGTGGATCAGCCCCTCGATCCCTTCCTCGATTTCGGCGAAGGCGCCGAAGTCCGTGATTTTGGTGATTTTGGCCGGCACGACCTTGCCCGGCGGATAGCGCTTGGGAATCGTCTCCCAGGGATCCGGCTCGAGTTGCTTGATGCCGAGCGAAAACCGCTCGTTTTCGACGTCGATGTTGAGCACGACCGCCTCGACTTCGTCGCCGACGTCGTACAGTTGCGAGGGATGTCGGATCTTTTGCGTCCACGAGATGTCGCTGATGTGGACGAGTCCGTCGATGCCCTCCTCGATGCCGACGAACAGGCCGAAGTCGGTGATGTTGCGGATCTCGCCGAGGATCCGCGTCCCGACCGGGTATTTCTCCTCGAGCAACTCCCAGGGGTTGGGTTCGATTTGCTTGAGCCCGAGGCTGACCTTCTTTTCGTCGATGTCG
The DNA here is from genome assembly GCA_964600555.1 of uncultured Bradymonadales bacterium. Taxonomy (GTDB): domain Bacteria; phylum Myxococcota_A; class Bradymonadia; order Bradymonadales; family Bradymonadaceae; genus CAJXPB01. Next base: position 7,147 of record CAZRLK010000218.1, read on the forward strand.
AGGTTGAGCACGACACACTCGATGATGTCGTCTTCGCTGACGACTTTCGCCGGGTGCTTGATGCGTTTGGTCCAGCTCATCTCCGAGATGTGGACCAGCCCCTCGATGCCCTCCTCGAGTTCGACGAACGCCCCGTAGTCGATGAGACTGACGACCTTGCCCAACACGTGGGTGCCGTCGGGGTATCGATCCTCGGCGCCCTCCCAGGGGTCGGGGGTGAGCTGTTTGTAGCCGAGGCTGACGCGCTCGTTGTCGGGATTGAAATCGAGGATCTTGACCTGGATTTCGTCGCCGACGGTGAACATCTCGGTCGGGTGCGAGATGCGGCCCCAGGACATGTCGGTGATGTGCAACAGGCCGTCGATGCCTCCGAGGTCGACGAATGCCCCGTAGTCGGTGATGTTTTTGACGATGCCGTCGATGACGGCGCCCTCGTCGAGTTTCTCGAGGGTCTTTTCTTTGAGCGACTCGCGCTCTTCTTCGAGAATGGCGCGGCGGCTGAGGACGATGTTCGATCGGCCCTTGTTGAACTTGATGATCTTGAACTTGAACTCCCGGCCGATGTACTGGTCGAGGTTGCGCGTCGGGCGCAATTCGACCTGGCTGCCCGGCAGGAACGCCTCGACGTCGATGTCGACCTGCAGGCCGCCTTTGACCCGGTTGGTGATCGTCCCCTCGACCAGCTCGTCGTCGTCCCACTTGTCCTCGAGGCCTTCCCAGACCTTTTTGCGGTCGGCGCGCTCCTTCGAGAGGATGACCTGACCGGACTCGTCTTCGCGCTCGATGACGAGCACGTCGA
>CAZRLK010000219.1:0-7870 GCA_964600555.1 uncultured Bradymonadales bacterium
CGTCGTCATCGTCGGAGTCGTCCTTGTCCCCTCCGGTGAACTTCGCGCTGTCGTCCTTCTTGTCTTTATCCTTCTCGCCGTCGCAGGCGAAGTGTGCCTCGTCGTCATCGTCGTCGGAGTCGTCGTCCGATTCGGCGAGCGGGATCTGGTCTCCGGAGACGGTCTGCGCCGCCGCCGTCGTGACCATGCCTCCCATTGCGAAAAGCGTTGCGATCATCAACGAAATCAAAACCGATCGAATTCGACTCTGCATAGTTCCTCCATCTCGAAAAAGGCGACTGACGAGGTTGGGACAGCACCTGGCTGCCTTCAACGAACACGTCGACGCGAGTTGAATGCGAGATTCTGCTTACAGCTCTCCCAGACTGTCACCATGCTTCCCAAAGCATAAAAGATGCCGGAACTATTCCCAAGCATCAACTTCACACCCACACTCCTCCCTGGTGCACCGACGGCACGCCCCTTGGCGGGCTCGCCCCGTGGGTGGTAGTTTGTCCCGAACCTGCGGTCTTCGCTCAACCCGCCCCCCCACCGCCCGTGTACGCTCAGGTCGCCGTCGACGTTCCCGTCCACCACACGTTTGCCTACTCGATCCCCGAGGAACTCGCCGGAACGATCGAACCCGGCCACCTGGTGCATGCCCCCTTTCGCAATCGCTCCAAGACCGGTCTCGTAATGGAACTGGTCGACGAACTCGACGACCCCGATCTCGAACAGCGGACCAAATCACTCGTCGACCTCGTCGATCCCGAACCCCTGCTCGGCGAGACGGATCTCGCCTTTCTGCAGTTCATCAGCGACTACTACATGGCTCCGATCGGCCGGGTCGCACGCCTCGCCCTCCCCTCCTCGGTACGACTCGAGGGGCTGAAACACTATCGTCTCCGCGAGCCGCCGCCCGAAGAGGCGCCCCTGGAGGGGCCTCTCGCAGCCGCCCTCGATCACCTCCGCGACGCCGAGATCGCCTCGATCGAGACCCTCAAACAGCTCCACTCCGAGGCGACCTACACGCAACTCGTCGCCCTCGAACGACGCGGCCTCGTCGATATCGAGTACCACCAGGACGACCCGGAGGTCGGCGCCAAATACGAGAAGTTCTATCGCATCGTCGAACCTCCCGGCGATGGGGATCGCATCGGCAAAAAGCAGGCCCGGATCCTGGAGCGTCTCGATGACGAGCAGGCGACACCCCTGGCCGAAATCCGCGAGTACGTCGACAGTCCGTACGGCTCTCTTGGAGGTCTCGTCGACCGGGGGTTTCTCGAGGTCGAGCGCCGCGAGGTCTACCGCGATCCCTTCGCCTCCGAACCCGTCCCCAGTCCCGACGACCATGAACTGACTGACGCCCAACACGAGGCGCTCGAGACAATCCGGCAAGCTCGCACGCGCGGCGAATTCGAGGGGTTCGTACTGCACGGGGTCACCGGAAGCGGCAAGACCGAAGTCTACATGCGCGCCATCCGCGACGCCCTCGAACACGGCGAGCGGGCACTCGTCCTCCTGCCCGAAATCGCCCTCACTCCCCAGTTCGTCGCAGTCTTTCGCGGCCACTTCGGCAATTCCATCGCCGTCCAGCACTCCGGGCTGACTCCCGCCGAGCGCTTCGACCAGTGGCGGCAAATCGCTCGCGACGAAGTCGACATCGTCATCGGCGCTCGATCCGCCCTGTTCGCCCCGCTGACCAACCTCGGCGTCCTCGTCGTCGACGAGGCCCACGACACGAGCTTCAAACAGGAGCGCGGCCCTCGCTACAACGCCCGGGACATGGCCCTGGTCCGGGGGAAATTCGAATCCGCCCGGGTCATTCTGGGAAGTGCCACCCCATCGCTCGAATCTTACTACAACTCGCGCCACGGCGACCGCCTGACGTATCTTCCCATGCCGGACCGCGTCGACGATCACCCGATGCCCGAGGTCGAAATCGTCGACATGCGCGGCCGCGGTGACGATGCCAGCCCCTCGCATGTCGTCTCTCCGAAACTGTACGAACGCCTCCAGGAAACCCTCCAGGCGGACAAACAGGCCATCTTGTTTTTGAACCGCCGCGGATTCTCCCCGTGTGTCATCTGTGCCGACTGCGGGCACGTCTTCGAATGCGACCACTGCGATGTCTCACTCACTTACCACCGCCGCCAGGAGGCCCTGCGCTGCCACCACTGCGACTTTTCGCTGCGCATGCCCGAATCCTGCCCCCGGTGTGGCGACGACGGCCTCGATTCGCGCGGGATCGGGACCGAACAACTCGAGTCGCACCTCCAGAACCTGTATCCCGAGGCCGCCATCGACCGCCTCGATCGCGACACGACCACCGGCAAGCAGATCCGCGAGCTGATCGGTCGGTTTCGCGACGAAAAGATCGATCTTTTGGCTGGCACGCAGATGGTCACCAAGGGCCACGATTTCCCGGGGGTCGTCACCGTCGGTGTCGTCCTGGCCGATTTGAGCCTCAACTTCCCCGATTTCCGTTCGAACGAACGCACCTTCCAGCTTCTCACCCAGGTCTCCGGGCGCGCCGGACGCGGCGAGGAGACCGGGCGCGTGTACATCCAGTCGTACAATCCCGACCACTACGCCGTGCAGGCGGCCGCCGATCACGACTACGAGCAATTCGCCGACCGCGAACTCTCCCTTCGCCGCGAACTGTCGTATCCCCCCTTCGGCCATCTGGTCGCCATCAAATTCGAATCGAAAAGCGACGGCCGCGTCACCCAGGCGGCCCGCGACTACGCATCCGCTGCCCGCGCGATCCTTCGGAATCGCCCCAAACTGGCCGACCAGACCTTCCTGCTCGGCCCCGCACTCGCTCCCCTCTCCCGCCTGAAGGGGCGCGCCCGATGGCAACTTCTGTTGAAGGGCGACGACCGATCGAAACTCCGCGAGACAACCCGCCGGATGCTCGAGAGCGTCGACCACTTCGATCCCCACTCCTCGAATTACCGCAACGTCCGTATCATCGTCGACGTCGATCCGGTGAATCTCCTGTGAGATCTCGGCGTCGACCCGTCGAATCGGGCCCGGACTCCGGCTGTCGAGTCGAGGTTTATCCTCGCCCCTTTGCCCGAGAGAGCTTCGTGCCTACAATGAGGCTATCTTCCACAGGCTGGGACCAAGGACCCATCTCGCCTCTTCATGCCACGTTGTCGATGGGAGAATACCCTCCACGGGCAGGGACGCACCGCACTACGAACCCGAAATCGAGAGCGTGTAATCGATCTTCGCGGAGGCGGCGACCTTCACGTAATACAGACCGGGCGAGAGCTTCGAATCGAATTCGACGCTCCCCTCGTCGGTTTCCGCCTGGTCGAGTTCGTCGCCCGTCGCGCGGGTCAACGTCAGCGTCCCCGCCTTTTTTTCGGGGCTGACCGCGAGTGAGAAACTGACCGTTTCGGCCTGCTCGACTTTGATGTACCGCCAGTCGACCTCGTCGTCCGGCGGCGCCAGATCGCCGTTGTGACTGGTCCCGAGCGGGTGTTCCTCGGCGCCGAGCCGCGACTCGTCGGCGTCTCGCGCATCGGGTTCGGCGGGCATCAGCAGACACGCCAAGCCGGCAACCACGATCGACGCGCCGATCCAGCGACTGATCGACCAGTGGCGTGTCCGGTAGCGCATCGACATCTCCGAGAGGCGGGCATAGCCCCGGGCTTGAGGCCGACTTCTCATTCCCAGTGTAGCGAAATTCGACGACCGTGTCAGTGCACCGGCTCGCTCCGACGGGCGCGACTCCCGAGTCTCGAGTCGCTGCCACATTCCCCCGGTAGCACCGCCCGGACCCCGTCTGCCGAATCCGAACCGCCCAGGCCATGGCTGTCGACTCAGGCGTCGACCCCGACGGCCTCCTCGATGGAGTCCCAGCCGTTGTCCCGACACGCCTCACGCAATCCCTCGTTGATGCGGTCGGGCAGTTTCGGGCCCTCGTAGACGAATCCCGTCCAGACCTGCACGAGCGAGGCGCCGGCGCGGATGGCGGCCAGGGCGTCGTCGGCCGAAAAGATCCCCCCGACCCCGACGATTGGAAGCTTTCCGTCAGTCTCGCGGTAGATGCGGCGAATGAATCGCAGCGACTGTTCGCGGACCGGCCGACCCGAGATCCCGCCCGACCCCAGATCCTCCTGCCCTTCCGTCTCCAGCCCCTCACGATCAACCGTCGTATTCGTCGCGATGAGGCCGTCGATCTGGTGTTCTTCGACGACCCGCAAGACGGCCTCCAGCTCTCCGTCGCTCAGATCCGGAGAGATCTTGACCAAAAGTGGCCTGGGCAACTGGGCGCGCCGGTCGGCGAGCGTCTCATTCAAGCCCTGGAGATGCCCGAGAAGGTCGGCCAGCGGCTCGTACTTTTGAAGATCTCGCAGACCCGGCGTGTTCGGCGAACTAACGTTGACCACAAAATAATCGGCCGAATCGTACAGTCGCCGAAAACTCAACTCGTAGTCACGCTCGGCCTCCTTCAACGGCACGACTTTGCTCTTGCCGATGTTGACGCCGAGGATCGGCTCGATCTCACGTGACAGGAGCCGCTCGCCGACGGCCTCGCTTCCCTCGTTGTTGAAGCCCATCCGATTGAGCAGAGCCTTGTCGTCCGGGAGACGAAAAAGGCGGGGCCGGACATTGCCTGGCTGGGGTTGTCCGGTGACGGTTCCAATCTCGACGGCGCCGAACCCGAAACTCGCCAGCGGATTGACGCACTCGGCATTCTTGTCGAAACCGGCCGCCAGACCGACTGGATTGGGAAAATCGAGGCCGAAGATCCTCTGGCGAAGTTCCGGCGCCCGGTGCAGATGGCCCGAACGCACCCAGGTTCGCACCCAGGACGGGGCGAGCAACACCTTCAAAACCGCCATCACCCAGCGGTGGACTGTCTCGGCGTCGAACCAAAAAAGGAGAGGGCGAACCAATCGATACATCGCATTTACAGCCGGTATCAGAACTGCGGCGGGGAGCGAAAGCAAGGAAGACGCCGAGTGCCTGCGGGCCCCGGCTCGTCCCCCGCGAGACGACGGTGTGTCGCCGATCTCCCGCGGGCCGAACGGCGCGGGATCAGACCGCCACCGGCTCGTAGGCGATCTCGGAGGTGGCGTGGTCGTCGCCGTCGAACGACAAAAGAACTCCTTCTCCCTCGGCGACTGTCTCGAGGTTGACCGGACGCTTCCAGATCCGCTCGAGCGAGGTCAAAACGTCCTGGGCGTAATCGAGCCGCAGGGGCGTCCCCTTGTATTTGTGGTGCAACAGCAACTCGCCGCGGTTTTCGTAGTTGCCGTCCCGCACGTAAATGAACGGCTCGCCGAAATTCGTCAACTTCGAGAGCAGCTTCTCCCGGATCGCTTCGAACTTTCGACTGGCGATCTCCCAGGTGTCCGATTTCGGGTTGTACTCGTAGGTAAAAAGCTTCTGCTCCCGACAAAACTCCTCGGTCAAAAACTCGTCGATGAACATCACGTCGTTGTACAGCTTCCGGACCTCGAAGATCTTCTCACGGCCGAGCCCCAGCTCCTTGTCCCAGTTCGCCTTGCGCTCGAGATCGTCGAGCTCCTCCCATTCCTTGCCGAACTTGCCTTTGTTCCAACGCTCTTCGATGTCCCGAAACAGCTCGATCCCGAGCTTGTAGGGATTGAACCCGCCTTTCGGCGTGTGCATCACCGAGGAGTGAATATCCGCGAAATCGATGATTTCGGAGTCGTCGAGGATCTCCTCGGTCAAAATCTTGGAGTGCCAGTAACTCGCCCACCCCTCGTTCATGATCTTCGTCTGGCGCTGCGGCGCAAAATAGTACGCCTCCTCGCGCATCATCGACAGAATGTCCGCCTCCCACTTCTCGAGCGGTGCGTTCTCCAGCAAAAACAACATCACGTCCTGCTGGGGCTCGGGCGGAATCTGCTCTTGCTGCTGGCGTTTTTGCTCCAGACGCTCCTTCTGGCGCTCGATGAACTCCTCGGGATTGATGTACTCGTCCATATAGGCCTTGGCATCGAACTTCGGAATCTCGTCGACCTCCTCGTTGCCCTCCTCCTCGTCGCGCCTCCGGTCGATGAACGGCCGATGGTAGTCGATCAGATTCTCGATCGACAGACAGGTGTCGATGAAATTCTCGACCTTTTCGATACCGTGCTTGTCGACGTAGCGGCGAATCCGCGCCCCGTGATTCGCCATCTCGTCGATCATGTTCCGATTCGTCTTCGAGAAATAGTAGTTGTTTTTGAAAAAGTCGACGTGCGCGTACACGTGGGCGATGACCGTCTTCTGGTCGACCAGGTTGTTGCCCTCGAGCAGGTAGGCGTACGAGGGGTTGTTGTTGATGACCATCTCGTAGATCTGCGAGACGCCGTATTCATGCCCCTTGGACAACTGCTCGTACTCCATCCCGAACCGCCAGTGCGGATAGCGGGTCGGAAACCCTCCGAACGAGGCGATCTCGTTGATGGTCTGGTAGTCGACCATCTCGAAGATCGTCTCGAAGAAATCGAGGCCGTAATCTTGGGCGACCTCCCGGATCTCGGAGATGATCTCGCGGATGTGCGGCGGTATCGTCTTGATGAATCGCATAGGCAGTCGTTTCGGCGGCGCTTACAGGCCTTTGCCGAGAAATTCCTTGATGGAATCGTAGATGGTGTCGCGATCGTCGATCTCGGAGAGCGTCACCTTTTCGGTCTCCTCGAAATGCTCGTCGAGATCCTTGATGAACTGCCCGGAACCATACGGCGAGTCGACCTGCCCGTAACAAAACAGGTTCGACTTCGGCACGATCCCCTCGTGCAAAAGCTCCATGCAGTCGTTCGTGTCGTCGACTGACCAGTTGTCACCATCCGAGAAATGAAACGGGTAGATGTTCCACTCCTGCGGCGAGTACTCTTCCTCCAAAATCTCGAGACAAAGCTTGTAGGCACTCGAGATCATCGTTCCCCCGGACTCGCGGGTGTGGAAAAACGTGTGCCGGTCGACCTCCTTGGCCGTCGCATCGTGGATGATGTAGCGCGTCTCCAGCCCCTCGTACTGGTGGCGAAGCCAGGTGTCGATCCAGAACGACTCGATGCGCACGATCTCTTTTTGCTCGTCCCCCATCGATCCAGAGACGTCCATCATGTACACGATCACCGCGTTCGACTCCGGGACCTTCTCTTCCTCCCACGATCGATACCGCCGATCCTCCTTGATCGGCACCACCACCGGATCGTCCGGATCATATTCCCCGCTGGCGATCAGTCGTTTGAGCGCCTCCTTGTAGCTTCGTTTGAAATGCCGGAGGCTCTCCGGGCCGACCTGCCGGATGTCGGTGTACTTGGACTTGATCGTCTCAATGCGCTTTTTGCCCTTCGGCTCGATGTTCGGCAACTCAAGCTCCTCGCCCATGATCTGGGCGAGCTCCTCGAGCGTGACATCGACCTCGAGTGACTTGTCGCCTTCCCCCTGACCGGCCTCCCCGGTCCCCTCGCCCGGCGCCTCGTCTCCCTTGCCGATGATGTCGCCGACATCCCCCTCCCCCTGACCGACCCCCCCTGTGTCTTTTTGCCCGTGGGTGAATTTCGGCAAATCAATCCGCGGGATCGGGACCTTGACCTCCTCGCCTCCCTGTTTGCCGGTCAACTCCCCCTTGGACATGTACTTACGCAGATTGTCCTTGATTTTCCCGCGGACAATCTGCTTGAAGCGCTGATGATCCTGCTTGATCTTGCCCAGATTCGCCATCGGTGCGTTATGCCTCCTCTTTGGACTCGCCGCGGGCAAAGATACTCGCCACGAAATTCAACACGTCGCTCGCCGACTCCTCGTTGTAGCCGTACTTTTTGATCAGACGCTGCTTGACCACGTCGATCTTTTCCTGGGTCTCCTTGTCGACGACGTTCGAGACGACGCTGGCGAGTTTGATGGAGTCTTTCTG
>CAZRLK010000220.1:0-7812 GCA_964600555.1 uncultured Bradymonadales bacterium
TTCCCCGAGCCGGTCGGGGCGACGGTGACCGTCGGCCCCTCGATCACCGCCTCGACCGAACCGTCTTGGAGGTTTTCGACCCAGCCCTCCAGATCGCGCTTCTGGGCCTGCTCGCGGGTATTCGCCCGAAAAAACACGCCCTGCACGCGACCGTAGATCCGAAGATGCGCCCGCACGTCGTCACTCATCGCGATACCTCCGCTGTCGAGAGTCACCTCACATCGAAGGTGGCAGTTCAGCCATCAATGTCAACGGACGTAAAAAGCGAGCAAAAAAGAAAAACAGCGTGGGGCTCACCGCAGAGGCGCAGAGGGCGCAGAGGTAAAAATACGGGGAGGAAAAACTGCGTGGGAAAGTGTGTTCGGGTGGGTTGCCCGGTGAACGTTTTGGAAGCTATCGCTCGGTGGCAGCTTTCCCAGTCGCGCGAGGCCGTCTGCTGACCCCGTCGCTCCAGGGCCTCCAGCACGATAGCTTCACGGTCGTCTCGCGGCAATCCGCCCGACCCAAATACGCAGTTTTTCACCTCCGACGCAGTTTTTCCTCTGCGTCCTCTGCGTCTCTGCGGTTAAATATCCGCTGTTTTACCCCTCGTTTTTCCGCTCCAGGCACGCCTCGATGTAGCTTTCGAACAGCGGATGCGCCTCGGTCGGTTTGCTCTGGAACTCCGGGTGGAACTGGCAGCCGACGAACCAGGGATGCTCTTCGAGCTCGACCATCTCGACGAGGACCTCGTCCGGCGAGGTGCCGCTGACGACCAGCCCCGCCTCGACGAGCCGCTCGCGGTAGGCGTTGTTGAACTCGAAGCGATGCCGGTGCCGCTCGCTGATCTCGTCCGCCCCGTAAATCTCGGCGGCGTGCGAGTCGGACGCCAGCTCGCAGGGATAGGCCCCGAGCCGCATCGTCGCCCCCTTCTCTTCGACGTCTTTTTGCTCCGGCATCAGCGAGATCACCGGCGCGTCGGTCGCCTCGTCGAACTCGAAGCTGTTGGCCTCGGCGAGGCCGGCGACGTTTCGGGCGTACTCGACGACCGCCAGTTGCATCCCCAGACAGATCCCGAAAAACGGAATGCCCTTCTCGCGGGCGTACCGGATCGCCTTGACCTTCCCGTCCATTCCCCGCTCACCGAAGCCCCCCGGCACCAGCACCCCGTCGCACCCGTCGAGCTGCTCGCCGACGTTGCCGTCGGTCAGTTGCTCGGAGTCGATAAACTCCAGGTCGACTTCGGTTTCGTTCGCGATGCCTCCGTGCAACAGGGCCTCGTTGAGCGACTTGTACGATTCGGTCAGATCGACGTACTTGCCGACGATTCCGACCGTCACCTCGTGGCGCGGGTTTTTGATCCGATCGACCAGGCGATTCCACTTGCCGAGATCGGCGGCGCGCGACCAGATGTTGAGCGCATCGGACAGCTCCTGGTCGATGCCCTGCTCGGCGAGCAACAGCGGCACCTCGTAGATCGTCTCGGCGTCCTTCGCCGTGATGACCCGGCGTTTCGGGACGTTGCAAAACAGGGCGATCTTTTCTTTGATCCCGTCGTGCAGATCCCGATCCGAGCGGGCGACCAGGATGTCGGGCTGGATGCCGATCTCGCGCACCGACTTGACCGAGTGCTGAGTCGGCTTGGTCTTCATCTCGTCGGCGGCCTCGATGTACGGCACCAGCGTGACGTGCATCGAGACGGCGTTTTGTTCGCCCAGATCGAGCATCATCTGCCGGATCGCCTCCAGAAACGGCAGCGACTCGATGTCGCCGACCGTCCCGCCGATCTCGACGAACGCAATGTCGGCGTCCTCGCTCGCTTCCATCACCCGCGATTTGATCTCGTCGGTGATGTGGGGAATGACCTGGACGGTCGTCCCGAGATACTCGCCTTTGCGCTCTTTGCTGATGACCGAATCGTACACCTGACCGGTCGTACAGTTGTTGAGCGCGCTCATCTTCGCCGACGTAAACCGCTCGTAGTGACCGAGATCCATGTCGGTCTCGGTCCCGTCGTCGGTCACGAAGACTTCCCCGTGCTCGAAGGGGTTCATCGTCCCCGGGTCGACGTTGATGTACGGGTCGAGTTTGATGAAGGTCACCCGCAGGCCCCGGTTCTCCATCAGCGCTCCCAGGGCGGAGGCGGTGATCCCCTTGCCCAGACTCGAGATCACGCCACCGGTGATGAATACGTATTTGGTCTGATGTTCGGCCATGGTCTTGGACCTTCTCTCGCGCGGAAGTGCCCTCCACCAGCACTCCCGCCCTCCGATCCACACGAGGATCGCACTCGCAGACGCACACGAAGCGGGCGAGGGGCGGTGAGTTGTGAGGGTCGGAAACGACGATGTGAACGATCCGGATCGACGGACCCGGATCCGCGCGGCATGCCTCCACCGCGCCAGCAGCCATCGGGGACTATATCTGCGCACCGGCGACTTGGCAACGGCACCAGCGGCGCGCCCCGCCGCTGACGATCGACCGCCTCCACGCGCGCTGTTCCCCCGGAAAACGGGCGAGCCGCCGGGCCATTCCACCGACCCGACGGCTCGACTGTTTTCGCTTCCCGGCCAGCCCCCTCCTCACCCGGCGCTCAGCGCGCGCTCAGCGCCTCCGCGCCCCAGTGCCTCAGCTGCTTAGAGCCGGTTTCAGAACCTCGGCGAGGAGGCGAGAGCGTGGCTGGTGCGTGCAAGCGCCAGGAGCCGATGCGCAGGCGATACCGGAGGTATCGTCGAGTTTCGGCGACGCCGCGATTGCCGTGCCAGACGCGCTCGTAGCCCCGTGCGAGTGTTTTGAAACCGGCTCTTAGCTACCCGGCCGCCCAGCTGCCCAACCGCCGTCTCATTCGGCCGCCTCCCCCGTCGCCTCGCGCTGCTCGAAGGTCAACTGTTCGCTCGACTCGTCGAGATCGACGTACACCCGCGAGCCCTCCTCGAAGCGCCCCTCGAGAAAGTACTTGGCGAGCTCGTTTTGGACCTGCATCTGGATGACGCGCTGCAACGGGCGCGCTCCGTATTCCGGGTCGTACCCCTCGTCGGCGAGGTAGGCTTTCGCCTGCTCGGACAGCTCCAGCTCGAATTCCTTCTCGGCCACCAGTTCCGAGAGATGCTCGAGCTGGATGTCGACGATCTCGGTGAGATCCTCGCGGCTCAACGCATCGAACAGGATGATGTCGTCGATCCGGTTGAGAAACTCCGGCCGGAACGTCTGGCGCAGCTCGTCGGTGACCATCTGCTCGGCCTTCTCGGGCTCGATCTGGCTGTAATCCTGGATGTGCTCGCTGCCGACATTCGAGGTCATGATTACGACCGTGTTCGTAAAGTCGACCGTCCGGCCCTTGCCGTCGGTCATCCGCCCGTCGTCGAGCACCTGCAACAGCGCATTGAACACCTCCGGGTGGGCCTTTTCGATCTCGTCGAGCAGCACCACCGAGTACGGCTTGCGGCGGACGTGCTCGGTGAGGTGACCGCCCTCCTCGTGGCCGACGTAGCCGGGCGGCGAGCCGATCATCCGCGAGACGGCGTGCTTTTCCATGTACTCCGACATGTCGAGTCGGACCATGTTCGACTCGTCGTCGAACAGAAACTCCGCCAACGCCCGCGCCAGCTCGGTCTTGCCGACCCCGGTCGGCCCGAGAAAGATGAACGTCCCGATCGGGCGATTCGGATCCTGCAGACCGCTGCGGGCCCGTCGGACGGCGTCCGAGACGGCTTCGACGGCGTCGTCCTGGCCGACGACCCGCCGGTGCAGCTCCTCCTCCATGCGCATCAGCTTCTCGCGCTCGCTCTCGAGCATCTTGCTGACCGGAATCCCGGTCCACCGCGAGACGATGCTCGCGACGTCCTCTTCGGTGACCTCCTCGCGCAGAAAGCTCCCCTCGGCCTGGAGTTTCTCGAGCTCCTCCTGGCGCTCCTCGAGCCGCTCCTCGATCTCCGGCAAATCCCCGAAGCGGATCTCGGCCGCCCGGTCGAGTTTGCCCTCGCGCTCGGCCGTCTCGTACTCGTGGTTGAGGCCCTCGATCTCGCCTTTCAGCTCGCGGATCTCCTGAATGACGTCCCGCTCGCGCATCCACTCGGCCTTCATGCCATCGGCCTCCTCTCGGAGGTTTTCGATGCGCTCGGCCAGTTCCTCGCGCCGCTCTTCGGCCTTTTGTTCGGTCTCGTCGCTCAACGCCTCCTTTTCGACCTCCAGCTCGCGGATCTGCCGCTCGATCGAGTCGATCTCCTTGGGCAGACTCTCGAGCTCAAGTTTCACGCCGGCTGCCGCCTCGTCGATCAAATCGATCGCCTTGTCGGGCAAAAACCGGTCGGTGATGTATCGATGCGACAGTTTCGCCGCCGAGACCAGCGCCGCATCCGAGATGCGAATCCCGTGGTGGACCTCGTAGCGTTCCTTGAGCCCGCGCAGGATCGTGACCGTCTGATCGACCGACGGCTCCTCGATCAGGATCGGCTGAAAGCGCCGCTCGAGCGCCTTGTCCTGCTCGATGTGCTCACGGAACTCCCCGAGCGTCGTCGCGCCGATACAGTGCAGCGTCCCCCGGGCCAGCGCCGGCTTGAGCATGTTCGAGGCGTCCATCGCCCCCTCCGAGGCCCCGGCACCGACCAGCGTGTGCAGCTCGTCGATGAAGACGATGATCTCGCCTTCGGCCTCGTCGATTTCATTGAGAACGGCCTTGAGCCGATCTTCGAATTCGCCACGGTACTTCGTCCCGGCCAGAAGCGAACCGAGATCGAGCGCCATCACGCGCTTGTCCTGGAGGCTCTCCGGGACGTCGCCGGCGGCAATCCGCTTGGCGATCCCCTCGACGATGGCCGTCTTACCGACACCGGGCTCCCCGATCAGCACCGGGTTGTTCTTGCGCCGCCGGCTGAGCACCTGCAGCGCCCGGCGCGTCTCGACGTCCCGACCGATCACCGGGTCGAGCTCGCCCTGCCGCGCCAGATCGGTCAGATCCCGCATGTACTTCTCGAGCGCCTGGTATTTCGCCTCCGGGTCCGGGTCGGTCACCTTATGGCCGCCCCGCACCTCGTCGACCGCCGCGCGCGCCGACTGCTCGTCGACACCGTTGTCGCGCAGCACCTCGCCGGCCTTGTCGCTGCTTTGGACCAGCGCCAGCAACACGTGCTCCGTCGAGACGTACTCGTCACCCCGATCGTCGGCCTCGGATGTCGCCTCGCGCAAAAGGTCCGTCAGCGCCCCCGCCAGATCGAGCCGTCCCCCTTGGACCGTCGGCAGCCGGTCGAGCTGGTCACGGACGCTTTTGCGCAACCGGTCGAGCCCGACGCCCAGCTTCTCGAGCACGGGCGCGACGATCCCCTCCTCCTGGTCGAGCAGGGCGCTCAACAGGTGGATCGGCTGAACCTCGGGATGATTGTTCGCGTCGGCCAGATCTCGCGCATCGGCGAGTGCTTCTCTCGTTTTGATCGTGAAATTGTCCGTGCGCATCAGACTGCTCCTCGACTTCGTGGGACAGCTCGAGCCCGCTGACACCCCGATGTGAGGGGCCGGCGGACCGCGGGCAGACCCGCCGGTCACCGACCGGCGACCCGGAATCCCGCTTCCTCGTCGACAAGCAAACCTATGCGCACCCCCCTCGACGTCAACCACCGTTGGCGCAAAATTTGCAGGGTCTCACCTCGGCCCATCGGACGACGGCCGATCGCAGGGTGCCCCTCCCACGTGCGAGCCTCCCCGCCCCGGCGGCGTGGGAGTGATCGCTCACGGACATGAGTCGTTCGGCGAGCCCGGCGTCCCCAGGTCCCCGCTGTTGTAATCCGTCGACCCGGCACACCAGTTGCCCGAACTGTCGTTGACCGTCTCGTCGTCGGTAATCACCGACGGATCGAGCGTCTTGCTCTCCCCTTCGGTGCCCGGAAAGCCGGCGGATTCATCGTAGCTGACCGCATCGATTTCGGTCCCTCCGCACTGCAGCGAAACGTCGTCAGAGGTGTTCGTCAGGTTGAAGGCGCCGGCGTAGTTGTAATCCGGTGTGAAGCCCGGCGAGCCACTGATCGCCAGCGAGAGGTACCCGCCCGGCTCAACACGCAGCGCGCTACCGATCGTCTCTTCGTTCGTCCCGCCGACGAAAATCTCACAGCCCTCCAGGTTCCACGGCGTTGAGCTCGGGTTGTGCAGCTCGAACCACTCGCCGTCGGCATCGCCCTCGGCGGCCGGATCGTTCATGATCTCGGTGATGAGCACTTCACCGCCGCTCGACGGATCGCCAAAGGCCGTCACCGTCACCGTATCCGTCGACGTCGCATGGCCGTCCGTCACCTCGACCTCGACGACGTAGTCTCCGGCGACATCGGGTGTGAAGCTCGTCGTCGAGCCGGAGGTGCTGGCGAGCGAGGCCGACGAGCCGGAGGGCGTCGAATCGAACGACCAGGACGAATACGTCAGGCTGTCGCCGTTCGGGTCCGAACTCCCGGAGGCGTCCAGCGAGGCCTGCGTCCCGACGTCGACCTCCTGGTCGGAGCCGGCGTCGGCCTGGGGCGCATCGTTGGTCGCCGTCACCACGAGCGTGTCGGTCGCAGTGGCGTACCCGTCGTCGACGGTCAACTCGACGGTGTAGTCCCCGACGGTATCGGTCGTCAGCGTCGGTGTCGCCGTATCCTCCCCGCTCCACGTCGGCGAGGCCCCGCTCGGCTCGTCGGTCACCTGCCAGCTGTAGGTGAGCGAATCGCCGTCCGGGTCGCTCGAGCTGGAGCCGTCCAGATCGACATCCGTCCCGACGTGCGCCGAGGTGTCACTGCCCGCCTCGGCGGTCGGCTCGCCGTTGGTCGCCTCGACGAGGATCGTGTCGATGTCGGACGCATACCCGTCGTCGACGGTCAGCTCGACGGTGTACTCGCCGACGACGTCCGGCGTCAGCGTCGCCGTCTCCGTATCTTCCCCGCTCCACGACGGCGACGCGCCGCTCGGCTGGTCGGTCACCTGCCAGCTGTAGGTGAGCGAATCGCCCTCGGGATCGCTCGAGCCCGAACCGTCGAGATCGACGTCCGTCCCGACGTGCGTCTCGGCGTAGTTGCCGGCCACCGCCGACGGTGGCTGGTTGGTCGCGGTCACGACCGTGAAGTCCGTCGCCGAGTCGGTGCCGTCGTCGACCGTCAACTCGATGGCGTAGCTTCCGACCACGTCCGGCGTCAGCGTCGGCATCGCGCTCGACGCCCCGCTCAACGACGCCGACGAACCACTCGGCTGCCCGATCAACTGCCAACTGTAGGTCAGCGAGTCGCCGTCCGGGTCGCTCGAGTTCGACCCGTCGAGGGTCGCCTGCGTCCCGACGTGGACCGACTGGTCGTTTCCGGCCTCGGCCGCCGGCGTCTGGTTCGCCACCGCGAGGTCCGCCGTCGCCGTCGCGGACGCCCCCTGCGGATCCTCGACCACCAGCTGCACGGTGTACTCACCGGCAACATCAGGGGTCAACGTCACCGAATCCCCGGAGGTCGATCCGAGCGACGCCGACGAGCCGTCCGGCGAGTCGGCGATCGACCAGGTGTAGGTCAGCGAACCGGCGTCGGCACTGTCCGGGTCGGAGCTGCCCGTCCCGTCGAACGACACCTGCGTTCCACGGTTGACCGGCTGGCTCGCCCCGACCGCAACAACCGCACTCGGCTCGCGGTTCTCCGCCGTCACCGTCACCGTATCTTCGGCCGACAGATCCCCGTCGCTGACCGAAAGCTCGACGACGTACTCGCCCAGCACGTCCGGCTCCAGCGTCGCCGTCTCTCCGGATGTCGAGCCGAGCGACGCCGACGAGCCGTCCGGCGAGTCGGCGATCGACCAGGTGTCGGTCAGCGAGGCGCCGTCCGGGTCGGAGCGGCCCGT
>CAZRLK010000221.1:0-7751 GCA_964600555.1 uncultured Bradymonadales bacterium
TTCATCGTCAACTTCGTCTTCTGGATCGGCATCGGCCACGCCGGCACGCTGATCTCGGCGATCCTGTATCTTTTCCGCCAGAAGTGGCGGACCGCGATCAACCGATCGGCCGAGGCGATGACGATCTTCGCGGTCATGGTCGCCGGGATCTTCCCGTTGATGCACACCGGCCGCCCCTGGTTCGCCTACTGGCTTTTTCCCCTGCCGAACGGCCGCGGGCCCCTCTGGATCAACTTCAACAGCCCGCTCATCTGGGACGTCTTCGCCGTCTCGACGTATGCGACCATCTCGATCGTCTTCTGGTACATCGGGCTCGTCCCCGACATCGCCGCCATCCGCGACCGCGCCAAACACCCGATCCGCAAAAAGATCTACGGTTGGTTGTCGCTCGGCTGGACCGGCGGCAACCGCGCCTGGCGCCACTACGAGTCGGCGTATCTGATGCTGGCCGGCCTGGCGACCCCGCTGGTCTTGTCGGTGCACACGATCGTCTCGTTCGACTTTTCGGTCTCGCTGGAACCGGGCTGGCACGAAAACATCTTCCCGCCGTATTTCGTCGCCGGCGCCATCTTTTCGGGCTTCGCGATGGTGCTGAGCCTGGTGATCATCATGCGGGAGGTCTTCAAACTCAAGGACTACATCACGCTCAACCACATCGAGCTGATGTGCAAAATCGTGCTGGTCACCGCCTTCATGGTCGGGATCGCCTACACGACCGAATTCGTGATGGCCTACTACTCGGCATTCTGGCCAGAGCGATTCCACTTTTTGAACCGGCCGTTCGGACGCTACTGGTGGGCCGCACTGCTGATGTACGGCTGCAACGTACTCGTCCCCCAGCTTCTCTGGTTCAAGAGCATCCGCCGCAATCTGGTGGCGGTGTTCATCATCGCCGCGCTGGTCAACGTCGGGATGTGGTTCGAGCGCTTCGTCATCGTCACGACCGTGCTGCACCGCGACTTCATCCCGAGCGCCTGGGGGGTCTACGAGTTCAAGTGGGCCGACTGGGGGCTGACCCTCGGGTCGTTCGGGATGTTCATGACCCTGTTCCTGCTGTTTTGCCGCTTCCTGCCGACCGTCAGCATCGCCGAGATCAAGGGCGTGATGGACGCCGACGAGGCCGTCGACGCCAAGGAAGACAAGGAGGCCGCCCATGGCTAAATCCGACGCCGATTCCGAGACCGACACCCAACACGAAGAGACGCCGGAGGAAGCAAACGACGTGAACGAGGAGAACCCGGAACTCGAAGAGCGCGGGAGCAAAAACGTCGACGAGCACGAAAACGTCGACGAGCACGAAAACGTCGACGGGGACGAAAACGTCGACGGGGACGAAAACGTCGACGAGCACGAAAACGTCGACGGGGCCGACGGCGGCGGGGACGGCGGCGACGACGATTCCGGCCCCTCCGGCTCCGACGACGGCGGCAGCGAGGACGGCGACGCGGACGGCATCGTGATGACCGAGCGTTCGGTCGCCGACGCCACCGGCCACGAAAACACCCGGCCCGGCGTCGCCGCCTTTTTCGACCATCCCGACGAGCTGATGGCCGCCGCCCGCAAGACCCGCGACTCCGAGTACGAGCAATTCGACGTCTTCTCGCCGTTTCCGATCCACGGGATGGACGAGGCGATGGGCCTGCGGCGCTCCTGGATCCCGTGGGTCACCTTCGGCGCCGGCCTGACGGGCTTTTTGTGCGCCGTCGCCCTGGAATTCGGGACGATGACCTTCGACTGGCCCCTGATCATCGGCGGCAAGCCCTTCGCCCCCTGGCCGGCCTTCGTCCCCGTGATGTTCGAATTGACCGTGCTCATCGGCGGCGTCACCACCGGCGTCGTCATGCTCAAGGCCGCCGGGTGCTTCCAGAAAGCCGAGGTCCTCGACCCCGACCTGACCGACGACCGGTTCGCTCTCTGGATTGCCGCCGACGACGAGCACTACGAACGCGACGCCGTCGTCGACTTCACCCGCTCGATGAACCCGACAGAAGTCCGCACCTTCACCGACGAGGCTGATTCCGATGCATGAGGGCACCCTGACACGACTGCTGGCCGTCGCCGTGCTGGCCGTCGGCGCCACCGGCTGTGTCGAGGTCGGGCTCCCGGCCGACGGGAACCAGACCCACGCACCGCTGTGGCCGATCTTCGGCATGCACGACGACCCGGCCTTCGAGGACCAGCAATCCCAGGACCTGCTGGCGGAGACCCATCCCGAGGGGATGCGCTACCCGCCCCCGGAGACGGTCCCGCGCCACAAGCGCCAGACCGCCCCGGCCGACGCCGACTCCGCGAGCCGCAACCTGGCCAACCCTGTGCCGGTCACGCGCAACACCCTGCGGTACGGCCAGCTCAAATTCGAAAAAACCTGCGCGGTCTGCCACGGCGACGCCGGCCAGCAGGGCGGTCCGGTCGCCGGCCCGAACAAAATCACCAACGTCCCCGACATCGCCTCGGCGACGGCCCGCGCCCAGGAGTTCTCCGACGAGCGCCTGTATCGCATCATCAGCCACGGCACCGGCCGGATGTGGTCGTATAAAAGCCAGCTCGAGCCGATGGAGCGCTGGGCGGTCGTCAACTACCTTCGCGCGCTGCAGCGTGCCGAACAGCCGGAACCGTGGGATTACGAATGACACTCCGTCACCGCTGGTGACGAGACGACGCCTCTCGAGACGACGGATACATACGACATGTCGAGCCATCACATCGATTACGACGACATCGACGAGCCGAAGTCGTTGGAGGTCCCGAGCCGCTTTTACTCGATCTGCCTGGGGTTGGTCGCCGTCGGCGCCCTCGCCTTTGTCGGCGGCCTCCTCGCCCTCGAGGATACCCGGCGGGTCTGGAGCGCCTACCTGATCGGCTTCTGGTTTACCTTCGGTCTCGGCCTCGCCGGCCCGTTCATCATCGCCACCCAGTATCTGAGCACCGGTAGCTGGGGCATCTCGATCCGGCGCGTGCTGGAGGCATTCGGGATGTATCTGGCGCCGGCGGCCGTGCTGGCGATCGTGATGCTTTTCGGCGCCGACCACATCCTCCCGTGGCTGGAGCTGACCGACGAGGTCTCGCATCACTCCGCGCACATCATCGACCTCAAGCGCGGCTTCCTCAATTCGACCGGCCTCACCCTGGCGACGATCGCCGCGCCTATCCTCACCTTCGCCTTCGCCTACTGGATTCGGCACAACTCCGTGCAGCAGGACGACTCGGGCGACCCGACGTTGACCGACACGAACAAGACGCTCAGCACCCTGTTTTTGGTCGTCTTCGTGATCGGCTTCTCGCTGATGAGCTGGTACTGGATACTCTCGCTCGAGCCACTCTGGTACGCGACGATGTGGCAGGTCTACAATTTCGCGGCCCTCTTTCAGACCGGTCTGGCGGCGGCGACGATCGCCGTGCTGATCTTGAAGCGCACCGACGTCTTCGGCGATTTCGTCGGCGAATACCAGGTGCATTCGCTCGGCCAGATGGTCTTCGCGTTCACCGTCTTTTATGCCTACATCGCCTTCTGCCAGTTCATGCTGTGCTGGTACGCGAACATCCCCGAGGAGTCGCTTTTTTACATCCGACGCCTCGGCGGCCTGACTCCCGGCGACGAGTGGGGCGGATACGGCTGGTTTGCAGCCCTGTGGCTGATGAAGTTCATCGCCCCGTTTTTCATCCTGCTCCCCCAGAAGATCAAAAAGAACGCCGGCAACATCCTGTATTACGTCTGCTGGATGATCGTCGCCGCCCAGGTCTACGAGATCTGGTACTGGGTCGCCTTCAGCCCGAACAACCCCGACCCGACCGCCGACCCGACCATCTATCTGCCGTGGCTCGAGTTGCTGGTCGTCGCCGGATTTGTCGGCCTGTTTTTGGCCGTCGTCGCCCGCAGTCTCTCGTCGACGAACATCCTGCCGACCCAAGATCCGTTCTTGCACGAGGCGCTCGCCCACAATCTCGGCCACCACCACGGCGACGACGACCACGAGCCATGAGCCGCTCCGGTCGTCGCCCGTAATTCGCGAACGAACTGATGACACGCCATCGCCGAACTGACATGAATCACTCAACTGCCAGACGGACGCTCGCCGCCCTGCTCGCCGGAGGCGGCCTGCTCGCCTTCGCGACGACCGTCGGGGCGCAGGGCATCGGCCTCGACGAACTCGAGCGGATGCTCGTCCCGACCGATCGCAAGCTCGAACGCGGCGAGCGGGTGTATCACAACCAGTGCGCCGGCTGCCACGGCGACGACGGGGCCGGGGGCGTGGAGTACCCGGCCGATCGATTCGCCAACCCCGTCCCGGACCTGACCGCCGGCGAGTACCGCCACGGCGAGGGGCCGATCGAGGTGTACAACACCATCTCGAAGGGGTTGACCGACGCCGAGGAGGCGACCCACCCGACCTACAAGAGCAGCCTGCGCTACCAGCAGCGCTGGGCGGTCACCCACTACGTGCGGTCGCTGAGCGGCGACGAGCTCGAGACCGACCCGCCGGAGGTCGTCGACCAGGCGCGCTTCGAGGCCGAAAACGGCGTCTGCGATCCGGCGATCAAAGAGACGATCGCCGGACGCGTCGAACCGAAGGGCGACGAGCAACTGTCGACCGGCGAAGAGATCTACAACAATCAGTGCGCCTCCTGCCACGGCGACAGCGGCGAGGGTGACGGAGCGGCCGGACAGGCGCTCGATCCCGCCCCCCGCAACTTCCAGGCGACCGACGTCGAATGGACCAATGGCACGAGCCCGCTGAACATCTTCAACTCCGTCACCAACGGCGTCGAGGGGACGGCGATGGCTTCGTTCGGCTCCCTGTCCGAGGACGAGCGCTGGGCGGTCACCCACTACATCCGCCAGTGGGTGCCCGAAGACCAGCGCCAGGAGGCGACCGAAGAGGACATCGTGGCGGTGTGCCGGTCGCTGAGCACGCCCGATCCCCCGGAGCCGATCGCGGTCGACCGGGCGATGGAGGTGCTCGTCGACGAGCAGTCCGAAGAGCGCTACGTGCGACTCGCCCGGCTCGGCCCCATCCAGGTCGCCCCCGAGGCCAGCGTCGAGCGGGGACGCGACCTCTACGAGCGCGAATGTGCCGAATGCCACGGAGAGGGCCTGCAGGGCGTCGAGCTGGGGCCTCTCGGCGTCGAGCGTGCCCCGGACGACCGGACGGCGACCCCACTGCTGTCGTTCGAGGTCCGCCGGCTCGTCCCGGCGCACGCCGGCGGCAACTACCGGGATTTCGCCGAACGCTCCAGCGGCGGGGTCCACGCGACGCTCCCCGACATGAGCTCGGCTTCGCTGCTGTCGGAGCGGGACTGGAAGGACCTGCACGCCTACCTCGCCTCGGTTGATGGCGAAGGCGAGCTTGGTACACTCCGGCCCGGTGAGATCGAGGTCGGATCCTCGGTCGACGAGGAGGCCGCAGGCGACGGGTCGGCGGACGCCGATCAGAGCGAAGACACTGAGCCGGACGCCAGCGAGCAGGCCTCCGAGGAGACCGGCTCCCCCGAACCGGACACGGAGACGAGTCAGTGACCGGCCGCCCGGAGGGAGGCCGACCGGACCACGAGACAGGCAGATAGACCGATCGCGAGACCGTTTCGAGTTGACATGCACGACTTTCTGGCGGTACAGCCGCCACCGCTCAGGATTCGTATGGAGGCGCCCGACGTGCGAATCCCTCCCCGGGAGCGACTCCTCCCGGAATCGCTTCGCATTCGGGCCTTCCGCCGACACGACAGACAGCGATGATGATGGGCCTCGAGAAACTCCTTCCCGACCACACTCGCAAATGGCTCCCGGCGCTCGCGGCGCTCGGATTGCTTTTGATCCCGGCTATCGCCGCCGCCATCCCCGGGTCGGGAACGTTCATCTCCCAGGACTCGTACAACGGCCAGTCGATCACGCACCTGTACAACGTGATCGCCAAAATCTGCCTGGTCATCCTGGTCGTCGTCGAGGGCCTGCTTTTTTATGCGATCTTCAAGTTCCGACGCACCTCCGACGACGAACAGCCCGAGCCGGTCCACGGCCACTTTCAACTCGAGGTTGGCTGGACGCTCGCCGCGCTTTTGATCCAGATCTTCATCGGCTGGAAGTCCTTCGACGTGATGTTCGAGGTCGAGACCGAGCCCCAGCAGGGGACCGAACTGGTCGTCGAGGCGGTCGCCCAGCAGTGGAGCTGGACGTTTCGCTACCCCGAACAGCAGTTCCGGGGCCGCGAGATCGGCGGATTCTCCTCGAGCGACCTGATCGTCCCGGCGCACACCCAGATCGAACTCGACGTCACCTCCAACGATGTCTTGCATGCCATCTGGATCCCGGAGCTGGGCGTCAAGATCGACGCCGTCCCGGGCCGGTACAACTACTGGTGGTTCAGCGCCGACGGCCCGATCCCGAAGACCGACGTCGAGATGCCGCCCCGCCAGCAGCCCGAACGCAAAAAACGCACGACCACCCGCGCCGAGGGGTTTGGCTTGATGCCGACCCCCGAGCAGCGCACCAGCTACGACGAGACCGGCGAACGGGTCGTCGACTACCTCGGCACGCGCAACACGCCCGACGAGTCGCCGTACGCCAGGTACAATTCCGTCGAGTACGTCGGGATGTGCGCCGAGCTGTGCGGCAAGGGCCACTGGGACATGTACTTTCGCACCGTCGCCATGACCCAGGCGAGTTTCTTTCAGTGGGTCGACGACAAAAAGGCCGCCTCGCAGTCGGCCGACGTCGACGGCGCCCAGATCTACTCCGACAACTGTGCCCAGTGCCACGGCGAGAACGGCGAAGGGACCGGCTCCTTCCCGCCGCTGGTCGGGACGCAGTGGACGACCGACCCGCAGCGCAAAGACGATCACATCGAGGTCGTTTTGACCGGCAGCGAAGCCGAGTCGCTCCGGGGGCCGACCGAGGTCAAAGGAGAGACTTACGACGGCGCCCAGATGGTCGGCCACGATACGCTCAACAACGCCGAAGTCGCCGCCGTCATCAACCACGAGCGGACGAGCTGGGGGAACGACGGCGGCGAAGTCAGCCGCGAGGACGTCGCCGAGATGCGCGATCAACTCGGCCTCGAGGACCGTCCGGTCGTCCAGGCCGGCGGCGTCGAGCCGGCGAAACTGCGCGAACAGGGCGCCGAGCTGTACGAGGCGTGCAGCTCGTGTCACGGCGCCGACGGCGAGGGACCGCGAAGCGTCCCGAACCTCGCCGGCAACTCGACGGTGATGGGCGGCATCGAGCCCCTGGTCGACACCCTGGTCAACGGTCGGGACACCGACAAGTGGCCGGGCAAAAAGACCCCCGTCGCCCGCGATATGACCGACCGCGAAGTCGCCGCTCTGATCACCTACCTGCGCCAGTCGTTCGGCAACGACGCCAGCGCGGTGCAACCCCCCGAGATCCGGCGCATTCGCAAGAACCTGAAGTAGTCTTCGTCGACGGGGCTCGCCCCCCGACCGCGGGCGGCAAGCCCCCAGACACTCGAGGCACCCTGCTATGAGCGAGACGGCCCAAGGTTATCTCTCACCGCTGAGCGACGAGGCGGACGAGTCGCTTCTGTGGTATCTCAAAGAGTGGTTTTGCACCACGGATGCCAAGCGCATCGGGATCCTGTACATCAGCTTTTCGGTGATGATGGGCATCATCGGCGGGATCTTCTCGGTCCTGATCCGCGCCGAACTGATGCAGGCCGGGCCCGACATCATGTCCCAGGACTTTTATATGACCCTGCCGGGCATGCACGCCTCGATCATGATCTTCTTTTTCATCATCCCGC
>CAZRLK010000222.1:0-7622 GCA_964600555.1 uncultured Bradymonadales bacterium
CGCCTTCGACCGGGGCTACGATAGGACCCCGAAAAAAGGCGCAAACCCCCGGCCTGCGGCTCCCGTCGGTCGCCTGCGACCGGGGCTACGATGCGTCTCCCCACGCGAGGGGTACGCGACTCCCCACTCGAGTGTTTTGAAACCGGCTCTTACTGGAGTCGGTCGAGCACCGCCCTGGCCAGCTCCGCCATCGATTTCGAGGAGTCACAGGTGTCGGTCGCGCAACTGATCGCGACGACGACCGGCGGTTCCTCGAGCCACGTGACGATGTTCGCGACGTCACTGCGCGTCGAGGTGAAGACCGGGCGTTCGAGCTCGTCGACCAGCTCCTCGCTCTCGGACGGCTCGAGGTATTGCCCGCGCAGCTTCTCGAAGTGGCTGCGGGCGGCCTTCGGCTCCTCGAGGCGCCAGACCTGCAGGCCGACGCCGTAGCCGTCCTCCTCGCGCGAGTGCAGCCGCACGGCATTGTAGTCGGGAGAGGGGTTGATGCCGGGGATGGGCGCGCGGGCCAACTCGCTGGATTCCGTCATCTCCTGGACGAGATCGACCGGAAGCAGCTCCTCGATCGGCAGCGGCGGCTTTTCGTCGATCGTCCCCGATTCGCCGGCGCGCGCCGACGGGCGCTCTCCGGCGTCGGGCCCGGGAGAGTCGTCCGCCCCGCCCGCCGTGTCGGTCCGTTCGACCTCGGTGACGTCGGGCCCGGCGTCTTCCTCGCTGCTCTCCTTGTCGTTGTCGCACCCGAGCGGGACGACGAGCAGCATCGAGGCCGCGAGAATGGTCGCGCAATTCGTGTAGGTCATGTCTCCAGAACCGCTCGGAGGTCGGTGGTGTCGTAGCGATAGTCGGCTTCGAGGCGCAGCAGTTGAAGGTCCTGCCGGACCCGGTCGGAAAACCGCTCCGCGGCCCGAAAAAATTCCCTGTACCAGCCGGTCAACCACTCGTCAACGTGGGCCTGCGCGTCTGGCAGGAGGGTGCGGAGCTGGCGTTTCCACGGCGTCAGATCGTCGGGCGAGTCCGGCGGTGCGACGTCGTCGAGCAGGGTGGGGCCGGCGGCGTCGATCCGGCCGTGGATGCGCGCCCGGAGCTGGCCGTAGACGCGCTCCGCGAGGACCAGGCGCATCGTCCGCAGCTCGTCGTACAGGCCGTCGAGCCGCCGGTTGAGCGACCGGGCGTTTTGCACCGACAGCGCCTCGAGCAAATCTTCGAGCCGGGCGGTCAGCTCGGCCTCGATCTCGTCGGCCTCCTCGACGACGCGCCGCCGGGAGTGGCGCAACACGTCGTCGAGCCGGGATTTGAACAGATCGAGCGCGAAGCTCCGGTCGGCCTCGTCGAGGACCTTCGTGGCGAACAGCGTGCCGCGCGGGCGGAGGGCCTCGCGGATCTCGCGGGCGACGGCATCGAGGGCGAAGTCGAACTGGTCGTCGACCGTCGTCGCCTCCCGCTCGGCCGCCGCGCCGGGTCGTCTGTCGGCCAGCTCGTCGAGCCACGTCGTGATCTCGGCGACCCGCGAGCTCATCCGCTCGAACTCGGCCAGAAGCTCGTCGACATGCTCGCCGACGTCGTCGACCAGCTCGACGAGCCGGCGGCGAACCTCGAGCGTCTTGATGCGGCCGGCGCGCTGGACGAACTGCCGGTCGAGCAGCGTGCGAAACGCCTCGAAGCCCGCCCGCTCGGTCGGCTCCGCCGCCTTTTCCGGTCCGTCGGCCTCGCGCTCCTCCCCGTCGCGCTCCTCCCCGCCGTCGTCGTCGCCTTCGCCGGTCACCTCCTCGAGGGCCTCGCGCGCCGAGATCGCGAACGACCCGGCGGTCAGCGGGCCGAGCTGGCGGTCGAGGTGCTCGCGGACCTCCTCGAGCTGCTCGTCGTCCAGCTCGTCGGCCTTGTTCACCAGCCCGATCACCCGCTCGGCGCCGTCGTCGATCGCCTCGAGGCGGTCGAGCTCCGTGCGGGTCAACGTCTGCTTGGCGTCGAAGACCCACAAAATCGCCTCCGCCTCCTCGATCGCCCGGGCGGCGACCTCGTCGTGGCCCTGCTCGAAGGCGTTGAAGCCGGGCGTATCCCAGAAGTGCAGCGAGCGAAGCTGCGGGTGCGGGTACAGAAACTCCAGGTGCGCGATCGCGTCGGTCTCCTCGTCCATCCGCCGCCGCGCCTCGGCGTAGTCGACCTCGACGACCCGCTGCGTGTCGGCGGCCGCCTCGTCGCGGTAGACGACCCGCGCGGTCTTGCGCGGCCCGTAGCGGATGTAGCAGGTGTGGGCGGTCGTCGGCAGGATGCCCATCGGGACGACCTCCTCGTCGAGCAGGGCGTTCACCAGGGTCGACTTGCCGACGTTGAACTCGCCGACGATCGCGACCGAGACCGGCTCGGCCATCGTCTGCTGGAGGTCGTGGGCCCGCGGGACGAACCGCTCGAGGTGCGGCGAGGATTGCAAAAATGTGCGGGTCTGCTCGAGCACCTGCTCGAGGGCGAGCGGCGAGTCGGCGTCGTCGGGCAGCTCCCAGCTCGGGCGAAGCTCCCGGAGGGCGCGCTCGCGGTCCTGCTCGATGCGGTGGCGAAGCTCCGGCCTGTCGGCCAGGTGCAGGG
Source organism: uncultured Bradymonadales bacterium (assembly GCA_964600555.1). GTDB lineage: Bacteria > Myxococcota_A > Bradymonadia > Bradymonadales > Bradymonadaceae > CAJXPB01. Next base: position 2,581 of record CAZRLK010000222.1, read on the forward strand.
CGTCCTGGAAGGCGACCAGCGCCTCGGCCGGGTCGCCGGCGTCGAGCGACGCGAGTCCCCCGACGTGGCGGACGCGGGCCCCGAAATCGCCGTCGCGCGTCGGTGCGCCGGGCTCTTCGTCGAATTCGCGGCCGGCCTCGCGCCCCTCGATGTCGGCGCCGCTCGTGGCGGGGTCGGGGGCGGCGGCGATCTCACCGGCGCGTGCCCCGGTGGCGAGTTCGTCGAGCAGCCGGCGCGCCTCGGAGTGTTGTCCGTCGGCCAGGCGCACCCGCGCCAGCTCGAGGCGGGCCTCGTCGGCGACCTCGCCGGTGGCGTCGGCGGTGATCGTCTCGAAATGCCGTGCCGCCTCGTCGACGTCGCCGCGCTCGAACGCCAGCCGCCCGGCGCCCAGGCGCGCCCGGTCGACGACCGGATCGTCGACCTCCGCGCGCGTCGCCTCCTCGATCGCGAGCCGGTAGGCGTCGAGGGCCCGCTCGTCGTCGTCGGCCTTCTCGGCCGCCTCGCCCAGCAGCGTCCGCGCCTCGATCGTCTGGGCCGGCGTCTCGCCGCGCTCGACGACCTCCAGCAGGTACTGCTGCGCGAGCGCCGGCGCGCCGGCCGCCAGGTGCGCCCGGGCCGCCCCGAGCATCGCGTCGACCCGGTCGTCGTGCTCGTCGAGCACCCGCTCGAACAGCCGCGCCGCCCGGTCCGGCGCCCCGCGCCGCTCGGCGATGCGCGCCTCGAGCATCCATCCCTCGCCGGCGAGCGTCGACTCGTCGAGCTCCTCGAGAAGCTCGTCCGCCTCGTCGATCCGCCCGCCGCGAAACAGCGCGTGCGCCAGCGCCAGGCCGACCCGCTCGTCGTCGGGCTCGAGCTCGCGCGCCTTGTGCAGTTCGTGGATCGCCCGGTCGGTCCGCTCGAGCTCGGCGAGCGTGCGGCCGAGCCCGAAATACAGGTCGAACTCGAAGGGCGGATGCTCGGTGAGCCCCAGGGCCTTCTGGAAGTGCAGCTTCGCCTCGGCCATCTCGCCGAGCTGCTCGGCAGCGAGCCCGGCGTACAGGTGGGTGGCCGGCTCCTCGCGCAGCTCGGCGGCGCGCTCGAACGCCCCGTGGGCCTCGGACCACTGCTCGCGGCCGAAATACGCCAGGCCGAGCAGGTGGTAGGTGCGGTGGTGGGGGCTGTGCTGGGATTCGGCGTGGCGCAGAATCGACAGGGCCTCGCCGTGCTCGTCGCGCTCGATCAGCCGCGAGGCGCGCTCGAGCTGGCGACGCAGGTCCTCGGGGATGAAGACGTCGTCGAGAAACCCCTCGACGCGCTCGGTCAGCCGGTCGAACAGTGCCATGGCGAGGTCACATCTCGTCGAGGGTCTCGATGCCGAGCAACTCGAGGCCGCTCTCCAGCGTCTCGGCGACGGCCCGGGCCAGCAGCAAAAGTCCCGCCCGCCGCGGGCCCTCCAGCTCGACGATCCGGTGGTCCGGATCGTTGTACATCGACGAAAACGCCTTCGCGAGGTCGAACAGTCGGCGGGTCACGGCGCTCGGGTCGAGCTCCCGGCCGGCCTCGCGGACGGTCTCCGGCCAGCTCTCCAGCTCGCGGACGACCTCCATCTCGAGGTCCGTCCCGAGCGCCCGGAGCGCCTCGGTGCGCTCGGCGGCATCCAGCTCCGGCCAGCCGCCGACCCGGCGCCCGATCGACTGCACCCGCGCGTAGCTGTACAGACAGTACGGCCCGGTGCGGCCCTGGAATTTGATCGACTCCTCGGGGTCGAACTGGACGTTGGTGCGCGGGTTGAAATCGAGAATGTAGTATTTGAGCGCCGCCTGGCCGATGACCTCGGCGCGGCGGGCGATCTCGTCGTCCGACAAGTCGTCGTAGCGCTCCCGGACCGCCCCGGCGGCCAGCTCGGCCATCTCGTCCATCAGATCGTCGGCGTCGACGACCTTCCCCTCGCGGCTTTTCATCTTGCCCTCCGGGAGATCGACCATCCCGTACGACAGGTGCTCGAGCCGCCCCTCGAACCGCTCGTCGAGCTCGCCGAGGATCCCGAACAACACCTGGAAGTGATACTCCTGTTCGTCGCCGACGACATAGATCATGCGACCCGGGTCGCGGGCCTCGAAGCGCCGGTGGGCCGTCCCCAGATCCTGGGTCATGTAGACGGTCGTCCCGTCGGCCCTCAAAAGGATCTTCTCGCCCCCCATCCCGATGCGCTCGAGATCGAAGTACACCGCCCCGTCGGCGTGGCGCTCGAAGATGCCCCGCTCGAGCCCCTCGTCGACGACCTCCCGGCCCCGCTCGTAGGTCTCGGACTCGAAATCGATCTCGTCGAACTCGATGCCGAGCCGGCGGTAGGTCTGATCGAAGCCCTCGAGCACCCAGCCGTTCATTGTCTCCCACAGCTTGTGGACCTGCTCGTCGCCCTCCTCCCAGCGGCGGAGCATCTCGCGGGCCCGGGCCCCGAGATCGCTGTATTCGTTGAAATACTCGTCCTCGAAGGTCTCGAAAAACGACGCCCGGACCTGCTCGCGCTGCTCGCCCAGATCCTCGGGCAGCCGACCCGCCCGGCGCTCCTTGTCGGCCCACCGCTCGAACTCCTCGTCCGCCCGGTCGGTCTGCTGCCAGTCGGCGTACTCCTCGGCCAGAAGCTCGGCGAACTTCACGTAATACTCGCCGACGAAGTGATCGCCTTTGGTGCCGGTCGACGCCGGGGTCGGGGCGTCGTCGTCGAGCCGGTAGGCGACCATCGACTTGCAGATGTGGATGCCCCGGTCGTTGATCAGGTTCGTCCGCACGATCTCGCCGCCGGCGAACTCGACGATCGAGGCGACCGACTCGCCGAGCAGGTTGTTGCGCACGTGGCCGAGGTGCTGGGGCTTGTTGGTGTTCGGCGCCGAAAACTCGATCATCCACTGCTCGTCGGGTGCGGCGCCGCCGGCCCCGAACCGCTCGGCGTCGAGCGCCTCGGCGACGACGATCTCGGCGACGCGCCCGGAAGCGAGCACGAAATTGACGTACGGGCCGGTCGCCTCGACCCGCTCGACCAGATCCAGCTCGTCCGCCCGCTCGCCGAGCGCCTCGGCGACCTCCTCGGCGATCGCCGCCGGCTGGGTTTTGAGGATCGGGGCGAGCTTGAAGCAGGGGAAGCCGAGATCGCCCATCTCCGGCTCCGGGGGCGGCGCGAACTCCAGTTCGGCGAGCGTCTCGTCGGGGATCTCGAAGGTGTCGGCGAGGACCTCGTCGCGCAGGTCGACGAGGCGGCGTTCGATGTCTCGAATCTTCATCGGTCTGGCGCTCGGCGCGAGAAAAGCTGAGTCGGCGCCGGGACTCTAAGCGCGCGTGCGGGCCGTGTAAAGATCGAACCGCAGAGGCGCAGAGTGCTCAGAGAAAAACGGCTCACCTCTCCCTGCTGGAGCGTCGGCGGCCTCGCCGACGGTAGTCGAGCGTCGTCGGGCCGGGGCACCGGGCGAGGAGACGAGGTCTCCTCGGGGGAGCGCGCATCGGAGGCGGATGAGAAGCCTGGAAGGCGGCTTCCCCTCGCGCTCCGAGTGGCGCTCTCCGGACGGCTACGCCGTCCCCCGGTGCCGGCGGATCGACGCCCGTCGAGCGACGCATGTACGCGCCGGGCCGAAAACGACCCCCACCCATCGAGAGCCCGAGAATTCGTACCCCCGGCCGAAGACGACCCCTACCCGCCGAGAGCCCAAGAATTCGTACCCCCGGCCGAAAACGACCCCACCCGCCGAGAGCCCGAGAATTCGTACCCCCGGCCGCAGGCCGGGGCCGTAAGCCCTTTTTCGTAGTTGCATCGTAGCCCCGGCCGAAGCAACGCGGAGGCCGGGGGAGGAACGTCCATCAACCGAGAACCGCCGGCCCGGGGGAGGAACGCCCATCCACCAAGACCCGCCGGCCCGGCGTGGGAGGAAAAACAACGACACGTGACCCGGCCGGACGGGGCACGGGGCGACGCATTCACGCGCCGGGGCATGGCCCGGCGGAGGTTTGTCGCCGTTTTCTCCGTCCAAAGCCCCGGTCCACTGGGCCGGGGGATTGTTTCGGAATTGCATCGTATAACTTTCGGCTTATAATAAGGGTTAACGAATCCCCCTCGTTTCGACGGAGTCGGCGGTCTTGCTTGTGGCCGGGGACAAAAAGGGCGATGACCGGTTCTACGATCGGAAGATCGCGGCTGCCGAGCGTGAACTCGACAGTTATCGCAACGAGGGATGACCCCCACGGCGGTGATCCCGGAGCAGCGAGGAGACGACCATGACGTCGCACGACGAATTGATGGAAGAGACGTATTCGGAGGAAGAGCGCGAGCGGCTTCGTTTCGAAGCAGCGTTGGAGATGGCCGAAATGGAGCTCGGCGATCTCCGTCGTGCCCGCGGTCTCACCCAGGCCGAAGTCGCCGAGCGGATGGAGACCGCGCAGCCGCGCCTCTCGCAGATAGAAAACAGTGAGGATTACTACCTGTCGACCCTGAAACGATACGTCGAAGCACTCGGGGGCGAACTCGAGGTTTGTGTTTCGTTTGGCGACGAGCAGGTTCGTATCGAGGTCTGATCTCGTCCGGTGGGTCCAACCGCAGAGGCGCAGAGGACTCAGAGAAAAAAATGCGTGGGAGGAAAAACAACGACTCGTGACCCGGCGGGACGGGGCACCGGGCGAGGAGACGAGGTCTCCTCGGGGGAGCGCGCATCGGAGGCGATGAGAAGCCTGGACGGCGGCTTCCCCTCGCGCTCCGAGTGGCGCTTCCCGGACGGCTACGCCGTCCCCCGGTGCCGGTGGATGGACGCCCATCGAGCGACGCATTCACCCGCCGAGAGCCCGAGAATTCGTACCCCCGGCCGCAGGCCGGGGACGTAAGCTCTTTTAGTAGTTGTCCCGTAGCCCCGGCCGAAGCAACGCGGAGGCCGGGGGAGGCACGCCCATCCACCAAGAACCGCCGGCCCGGGGAAGGACGCCCACCCCCACCCGCCGAGAGCCCGAGAATTCGTACCCCCGGCCACAGGCCGGGGACGTAAGCTCTTTTAGTAGTTGTCCCGTAGCCCCGGCCGAAGCAA
>CAZRLK010000223.1:0-7666 GCA_964600555.1 uncultured Bradymonadales bacterium
CGTCTCCCGGTCCGGTGCCTCGATCGCAGCCCGGCGCCCCCGATCGCAGCCCGGCGCCCCCGATCGCCCTCTGCCGGTGCCTCGATCGCAGCCCGGCGCCCCCGATCGCCGCCCGGCGGGCGGCCCCGATCGCCCCCTGCCGGCACCGGACGCCGACATCGATCGAGGCGGAGCGTCGTTTTCCAATCCCAGACCTCAGACCTCAGACCTCCGATCTCCGACCTCCGATCTCCGATCTCCGATCGACGCCGCATCCCGCCTCTCGGTTTTCCCCTCCGGTGCGATTGCTGTACCCTCGGTCGGCGACACTCTCCCGACGTCCCCGGCATCGACAAGTGCGGTATCGCTTCCACCCCTACATGTTGCACCTGGCGGTCGCCTCGGCTCTGGGGCTGGTGACGCCGTACCTTCTGAAACTCGTCGTCGACGACGTGATCGGCGCCGGGCGCGTCGAGTGGCTGTGGCCGGTGGTCGGGGTCGGCGTGGCGGCCTTCGGACTCAAGGCCTGGACGCGCTACCGCGGCAAGTGGGGCGCCCAGAAGGTCGCCCAGCAGGCGTGGTTTCGGATGCGCAACCGGGTCTTCGAGCACTTGCAGGGCTTGAGCCTCGGCTACCACGCCTCGGCGGACGTCGGCGACCACGTCTCGCGGGTGCAATACGACACCTACGCGCTCAAAAACCTCTGGGAGGCGGTCGTCCCCTCGGCGCTGCAGTTTCTGGTCGGCATCGGCGGCACGGCGGTCATTTTGCTGGCGCTCGCGCCCCGGCTGACGCTGCTGGCGTTCGTGGCGCTGCCGCTGGCGGTGCTGGTCGGCTGGATCTTTCGCGACAGGGTCTACCCCCTCTCGCGGGCGATCGCCGAATACCGCGGCGACGTGTACTCGTCGGTGTACGACGGGCTGGCGAACGTCGAGGACGTCAAAACCTACGGGGGCGAGGAGGAGTTCGAGCGGCGGGTGCGCGAGGCGGGCGGCGACCTGCGCGAGGCGGAGCTCGAGCTGGCGCACCACCGGGCGAGGCTGTTTCCGCTGGTGAATTTCGGCATCGCGCTGGTGTTGCTGGGGACGCTCGGGGTCGGCGGGCAGATGGTCCTCGAGGGGGCGATGAGCGTCGGGACGCTGGTGGCCTTTTATTTTTACGTCTCGCGGAGTCTCGGGCCGATGCGCCGGGCGCCGTCGATCGTGTTCGGCTGGTACCGGGCGAAGGCGGCGCGCGACCGGATCGACGAGCTTTTAGACCTCGAGATCGTCGTCGACGAGCCCGCCGACCCGCGGCCGGTGCCCGAGGGGGTGCCGGCGGTGGCGTTTCGCGACGTCGAGTTCGCCTACGAGACGCCGGAGCCGGTCCGGCGCGAGGGGCCTGGGGAGGGCGGCGAGGCGCGGGACGGCGATCGGGAGCGGACGACGGCGCTCGACGGGGTGAGCTTCGAGCTGGCGCCGGGCGGGCGGGCGGCGATCCTCGGGCCGTCGGGCTCGGGCAAGAGTACGACCGGCAAGCTCGTCGCGCGGCTGTTCGACCCGCAGGCCGGGCGGGTGGAGGCCGGGGGCAAGGATCTGCGGCGGTTCGACCTGGAGGCGTGGCGGGCGAAGATCGGGTATGTCGGCCAGGAGGTCGGATTGATCCGGGGAACGATCGAGCAAAACATCGTGTTCGGGATGCGGGAGGTCGGGGAGGTCGACCTGGAGCGGGCGCTGCGGGCGGCGGCGGTCGACGAGATCCTCGAGGCGCGCGAGGCCGGCCTCGCGACCGAGGTCGGCGAGCGGGGCGCGAAGCTTTCCGGCGGGCAGCGCAAGCGGATCGCCCTGGCGCGGGCGCTGGTGCGGCGGCCCGACGTGCTGGTCGTCGACCAGTTCGCGGCGGATCTCGAGCAGCGGCTGTGCCGCGAGATCTTCGAGGCGATCCGCAGCGAGTACGCCCTCTCGGTGCTGTATCTCGGCCACCGCGTGCCGGCGGGGCTGGAGCCGGACGTCGAGTACTGGATGGAGCGGGGCGAGTTGGCTCGGGGGGCGGCGGCTGAGCAGCTGAGCGGCTAGGCAGTTGAGCATACTGCGTAGCAGCTAAGCAGCTGAGCGTACTGCGTAAAAAGGCACAAAAACGTGGCGGCCTCTGGGCCGGTTGGTGGTTTACGAAGACGGGAGCATCGTGTGAGTTCGGACGAGATCGAGATTGCGGAGCAGACGACCTTCGAGGTCCGGGACGAGGTGATGACCGAGGAGATCGAGGGGGAGCTGGTGATCCTGGATCTGCAGGGCGACGTGTACTTTTCGCTCAACGAGGTCGGGCGGCTGGTCTGGGAGGCGGCCGAGCGCGGGGAGTCGTTCGGCGAGATCGTCGAGGCGATCTGCGAGGCCTACGAGGAGGTCGACCGCGAGCGGGCGGCCGAGGATGCGGCGGCGTTTCTCGAGGAGGCGCTCGACGAGGAGTTGATGCGTGTCGGGTGAGCCCACCCCATCTCGGTGGGGAGCCCACCCATTTCGATGGGGAGTCCCCCCATTTCGATGGGGAGCCCACCCCAATTCGGTGGGGAGCCCACCCCCATTTCGATGGGGAGCGTCGGCGGCCTCGCCGACGGATCGTGACGAGAACCTTCGACGGGATGACGAGGTGAATGACCGACGCTACGAGTTGTTCGGGGAGGTCTTCGAGGTCGACCGGGCGCTCCCGTTTGTCGAGAGCGACTCCGGGGGCAGCGAGAGCGAGGCGCACCGGGTCGAGCGGCACGGGGAGCTCGAGGAGGCCGTCGACCTCGAGGCACTCGGGGCGTTGCGCGGGGGCGGGTGCGCCATCCAGTACGGCGGGTGGCTGTGGGCGCTGCGGCCCGGGGATCGCTACATCTGGTATCGGCGGCGGGTGCTCGGGGATCTCGATCTTCCGTTTGCCCACGTCGCCGAGCGGCTGATCTTTCCGATCTACGCGACGCTGGTCGACGACGCCCGGCTGGCGGTCCACGGCAGCGCGGTGGTCGTCGACGGGCGGGCCTGGGTGGTGACCGGGGATACCGGGGCCGGGAAGTCGACGACGGGCTACGAGCTGATGCATCGGTTCGGGGCGGAGCTTGCGGCCGACGAGGCGGCGGTGGTCGACGTCGAGCGGGGGCGGCTTGTGGCCGGGGCGCCGTACGTGCGGCTGGATCGGGGGGCGGGCGGGCTCGAGGAGGCGCTCGAGGAGGGGCCGGTCCACCCGCAGCTCGACAAGCGTTGGTACCGGCTCGCGCCCGACGGGCTGGCGGCGCCCGGAGGCCACCCGCTGGCCGGGATCGTCTATCTCGCTCCGGACGCCGATCGGGAGGCCGGGGAGGTCGAGTGGGGAAGGATGCGCGGGAGCGAATCGTTGACGCGGGTGGTCGATCAGTGCTTTGATTTCGAGCGTGCCCCGAGCGCCTGGAGGCGGCGGCGGTTTTCGAACGCGGCGGCGCTGGTCGACGGGACGGGCGTGCTGCGCTGCCGGTTCGGCCTCTCGGAGGACGGCTCGCCGTCGCACGTCGGGCAGGTGTGGAGACGACTCTCACGGGAGGCATCGTGATGATTGCGGCGCTGTTCGGACACCTCGAGATGGGGCTGTATGTGACGGGGTTTCGCGCCCTGTCGCTGGTGCGCCCGATCGCCGATCTGGTGCGCACGGCGGCGCGTCTGGCCGGCCGCTACGAGGAGCGTGCGGGCGGGGAGGTCGGCGAGGCGGTCGAGGCGGCGACGCGGGCGGCGGGGCGGAGCTCGAAGCTGGTGCCGGGGGCCAGTTGCCTGCACCGGGCGCTCGCGTCCCGGGTGTGGCTGGCGCGCCGCGGGATCGCCTCCGAGATCGTGGTCGGCTTTCGCAAGGAGGGCCACCTCGAGGGGCACGCCTGGCTGGAGGTGTTCGGGCCGGAGGGGCCGACCGCGATCTTCGAGGAGTCCGGCTACCGGGAGTCGTTTCGCGAGCCGGCCGCCATCGAGCGGGCGTCGGATACGCCGCTGTTTCCCTGACCGCCGGCCGGGGCCGGGCGCGAGCTGTGGAATCCCACCCTTGATCATTGCCACGAGAGGGGTTACCCAACGGAGCCATTCGCACGCGGCGTCGGCGATGTGTCTGTGACGTCCGACGCTTGACAGGATGGTCCGGTTGTCCAACATTCCGCGACCTAACTTCGCCCGCCGGGCGCTCGCGAGGGCCCGTCCGTCGGCCGATGTCGAATTTTGAAACGAACGCTGTCAGGAATCGCAATGCCGACGATCAGTCAACTCGTTCGCAAAGGACGAAAGCAAGTCGAGAGCAAGACCGATGCTCCGGCGCTGGAGGGGTGTCCCCAGAAGCGGGGCGTCTGCACGCGGGTGTACACCGTGACGCCGAAAAAGCCGAACTCGGCGCTTCGCAAGGTGGCGCGCGTGCGTCTTACGAACGGAATGGAGGTGACCGCCTACATTCCGGGCGAAGGCCACAACCTCCAGGAGCACAGCGTCGTGTTGATTCGGGGCGGGCGGGTCAAGGACCTGCCCGGTGTGCGCTACCACATCGTCCGCGGGACGCTCGATGCGATCGGCGTCCAGGAGCGCCGCCAGGGCCGCTCGAAGTACGGCACGAAAAAGCCCCGGTGAGCGTCGAGCCGTCCGGGACGGCGGTGGTGGCGCGGCATCGACGCGATCCCCTCCGGCTCGGCGGTCCTCCCGGCGCCCGGCGAGGCGATCCGGCGCCGCCGGCCCTACGATGACAACGCGGCTCGCTGGCAGGCGGGTCGTCCGAACGAACGTCCAGTCACTCAACTACTACTCGACGCGCAAGCGAGTCACCCATGTCGAGACGAGCAAGCAAACAATATCGCACGGTCGATCCGGATCCGGTCTACGGCGAAAAGATCGTCACGAAATTCATCAACCAACTGATGCGTGACGGCAAAAAGAACACCGCCGAGGGGATTTTGTTCGACACCTTCGACGCGATCGAAGAGAAGACCGAGACCGATCCGGTCGAGGTGTTCGAAAACGCCATCGACAACGTCAAGCCGGCGGTCGAGGTCCGATCCCGACGGGTCGGGGGCTCGACCTACCAGGTGCCGATGGAAGTCGAGGGGGCGCGCCGGGCGATGCTGGCGATGCGCTGGATCATCGACGCCGCGCGCAATCGCCACGAATACGACATGTCCGAGCGGTTGACCAACGAATTGCTGGATGCCTCCAACAACCGCGGCGGCGCCGTGCGACGCAAAGAGGACATGCACCGGATGGCCGAGGCGAACAAGGCGTTCGCCCACTACCGGTGGTAACGCGGTGACGCCTCCGTCGCGACCCGGCGGGTGCCGCGGGTGATCGGCCCCGGCCTCGAGGCTCCCTCGAGCCGCGGGTGCGACCGGCGCGCCGCCCATCACGAGCTACGAATCACGAGCTACGATTCAGGATAGACCGATGGCACGCAAGACGCCGCTTCAGAGAGTACGCAACATCGGGCTGATGGCCCATATCGACGCCGGGAAGACGACCACGACCGAGCGGATCCTGTATTATACGGGCAAGTCCCACAAGATCGGCGAAGTCCACGACGGCGCCGCCGAGATGGACTGGATGAGCCAGGAGCAGGAGCGCGGCATCACCATCACCAGCGCCGCGACGACCTGCTACTGGCCGATCGACGACGACAACTACCGGATCAACATCATCGACACGCCGGGCCACGTCGACTTCACGATCGAAGTCGAGCGGTCGCTCAGGGTGCTCGACGGCTCGATCGCGGTCTTTTGTGCGGTCGGCGGCGTCGAGCCGCAATCGGAGACGGTCTGGCGGCAGGCCAACCGCTACGACGTCCCGCGGATGGCCTTCGTCAACAAGATGGACCGGGTCGGCGCCGACTACGAGGGGGTGCTCCAGCAGATGCGCGATCGTCTCAACTGCCGGCCGGTCAAAATGCAGATTCCGATCGGCAAGGCCGACGATTTTCGCGGCGCGGTCGACCTGATCAAAATGAAGGCGATCGTCTGGCACGACGAGACGCTGGGAGCCGAGTGGGAGTACGTCGACATCCCCGACGAGCTGGTCGACGAGGCCGAGGAGGCCCGCGAGGAGCTGATCGAGGCGTCGGCCGATTTCGACGACGAGCTGATGATGAAATACCTCGAGGGGGAGGAAGACGAGATCACCGACGAGGAGATCCATCAGGCGATCCGCAGGGGGACGCTCGAGATGGAGATCGTCCCGACCTTCTGCGGCAGCGCCCTCAAAAACAAGGGCGTCCAGCCACTTTTGGACTCGGTGGTCCGCTACCTGCCCTCCCCGCAGGACGTCCCCGCCATCGAAGGGGTGACCCCGGAGGCGTACCGCAAGATCACCGAACAGCACGCCGAGCCGGAAGAGGACGAAAAGATCACCCGCCAGGCCGACGACGACGAGCCGTTCTCGGCGCTGGCCTTCAAGATCATGTCCGACGAGTACGTCGGGCAGCTGACCTACTTCCGGGTCTACTCGGGGACGCTCGAGAAGGGCAGCTACGTGTACAACTCGACCAAGGACCAGCGCGAGCGCGTCGGCCGGATCCTGCAGATGCACGCCGACTCGCGCGAGGAGCTCGAGAAGGTCTACGCCGGGGACATTGTCGCCGGGGTCGGCCTGCGCAACACCACCACCGGCGATACGCTGTGCGACGAGCACGACGTGGTCGTCCTGGAGGCGATGGACTTCCCCGAGCCGGTCATCGAGATCGCGGTCGAGCCGCAGTCGAAGGCCGACCAAAACAAGCTGTCGGACTCGCTGCAAAAGCTCGCCAAGGAGGACCCGAGCTTCAGCGTGTACGTCGACGACGAGACCGGCCAGACGATCATCGGCGGGCAGGGCGAGCTGCACCTCGAGATCATCATCGACCGGCTGTTGCGCGAGTTCAAAGTCGAGGCGAACGTCGGCAAACCCCAGGTCTCGTACCGCGAGACGATCGCCGAGGAGACCGAAGTCTGGGAGCGGCACAAAAAGCAAAGTGGTGGCCGCGGACAGTTCGCCGAGGTCGAATTTCAGGTCGAGCCGCTGGAGCGCGGCTCGGGGATCGAATTCGAGGAGCGCATCAAGGGCGGCGTCGTGCCCAAGGAGTTTTTCTCGGCGGTCGAAAAGGGGATCCGCGAGGCGGCCGAGGCCGGGGTTCTGGCCGGCTATCCGGTCGTCGACGCGAAGGTCACCCTGACCGACGGGTCGCACCACGAAGTCGACTCCGACGAGATGGCGTTCAAAAGCTGTTCGGCCAAGGCTTTTCGCCGGGCGGTCCGCCACGCGCAGCCTCAGCTTCTGGAGCCGATGATGGAGGTCGAGATCGTCGTCCCGGAGGAATTCATGGGCGACGTCATCGGCGATCTCAACGGCCGACGCGGCAACGTCCTCGGGATGAATCCGCGGGCCTCCGCCCAGGTCGTCGACGCGGTCGTGCCGCTCTCGGAGATGTTCGGCTACGCGACCGACCTGCGGAGCATCTCGCAGGGGCGCGCCAACCACACGATGCAGTTTTCGCACTACGAGCCGGTTCCCGACAACATTGCCGAGGAGCTGATCGACGAGGCACCCCGGGCCGGCAGTTGATCGAGAGTCAGCGAAGAAGTTCGACGAGCGTCCGGTCGTCGGCCGCATTGGCGGCGGCGACCGTCCGGCTCGGTTGATAAATGTACTGGATGACAAGGAGAAGGTCATGGCCGAAGAGCAATTCGACAGGAGCAAACCGCACGTCAACA
>CAZRLK010000224.1:0-7664 GCA_964600555.1 uncultured Bradymonadales bacterium
GTCTTCGGCGCCATGCTCCGGGTCATGATCTTGCGGAAACTCTTGAGATGGCGGTCGACGAAGCCGGGGACGCGGGCGATGGCGTCGTCGAAAAAGGCGTTGATCTGGTTTTCGAACCGCTCCTCCCATTCGCTCGGTTCGCCGGATTCGGAGGTGTCGATGCCGAGCTCCTGGAGTGTTTCGAGTTCGTCCATGGTCGGTCTCCGTGTCGGTGTCGAGTCAGTCAGGCGCGGCCCTCGAAAAAGCTGGCGAGCCGGTCGAACGCCTCCCGGAGTTCGGGGCGCCGGCGGGTGTAGGCCAGCCGCAAAAAGCCCTCGCCGGTGTCGCCGAACCCCGATCCCGGGATGACGACGACGTCGACCTCCTCGAGGATCGCCTCGGCGAGCGCCAGCGAGGTCGTCTGCTCGTCGGTGTGGCGTCGGACGTCCAAAAAGACGTAAAACGCTCCGTCGGGTTCGACGAGTCCGACGCCGGGAAGCTGGCGGGCCCGCTCGACGCTGAGCCGACGCCTGTCGGCGAAGGTCTCGAGGGTCGGGGCGAACAGCTCGTCGTAGCGTTCGAGTGCGGCGACGGCGGCGCGCTGGATCGGCGTCGGCGCACAGGTGACGAGATGCTGGTGCAGCGGCTTGAGCCGTCGAATCCACTCCGACGGGCCGACCAGCCAGCCGAGCCGCCAGCCCATCACGTGCATCGATTTCGAGAGGCCGGCCAGCTCGAGGCCCGGCGGACCCTCCTCGCCCGCCAGTGCTCTCGGCGACGGGGTCGCGCGCGATCCATAACAATAGTCGGCGTAGATCTCATCGGATATCCACCGCACCCCTCGATCGTCAAGCAAATCGAGCAGCTTGTCGAGGGTCCCGGCCTCGGCGACCCGGCCGGTCGGGTTCGACGGGAAGTTCAGCACGATCGCCGAGGTGTGGTCGGAGAGTCGGCGTTCGATGGCGGCGAGATCGAGGGCGAACTCGTCGTCCGGGTCGAGCGGATAGGCGACCGGAGTGGCGCCGGCGGCGCGGACGAGATTCGGGTAGGCGGGAAAGCCGGGGTCGGGCACCAGCACCTCGTCGCCGGGATCGACGAGCCCCAGCGTCGCCACCGCCAGGCCCTCCTGGACGCCGCAGGTGATCATCGTCTGGTCGGGGGAGACGCCGCAGTGGCGGGCGACGGCCCGGCGGGTCGCCGGCAGCCCCAGATTGTCGCTGTAGGGAGCCCGATCGCGCTCGACGGCCTCGGCGGCCGCGCGGCGGACGGGGTCGGGGACCGGCAGGTCGGGCTGGCCGATGCCGAGATCGAGGCTGTCGGGGCCGGCCTTTGCGCGAAACCGGCGGATGAGAGTCGGCTGGATGGCGCCTGCGCGCTCGGCGAGCGACATGGGGGCCCCGGCGGTCGGATCAGCGGAGTGCGTCCTCGAGTGCGGTCTGGGCGTCGGTATCGGCGTCGCGGTACTTGACGATCACGAGCGCGTCGAGCTGCAGGTTGTGGGCGTCGGCAAACTCGCCGGAGGCGGGGCGGGAGCCGGGGACGACGACCGCCCGCGGGGGAATCGTCGGCGGCGAATCGCCGTCGCCGCGGACCGTCTCTTCGACGAGATCGTAGACCGGCGAGCTGGCGGTGATGACGCAGCCGGCGGCGACGACGGCCCCCTCGCCGACGCGGACGCCCTCGTAGATGCCGGTGTTGCCGCCGATCAACGCGTCGTCCTCGACGACGACCGGCCGCTGGCCGACGGGCTCCAATACGCCGCCGATCTGGGCGGCGGCCGACAGGTGGACCCGCTCGCCGATCTGGGCGCAGCTGCCGACCAGGGCGTGCGAGTCGACCATCGTCCCGTCGCCGACGTGGGCGCCGACGTTGATATACGCCGGGGGCATCACCGTGACGTCGCGGCCGAGGTAGGCGCCGCGGCGGACCGCCGATCCGCCGGGCACGATCCGGATGTTGCGCTCAGCGAGCGGCAGGTCCTGAGTCGGATAGGTGTCGCGATCGGCGAACTGGAATGGCTCGACGCCCGGGATCTCGCGGTTGTCGCCGATCCGGAAGCCGAGCAGGATGCCGCGTTTGACCGATGCGACGACCTCCCAGCCGCCGTCGGTCGGTCGGGCGGCGCGCAGTTCGCCGGACTCGAGGGCGTCGAGAAACCGGTCGAACAGCCTCCGGGTGTCGTCCGGCAGCTGGTCGTCGGGCGTCTCGTACAGCTCGTCGATGCGGGCCAGCAGGTCGTCGTGGTTCATGTGGAGGGTGGTCCGTCTGTCGAGTCGGTGCTCGCGCGTTACTGGGCGAAATCCGGGGGCTCGTGTTGGCTCCGAGACTGGGCCTCCAGGAAGATGCGGCCGACCCGGGCGAATTCCTCTTTGAGGTGCCGGTCGATTTGCGTGGTCAGCTCCTCGATCTGTTCGGCGCCGAGTTCGTTGTCAAAGTCGATGCTGGCGGTGACGACGATCGAGTCGGGACCCATGTGCAGGGTGGCGACTTCGTTGGTCGACTGGACGCCGTCGAACTGTTCGATCTCGGTTTCGAGCCTGTCGACCATCGGGTCGCGCGCGGCTTCGCCGATCAGCAGGCCTTTCGTCTCGTAGGCGAGCCAGATCGAGGCGACGGCCAACAGGACTCCGATCAAAATCGAGGCGATCCCATCGAAATACGCCAGGCCGGTGACGTCGGTGAGCAGGACGCCGAAAAAGGCGATGATCAGTCCGAGCCCGGCGCCGGTATCCTCGAACAGGACGACGAACATCGTCGGGCTCTTGCCCTGGCGGACGGCCTCGAAAAAGCCGCGATCGCCGCGATGTTTGTTGAACTCTTTGAAGGCGATCCACCAGGCGCCGAGTTCGAACAAAAGCGAGACGCCGAGGACGACGTAGTTGACCAGAAAGGAGGTCTCGTGCTCGAGTTGGCCATCGTGTTCGATGGCATGCAGCAGGTGGTGGGTGCCTTCGTACAGAGAAACGCCGGCGCCGATGGCAAACAGAATGATGGCGACGACGAAACTCCAGAAATAGATCTCCTTGCCGTAGCCGAACGGATGGTCGCGGTCGGGAGGGCGACTGGCGGCCGACATGCCGTACAACAAAAGGGCCTGGTTGCCGGTGTCGGCGACCGAGTGGACGGCCTCGCTGAACATCGCCGAGCTACCGGTCATGACCGAGGCGACGAACTTCGTCCCGGCGATCAGGCCGTTGCCGACCATGGCGGCGACGACGACTTTTTTCGAAGAGGCCATCGGTGCAACCCTCCCGGGCGGGGTGAGCGAAGAAGGTGGGTCGAGCGGGGGCGACCGGGCGCCCGATCATTCCTCCTCGCTGCCGGTCGAGCCGCTCTCCTCGCTGCCGCCCGTCGGGGAGTCGGCCGGGGTGCCGGAGCTGTCGGAGGTTCCGCTCGACGAGGAGCCGGGGGCGTCGCCGGATTCGGTGCCGCCGGAGTTGCCGCCGGATTCCTCGGCGTTGTCCTGACCCTCCTCGGCGTTGCCGCCGCCACCGACTTCGAGCACCTCGCCCTGGCGGGCCCCGAAGTTTTCGTCGCCCTGCTGGGTGTCGACCACGGAGTCGGGCTGGCTCGACAGGTACGCCAGCGAGATCGAGGTCGTCAGATACACCGCGCCGATGGCGACCGTGGCCTTGCCGAGCGCCGTCTGGGTGTTGCCTCCTCCGAACATTTTTTTGGCCGCGCCGGAGGCGCCGCCGAGACCGGCGGCGACTCCCTGGCCTTTGCCGGATTGCAACAAGACAACGGTGATCAAGACCAGGCTGGCGACGACGTGGACGATGGTCAAAATGGCTTCCATGACGGGTGGTCGAGTCGGTGCGTGGGGTCGGGCGCGCCGCCGCAAGCGGGCGGGACGCCGCACATTGACAGCAGGCGTCTATAACGCAGGGGGCAGCCCAACGCAAGGGGGGCGCCGATTGGACTCGTCGGGCGAGCGGCTTAGCTTCGATCGGAGTCCGCTCGGACGCCTCGCCGCGAGCGGCGTGATCGATGCGCCGGGACGTGTTAAGCGGAGAGCCATCGAGGTGTGAAGTGCTCCGACACGAGACCAGGCAACATCCATGAGTCGCTCACTGACAGGACTTATCAAAGCGGGGGAAGTCGATGAATTCAACCGTCGCCTCCGGGAGTGGGAAGCCGAACACGACGACGGGGAGTACCCGTCGCTTCAGGCGGAGACGTTCGAGGAGCTGGAAGTCTCGGGGTTCGACTTCTCGGATCTCGACCTGTCGTACGCCGAGTTCGCCGACTCGACGTTGACCGACGCGCGCTTCGACCGGACCCACCTCGACGGAACGTATATGCACGGAACGACGTTCATCGAGTGTTATTTCGACGGCACCGAGGCGGCGGGCATGGCGCTCGATTCGTGTACGTTCTCGAAATGTGCCTTCGAGGGAGTCGATCTCGACGGCATCGAGTGGACCGACTGTCAGTTTACGGAGTGCGATTTTCGGAACATCGACGCCGAGGGGCCGACCCTGGAGCGGACGACGTTCACCGACGGTCGCTGGGAGGAGGTCGTCTGGCGAGAGGGGGAGTTGACGCTGGTGACGTTGCGGACGCTGACACTCGACGACGTCGATCTGGAGAGCTGTCGGGCGAAAAATTGTTACGTGACGGCGGGGACGACCGCCGGGGCCGCGCTCCCGGACGGGTTCGTCGAAAAGACGGGTCGCCGCCGTCGGATGGAATGAGCGCCGACTCGATGCGAGCGGGGCGGCGAGCGCCCCGGGCGAGGTTGCGAGATCGGCTTGAAATCAAACCGGAGAGGAGACTCGGATGAGTCTCGAAGACAAGGTACGAGAGATCGACCCCGGGAGCTGGCAGGAGAATCTGTCGGGCAAGTGGATCGCGGCGGTGCTCGTGGCGGGGGTGGTGTTGGCCACGATCTGGACGACGTTTTTTCAGGTCGGGACCGACAGTGTCGGCGTCGTGTTGCGGTTCGGCGAGCCGGTCCGCCAGGTCGGGCCGGGTCTGCACTTCAAGGCCCCCCTCGGGATCGAGGAGGTGCGCAAGGTGGCGACCGAGAGCCAGCAGAAGCTGGAATTCGGCTATCGAACCCGGCAAGCGGGCGTCGAATCGGAGTTCGTCGAGAAGGGATACGAGGACGAGTCGTTGATGCTGACCGGCGATCTCAACGTCGTCGAGGTGCAGTGGGCGGTGCAGTACCGCGTCGACGAGCCGCGCAACTATCTGTTCGAGGTGCGCAACGCCGACGACACCTTTCGGTACATGAGCCAGGCGGTCATGCGCGAGATCGTCGGGGACCGGACGGTCAACGAGGTGTTGACGGTCGGGCGCCAGCGGATGGCCCAGGCGTTCAAAGAGGACCTCCAGGCTCTCTCCGACGAGTACCGCATCGGCATCCGCGTCAACCAGATCAACCTCCAGGACATCACGCCGCCGGACCCGGTCAAGCCGTCGTTCGACGAGGTCAATCAGGCCCAACAGCAGATGGAACAGCGCATCAACCAGGCGAAGGGCGAGTACAACAAGGAGATTCCGGCGGCCAAAGGGGAGGCCAAACGCACCATCCAGCAGGCCCGGGGCTACAAGGCGCGGCGCGTCAACCGCGCCCAGGGGGACGTCGCGCGATTCAACAGCGTCTATCGCGAATACAAGAAGGCGCCGGAGGTCACCCGCAAGCGACTGTTCATCGAGACGATGAGCGAGGTGGTCCCGAAGGTCAAAAAGAAGCTGATCACCGACGAAGCCTCGAGTGACGTCTTGCCGTTGCTCCAACTCGACAAGGGGAGTTCCCAGCAATGACACGTGCCCGGATATTTTTACTCGCTGCAGTCGTGCTCGTCGGGGCTCTCGTGACCGCGAGTACCGTGTACGTCGTCGACGAGACCGAGCAGGTCGTGGTGACCCAGTTCGGCGATCCGGTCGGCGATCCGGTCACCGAGCCGGGTCTGCACTTCAAGGTGCCGTTCCTCCAGGATGCCCACTTTTTCGACAGCCGGTTTCTCGAGTGGGACGGGTATCTCGGCGAGATTCCGACCAAGGACAAACGCTTCATCAAGGCGGACACGTACGCCCGTTGGCGGATCACCGACCCGTTGAAATTCTACAAGCGGGTGCAAAACGAGCAGCGGGCCCAGTCGCGACTCGACGACATCATCGACGGGGCCACCCGGGATGCGGTCGCCAACAACAATTTGCTGGAGCTGGTCCGGGCGACGAACCGCGAGCCCCAGCAGGATGTCGAGCTGGCCAAAGGCGAGCAGTCGACGCTCGAGGAGATCGAGGTGGGTCGCCCCGAGATCATGGTGCGGATCGGCGAGGCGGTCGACGCCGACGCCGCGGAGATCGGCGTCGAGGTGCTGGACGTGCGGTTCAAGCGCATCAACTACAACGACGAGGTGCGCAAGGACGTCTTCGACCGGATGATCGCCGAGCGCAAGCGCATCGCCGAGAGATACCGCTCCCAGGGAGAGGGAGAGGCGGCGGACATCAAGGGACGGATGGAACAGGAACTCGAGGAGATCCGCTCCGAGGCGGAAAAAAAGGCCGAGAAGCTCCGCGGGGAGGCCGACGGGAAGGTCACCGAAATCTACGCGCAGGCCTACCAGAAGGACCCGGACTTTTACGAGTTCAGCCGCACGCTGGAGACGTACCCCGAGACGTTCGACGAGGATTCCTGGCTGATGTTGTCGACCGACAGCCAGTATTTCAGGTATCTCGAGCAGTACGAGAGTCCGGAGTAACGAGCTTGCGGCGCTCGAGTTCCTGGACGACGAAGCTGGCGACGTCGGCGGCGGTCGTCCCTTTGCCGAAGCCGGCGTCGAAGCCGAGTTCGAGAGCGAGTTCGTGGTCGATTCGGGGCCCTCCGCAGACGACGACGAGATCCTGGCGGAGGCCCTCCGCCTCCAGGATGTCGATCAGATCCGCCAGATTGTCGACGTGGGCGTCCTTCTGGGTGACGACCTGGCTGACCAGCAGGGCGTCGGCGTCGCGTTCGATCGCCTCGGCGACCAGCCGGTCGTTGGGGACCTGCATGCCGAGATTGTGGGCCTCGATCATCGGGTAGCGCTCGAGACCGTAGTCGCCGTCGTAGCCCTTCATGTTCATGATGGCGTCGATGCCGACCGAGTGGGCGTCGGTGCCGGTGCAGGCGCCCAGGACGACAAGCCGGCGGGCGAACTTCTCGCGGATGAACGCGTTGATCTCGTCGAACTCCATCCGCGCGGCGTCGACGCTCGGGACGTCGATGTCGGTGAAATCGACGGAGGCCTCGGTGGCGGCGTAGACGATGAAAAAGGTGTAGCCCTCGCCGAGGTCCTCGACGTGGTACAACCGGGGCCGCTCGAAGCCGATCTCGGCGGCGAGCCGGCGGGCGGCTTCCCGGGCGTCCGGCCCGCAGGGGACGGGCAGGGTGAACGACATCTGGATCTTGCCGTCGCCGAGGGTGTCTCCGTACGGGCGGACCCGGGTCGGGTCCGGGGCGCTGACTTCGTCGCGTCCGCTCGAGGCCATCGGGTTCGTCGGGGCAGCAGGAGTCATCGAGCCGTCGGCAAATTGAACCGCAAAGTCGCACGAAAAACAATGGAGGGATCGCCGCGAGGCGCCGGTGGCGGCGGGACGGGGCCCGGGTGAGTTCGGCGTCGTTCGGCACGAGCGGCGGGGTCGAGGACGCGTCGCGGGGCCTCGCCCGTCCACTCGCGGAGCACGGCCAGCCA
>CAZRLK010000225.1:0-7607 GCA_964600555.1 uncultured Bradymonadales bacterium
CCATGTAGGCGTCGAAGGCCTTCTGGGCGACTTTCTTGGCCTGGTCTTTCGACAGGTCGTGGGGGAATTTCTTTTCCATGGTGCACACCGATGATGGCGGGAGAAGATTGGCGCATAGAGTACACGATTGTGAGTATCTCACGTCCGCCGATCGTACAAGCGGTGGGCGGGGATTGAGGCGGACGATTGGTCGGTGCACCGTCGCCCGATCCGGCGCGTGCTCCGGAGCTCCGACGGCGAAAACGGTCCCACCTACGACTGGTCGGTCAACGCCTCTCGCCCCTCCTCGAGCCGGCGAAGATGCCGTCCGAATCGCCGCATGACGCTCAGATGCACGCGGGCCTGGGTGAGGACGTACAGCCACCAGGGGAGGGCGGGCCGAAAGTCGTGGATGGCCGTCATCAGGGCCTCGCCGTCGAAGACGAGTCGAAATTCGAATTCGCCCGCCTCCTCGGCGCCGGCGAGGAAGCCGCCCGCGATCCGGAACAACTGGCGGTTCGGGCGGCTCGCTTCGGGGACGTACTCGAGGACGAGGGCGGGTTCGGACCAGATCGGGACGTAAAACCGGCAGGTGCGGTGTTCGTCGACCTCGCCCGACATCCAGGGGCCGAGTGTGGCGGGAAGCCAGCGGAGGTACTCGTCGACGGCCCATTTCGCGTCGCGACCTCGGGGGGCGGGGAGGCGCTGGACGGAGCGAACCGTCCGGGGAAACCTCCGATCGTCGGCGACGGCCGGGAGGGTCGTCGAGCCTCGGGGCTTGGCGAGAGCCCGCTCGAGGACCGCCTCGAGTTGGTCGGGCGGGTCGGCGGGAGCCGGGGGAGGGGAGGTGTCGGCGAGGTCTTCGAGCTGCTGGACGAACCGCCGCATCAATCGGGAGGGCTGGCCGGTGACGGCGGCGGTCAGGGCGGCGGAGAGGAAGACCGCGTGCAGCGGCACCGAGACGAACAGGCGGCTGGCGTCGAGAATCTCGGCGGTCGTCTCCAGGAGCTGGCGGTAGGTGGCGCGGAGCGACGGGGCGATCTCGCGGGTCTGGCCGAAGCTCTGCTCGTCGGCGAGGGCCCCGTCGATGTCGTCGGCGAGGTCGCGAGCCTCGACGATCCGCAGCGGGATCTCGGTCCAGCGCGGGCACACCAGGACCGGGAGGCGCTCGACGAGTCGACGCAGGACGGTAGCGGTGGTCGCCCGGCGGCCGAGCACGAGGTCGGTATCGAGGGTGGTGACCGGGACGCCGGTCGAGCCGAGCGTCGCGGAGACGAGGTCGGTCTGCGAGGGGCTGCCGTACGGATCGGATTCGTGCAGGATGGTCGAGACGTGGACGATCTGGTCGACCCCGTGGGTGGCGGCGGCGACCGCCATGTTGTCGGCGCACAGTACGTCGAGGTCCGTCGCGGAGGCCTGGGTGAGCCGGGCGGACGGGCGGGCCGAGTGAGCGAGGTAGACGACGAGGTCGACGCCGCGCAGCGCCGGGTCGGTCTCGGTCGACGAGAAGAGATCGCAGCGGCGCCACTCCGCCCAGCCGCCGCCGGCGTCGCTGTCTGCGATCGCGTCGGGGCGGCGGGTGAGCCCGACCAGCCGGTAGGCGTCGGCCAGCACCTCGGGCAGGTGGCTCGCCAGCGGGCTGGTGGCGCCGGCGACGGCGACGGTCGGGGGTTGTGCGGATGCGTCGCTCACGCGGGCTCCGCCGTCGGGAGGCAGGTGGGGAGACGACGGAAACGAGTTTGTACGCATCGGCGGCATGTCTCAATTTCCGAGTTGCATCTGGGAGGGCAGGATGCCCTCCCAACGAGGAAGGGCTGGAAGCCCTTCCAACACACGAGCTGGCGAGGAGTAGACGATGAGCGCGCGGCGGAACGAACCCGTGCTGTTGAGCGGAGCTACCGGTTTTGTCGGCCGGCGGCTGTTTCCCGAGCTGCGGCGGCGCGGCTACGAGGTGGTCTGCGGGTCGAGAAACCCCGACCGGGGCCGTAGGCGATTTCCGAAACGGCGGTGGGTGGAGCTGGACGTCGATCGCCCGGAGACGGTCCGTCGGGCGCTCGAGGGGTGCGGATCGGCGTTTTATCTCGTCCACCAGATGACCGGCGAAGCGGAGTACCTGGAGCGCGAGCAGCGGGCGGCGCGGGGCTTTTTGCGGGCGGCCGAGGCGAACGACCTGCACCGGATCGTGTATCTCGGCGGGGTGGAGCCGGCCGGGAGGCCGTCGACGCACCTGCAGAGTCGGCTGGCGGTCGGCCGGGTGCTGCGCTCGGGCACCCCGTCGAGCATCGAGCTGCGGGCATCGATGATCATCGGGTCGGGGAGTGCGGGCTGGCGGATCGTCCGCGATCTGGCGGCGCGGCTGCCGGCGATGATCCTGCCGGCGTGGACGCGCTCCCGCACCCAGCCGGTCGGCATCGGAGACGTCGTCGAGGCGCTGGTCGCGGCGCTGGAGGACGACGACGAGGGATCGGCGTGGTTCGACATCCCCGGGCCCGAGACGATGACGGTCGCCGAGATCCTGCGGCGCACGGCGAATCTGATGGGCAATGACCCGGTGGTCTTCGACGTGCCGGTGCTGTCGCCCCGGATCTCGTCGTACTGGCTGAAGTTCGTCACGGGCACCGATTCGAGGCTGGCGCGCGCCCTGGTCGAGGGATTGCGCCACGATCTGCTGGCCGAAAGCGACGCGTACTGGAAGCGCATCGGCCACGAGCAACTCGTCTCGTTCGACGAGGCGGCCCGGCGGGCGATGGAGCCGACCGACAGCCCGGCCGGCCAGGTCCTCGAGCGGCTCGTCCACTCGGTGACGTCGCTTCGGCGCTCGTAGGAGGGCGAATGGCGCCCGACCTGGAGGGCGGGATGTGCCGGGGCGGCGTCAGTGGCCGTGCATCATCCACCGCATGGCAGCGAGCAGGCCGATGCCGATCAGCAGGGCAGCGAGGTGCAGCAGGTTGATCTGCCAGTCTTCGTGTTGTTTGACCTCCGGAATCAGATCGGCGGCGGCGATGTAGATGAAATTCCCGGCGGCGAACGGCACCAGATACGCGACCTCGATGGCGTCGGCGGCGACGTAAGCGAGCAGTCCGCCGACCGGAAACGACAGGGCCGAGATGAAGTTGAACAACAGGGCCTGCTTCGGGCCCCAGCCGCCGTGGACGAGGACGCCGAAATCGCCGAGCTCCTGGGGGATCTCGTGGGCGGCGGCGGCGGTGAAGGCGGCGATGCCGGCGGTGGTATCCATCACGAACGCCCCGCCGATTGCGAGGCCGCCGACGAAGTTGTGCAGGCCGTCGGCGATCAACAGCAGGTAGCCGAGCGGCTGGCGGTGTGCGGAGGTGACCGCGTGGCAGTGGTGCCACTGCAGAAACTGCTCGAGGCAAAAAAAGCTGACGAATCCGAGGGTCAACGCCAGGTACACGCCGAAGCTGTTGCCGAGCGTCTCGATGCTCCGGGGCAGCAGGTGAAAGACGGCGCCGCCGAGCATCGAGCCGGCCGCCAGGGCGACCAGCGGCAAAAGGAACCGCTCGAGGGTCTCCTCGGCCAGGACCAGGGTCACCCCGCCGACCAGCGCGATGACGCTCATGGCCGCTCCGCTGGCGACGATCCAGGCCAGTGTGCTCAAACGCTTCTCCGTCGTCTGCGAGTCGGTGTGCGGTCTCGTCGAGCGTCGATGTAACGCTTCGCCGGCGATTCGGCAAAGGGCGTCTGTGGGAGGCGGTGTGGCGGGCCGCTGGCTCGAAGGGCACGGGCGAATCGAGGATTTGCCAGCCGCCCGGTCGGTTGATACCGTACGCGTGCTCCGGTCGACGCCGTTCGGCGCCGCCATGGTGCGGAATGGTGCGGCTGTCGCATCGGTTGTTCGGGATAGCTCCCGGCCCCGGTGGTTCGGGGTCCACGGCTCCTGTTCGGACGAGTCACCATGCGCCGTCTCTTCGCGACATTGTCGAGCCTCCTGCTCGCGGTCAGCCTCGTGCTGACGGGGACGGCGTGTACCTGTGCGATCGACTCGGCGCACGCCTCCGAGACGCCGACCGCGTCGACGAGCACCGAGTCCGAGGCGGCCGGCGGCGACGAGGATTGCTGCGACGACAGCGAGCACGACGACGACTCCGAGGAGGGCTGCTGCGGCGGGACCGACTGTGCCCTCTCGGCTCGCCAGCCGACGAGCGGCATCTCGCCGATCGCCGATCTGAGCCAGCGCGACCCGACGGCCGAACTGCCGGAGGCGCCCTCCCTCCTGCACACCATCCCGGCGGCCTGGACGCTCGACATCCTGCCGCCCCTCGAGGCGATGTCCCCCGCGCCGGTCTCCGCCGGCGCCACTCCCGATTTTCGCGCCGACACCCCACGCTACCTGGCCCTCCAGGTCCTGCGGCTCTGATACCTCTCTTTTCGCCGGCCACCTTCCTGCCTGGTCGGCGTGTTTCGGTACATGCGCACGTTCAGACGAGTTCGGTTCGCGGTGTGAACCGTGGATCGGTCTCCGTGGTTTGACAGGCGCGTCGGCGAGCCGCCGACGCTCCAATCGCGGGTTGGGGTAGGCCCCCAAACGCGGGTTGGACGTAGGTCCCCAAACATGCGTTGGGCGCAGGCCGCCGGATTTGGGTTGGGCGTCGGCCGCCGGACCCGGGAAGGTCGGTACAGCGCCCGTCGCTGCGAACCGCGGAGAGAGAGTCCGGGAGTTTCACGACATGTCGTATCGATCCGATTTTTCCGGCCGCAGCGCCGGGCATCGCGGGGCGTTTACTCTCCTGGCGGTCGTGGTGGCGGTGGCCTTCGCGGCCGGCGCCGACGCTCGGGCGCAGGCGGACGAGCCGCCCGAGACGCCGGTCGAATACGAGCGGGCCGCGCTGAAGCAAAGCCCCGAGCTGCAGGCGATCTACGAGCGCTGGCAGGCGGCCCGACGCGAGGCCGACGCTGCGGGTTCGAGGTGGCCGCAGCCGCGGGTCGGCTACCGGACGTTCATCGACGGGTGGTGGCTCGAGGACCCGAGGCTGCGTCACCGGGGGACGATCTCGCAGCAGTTCCCGTGGCCCGGCGTGCTCGGGGAGGCAGCGGACCCGGCCCGCAAGCGCGCCGAGGCGATCAAACACCGGTTTCGGGCCCGCGTGCTGGAGGTCGTCTACGAGGTGCGCGAGGTGCTGATCGACATCGCCCGAATCGATGCGCGCCGCGAGATCCTCGAAGAGCAGCATGCCGTGTACGGCGACGTCGTCGGCCTCGTCGAGCAGACGATGGAGACCGGCGACGCCGACTACGGCGACCTGCTTCGGGTGAACACCGCCCGCGAGAAGATCGCCGACCGGCTGGATTCGCTGCGGGCCGAGCGCGAGCGGCGGGTGGCGGATGTGCGCGAGCTGATCGCCGCCGAGGCCGGCACCGAACTGACCTTCGATTTCGGCGACGACGGGCTGCTCGAGGTCGACGAAACGCTCCCCGACCGCGACGAGCTCGTCGAGGCGGCCCGCACCGACCACCCGGCCCTCGCCGCCCGCCGCGCCCGGGCCGACGCCCGGCTCGAGCGGGCCGAATACGCCGAGGCCAAGCGCTACCCGTGGCCGACCCTGTCGCTCGGCATCGACTCGATGCCCGACCGGATGGGAACCAGCGGCTACGACCGGCGCACCGCCCTGATGCTGCACGTCTCGGTGCCGATCCCGCTGTTTTTGTCTCAGTACGACGACGAGCGCCGACAGTTCGAACGCCAGAGCCAGGCCGCCCTCGCCGAACGCGAGGAGACCGCGCTGGATCTGGAGGCGCGCGTCGAGAAGTCCATCGACCGCATCGCCGAGAAACGCCGGCGCCTGCAGCGCTACCGCGAGGAACTGCTCCCGCTCGCCGGCGACGCGACCGAACACATGCTCGACAACATCGAGACCGGCGAGCGGACGGTCACCGACTACCTGCTGTCCTTCGAGCAGGAGCTCGACCTGGAGACGAACCTGGTCGAATTCCGTGCCACCATCGCCACCGAACGCGCCCGCCTCGAGCGGCTGACCGGCGGGGCGTTCGACGCCTTTCCCGACCGCCGGACCCCGGAGATCGAGATTCGCCAACTGAGAGACGAGAGAGAGACTCATGAGTAACGAGCACGTGAGTAACGAGCACGAACGCGAGGACTCGAGCGAGGCCGCCGCGGGTGAATCGTCGGAGGCCAACTCGGCGACGGCGTGGCTGTCGAACCACGCCGGCTCCATCGCGCTGATTGCCGCTCTGGCGCTGGTCGCCTTCGGGATCGGACGCTGGAGCGGCGGCACGGGCGGCGGGGAGGGGGCCGCCGGCGCGTCGGCCGAGGAGTCGTCGGAGTCGCAGCAATACACCTGTCCGATGCACCCCGACGTCCGCTCCGACGACCCGGACGATACCTGTCCGATCTGCGGGATGGACCTGGTGCCGGTCGGCGAGGCGTCGGGCGACTCGGAGGGCCCGGATATTCCGCACCTCGAGCTGTCGGACCGGGCGCTGGAGGTGGCGAAGGTCCGGACGGTCGAGGCGAAACGTCAGTCGCTCGCTCGCGAGATTCGGACGTACGGGCGGGTCGAGCCGGCGGAGGAGGCCGAGACGGATCTCACCTCGTGGGTCCGGGGGCGGATCGAGCATCTCGACATCCGGGCGAAAGGCCAGCGCATCGCCAAGGGCCAGCGCATCGCCCGGCTGTACAGCCCGAAACTGGAGTCGGTGCAAAAGGAGCTTCTGCAGGCGATCCGCAACGCCGGGGAGACCGAAGAGAGCGCCCGAAGCTCGGCGCGCAAACGGGCCGCCAACTCGGCGGTGCAGGCGGCGCGGCGGCGACTCCGGGCGCTCGGCCTGAAGCCCTCCCAGATCGATGCCATCGTCGAGGACGGCGAGGCGCGCGAGGTGGTCGACATCTACGCGGATACCGGCGGGACGGTCCGCAAGCGCCACGCCTTCGAGGGGGACTGGGTGGACGTCGGCGATGCGATCGCCTCGCTGCAGGGGCTGGATACGGTCTGGGTGCAGCTCGAGATTTACGAGGGCGACCTGCCGTTTGTCGAGGAGGGGACGCCGGTGACGCTCGAGATGCCGAACCGCCCCGACTTCGAGCGCGAGGGGCGCGTCGAGTTCATCGACCCGGTCGTCGACCCGAAAAACGGCACGGCGCGGGCCCGGGTGGTCGCCTCGAACGCCGAGGGGAACCTGCCGCCGGGAAGTGACATCCGGGCGACGATCGAAGCGAGCATCGACCAGGAGCCGCCGCCGGTCTCGGTGCCGGAATCGGCGGTGTTGTGGACCGGGCCGCGCTCGGTGGTCTACCGGTACGACCGGTCGCTCGAGCAGCCGGCCTTCGTGCCCCGGGAGGTCGAGCTGGGGCCGAAGGCGGGCGATCGCCGGGTCGTCCGCCGGGGGCTCGAGGAGGGCGACGAGGTGGCGGTCAACGGCGCCTTCCAGCTCGACGCCGAGCTGCAGGTCCAGGGCGAGCCGTCGATGATGACCGGGTTGCCCGCCTCCCAGAAGCTCGATCCCGAGCCGGTCGAGGTGCCCGAAGAGGGCGAGGAGTTCGACCCGCCGGTCGACAGGGAGCGAATCCCCGAGGGGGCCTGGTATTGTCCGATGGACGAGGTCCACTGGGCGCAGCCGGACGAAGGCGACGGAGAGTGTCCGGTCTGCGG
>CAZRLK010000226.1:0-7597 GCA_964600555.1 uncultured Bradymonadales bacterium
GAGCAGGTCCTCGAGCTCGAGGAGGGGACGAAATTCCGCGTGCTGGCGCCGATCGTGCGCAACCGCAAGGGCGAGTACCGCGACCTGTTCGAGGACCTGCGCGACGGGGGCTTCGTGCGGGCCCGGATCGACGGCGAGATCGCCCTGCTCGAGAATCTCGACAAGCTCGAGCTGCAGAAACGCCACGACATCGACGTCGTCGTCGACCGGCTGGTCGCCCGGGCCGACAACCACTCCCGGGTGCGCGAGAGCATCGAGCTGGCGCTCGACGTCGGCGAGGGGCGGTGCATCGTCGACGTCCCCGAGCGCGACGGCGACGCCGACCGCGAGAAACTGTACAGCACGGAGCTCGCCTGCACGCACTGCAACATCGCCTTCCCCGAGCTGACCCACCAGAGCTTCTCGTTCAACAGCCCGGTCGGCCAGTGCTCGACGTGCCGCGGCATCGGCAAGACGCCCCAGGTCGAGCCGGCGCTGTTCGTCGTCGACGACGACAAGTCGCTGGCCGACGGCGCGATCGAGGCGATCGGCCCCGACCCGGCCGACCCGGACCACGACGAGTTCAAATACGCCGAGCAGGTCGCGGGAGCCTGGGAGGCGCTCTCGAGCTACGCCGACGCCGAAGGGATCGACCTCGAGACGCCCTGGGCGGAGCTCGACGCCGAGACCCGCCGCCGCATCTGCCGCGGCGACGACGGGGCCGATTTCGCCGGCATCGCCGCGTTCGTCGAGCGGGCCAAACAGACGGCGCGCAAGCGCAGCGTCCGGAAGTTCTTCGAGGAGTTCATCACCGACCGCACCTGCCCCGACTGCGACGGCGCCCGGCTGCGCCCGGAGAGCCGCTCGGTCCGCTTTCGCGACCGCTCGATCGCCGAAGTCTGCGGCGCCGAGATCGGCGAGGCGGTCGCCTTTTTCGAGCAGGTCGAGCTGGAGGGACTCGAGGAGCGCATCGGGCGCGACCTGCTCTCCGAGATCCGCAGCAGACTGGCGTTTCTCGGCGACGTCGGGCTCGATTACCTGTCGTTGAACCGGGCGGCGACGACGCTGTCGGGCGGGGAGAGCCAGCGGGTGAGGCTGGCGAGCCAGCTCGGCAGCGACCTGGCGGGGGTGTTGTACGTGCTCGACGAGCCGAGCATCGGGCTGCACCACCGCGACAACGCCCTGGTGCTGGAGACGCTCGAGCGGCTGCGCGACGACGGCAACACCGTCATCGTCGTCGAGCACGACCCGGAGACGATGCACCACGCCGACCACCTGGTCGACTTCGGACCGGCTGCCGGCGCCGCCGGCGGCGAGATCGTCGCCACCGGCACCGTCGACGACCTCGCCGACGAGCCGCGCTCGACGACCGGCGCCTACCTCGCTGGCCGCCGCCAGATCGAGGTCCCCGACCAGCGGCGCGAGGGCGACGGCGACGAGCTGGTGATCCGCGGCGCACGGGCGAACAACCTGAAGGATATCGACGTCTCGTTCCCGACCGGCACGTTCACCTGCGTGACCGGCGTCTCGGGAGCGGGCAAATCGAGCCTGGTCAACGAGACGATGTACCCGGCCGTCGCCCGCCACGTCTACTACAAGCACCGCTCGGTCGGCCCCCACGACGCCATCGAGGGGCTCGACCTGTTCGACAAGGTCATCGAGATCGATCAGTCGCCCATCGGGCGCACCCCGAGAAGCACCGCCGCCACCTACACGAAGGTCTTCGATCACGTCCGCGAGCTGTTCGCCGAGCTTCCGACCTCCAAGATGTACGGCTTCGACAAGGGGCGGTTCAGCTTCAACACCGACGGCGGCCGGTGTCCGGACTGCGACGGGCGCGGCGTCCAGCAGATCGAGATGGACTTTCTGGCCGACGTGTACGTCACCTGCGAGACGTGCCTCGGCCGACGCTACGACGAGACGACGCTGCGGGTGAACTACCGCGGCCACTCGATCGCCGACGTCCTGGAGATGACCGTCGGCGAGGCGATCGAGCTTCTGGGCCAGCACCCGAAAATCCGGCGCATCCTGCAGACCCTGCTCGACGTCGGCCTCGATTACGTCCGCCTCGGCCAGCCCTCGCACACGCTGTCGGGCGGGGAGGCGCAGCGGGTGAAACTCTCGCGCGAGCTGGCGAAGGTCGCGACCGGCGAGACGCTGTACATCCTCGACGAGCCGACGACCGGCCTGCACTTCGACGACATCCAGAACCTGCTCGGGGTGATCGACCAGCTTGTCGAGGGCGGCAACACGGTGGTCGTCATCGAGCACAACCTCGACATCGTCAAATGCGCCGACCACGTCATCGACCTCGGCCCCGAGGGCGGCGAGGCCGGCGGCCGGCTGGTCGCCGCCGGTACCCCCGAGGAGGTCGCCGCCTGCGAGGACTCGCACACCGGGCACTTCCTGCGCGAGGTTCTCTGAACGATCGGGGATGTAAGCCATTTTCTCCCCCGTCCTCGTAGCCCCAATCGCAGGCGACCAACGGGAGCCGGAGGAATCCCTCGTAGCCCCGGTCGCAGGCGACCTACGGGAGCCGGAGGCCGGGGGGGTATACGCCGTTTTACGAGTTCTATCGTAGCCCCGGTCGCAGGCGACCATCGGGAGCCGGAGGCACCGATCGTAGCCCCGGTCGCAGGCGACCTACGGGAGCCGGAGGCCGGGGGGGTATACGCCGTTTTACGAGTTCTATCGTAGCCCCGGTCGCAGGCGACCATCGGGAGCCGGAGGCCGGGGGGACGCGGGTCGATTCCCCCACCCCACCCCATCACTCGATCTCCACCTCGCCCCGCTCCGCCACCCCGCCGTACCACCGCGCCGACGGCTTGACCCGCCGCTCCATCGTTTCCCGGTCGACCTCCACCAGCCCGAATTTCGGCCGGTACCCGTCCCACCACTCCCAGTTGTCCAGCAACGACCAGTGGATGTACCCCGAGATCGGCAGCCCGTCGTCGAGCATCCGATGCACGGCCCGCAGCCCCTCCTCGATGTACTCGATGCGCTCGTCGTCGTCCTCGGTGCTGACCCCGTGCTCGGTGATCAGAATCTCCTTGCCCGGAAACAACTCCGCCACCCGCCGCGCCGTCCGCTCGACCGCCTGCGGCGCCCACAGATACCCCATCTGCGTGCGCCGCTCCCCGTCCTCCCGATCCTCGCCCTTCGCCTCCAGCGCCCTCGCCCGCCAGCGCAGCGCCGGCAAGATCAGCGTTTCGGTCAGCCACCGGCTCTCGAGCATCGCCCCGGCCACCCGGCCGACCGGCCACGGCATCTCGACCGGCACCGTCGCATACGTCTGCACGCCGATGAAATCGTCCCCGCCGACCTCCGCGAAGAACCGATCCTCGTGGACCTCGCGCAGAAACGCCGCGATCGCCTCGCACCCCTCCCCCGGCCGCCAGTCCTGCAGGCCGTGCGTCATCCCGACCTTCGTGTCGGGAGCCAGCTCCCGGACGACCTCCCGGGCCCGGGCGTGGGTGGCGTTGAGCGTCGCCGCCGCCTCGTCGAACGTCCCGAGATCCCGGACGAACGGCGGCGTCGGAAACGACCCCAGGTAGCTGCGCGTGAGCATGATCCCCGGCTCGTTGATCGTGCAGACATACGGCACTCGCTCGCCGATCCGCTCGACGACCCGCCCGGCGTAGCGCGCGAACAGATCCGGCATCTCGTCGGCGAGCCACCCGCCCGCCTCGGCCACCCAGACCGGCAGCGTGAAATGCTGCAGCGTCACGACCGGCACCACCCCGTGGGCGCGACACGCCTCGACCACCTGCGCGTAGTGCTCGAGCATCGCCTCGTCGAACTCCCCGCGCTCGGGTTCGATGCGCGCCCACTCGACCGAAAACCGATAGGTGTCGAGCCCGAGATCCGCCAGCAGCGCGATGTCCTCCTCGTAGCGCTCGAAGTGATCGCAGGCGATCCCCGACGGCTCGGCCAGCGCATACTCCGGGTCCGGGTCGGTCTCCCACGCCCACCAGTCGGTGTTGCGATTGTCCCCCTCGACCTGATGCGCCGAAGTCGCCGCCCCCCAGAGGAAATCCGGGGGAAAACTCAACGTCTCACCACTCATCTCGCTCTCGTCGGCCAACTATCCAACACTCGTTCGTCCGCGAGACGTCAGGATACACACCTGCCGCCACAAGCGTAGCGGCGCGCCCCGCTTCGCGGCCACCCGACGGCCTCCGTGCGCGACGCCGGGCGCCGGAGCCCCGCTCAGTACAGCACCTCGAACCCCCCGTCGTGCCAGACGAAGATGTCGTCGCGGCCGTCGTCGTTGTAGTTGCCGGTAAATAGCGCACTGGCGCGGCCGCCGATCCTCTCGGAGGCCGTCAGGTTGCCCGAACCGTCGCCGAAGACGACGCGCATGTTGTAGAAATCCTCGACGACCACGACATCCAGGTTACCGTCGTCGTCGACCTGCGCCATCGTCGCCGCGAGCTCGTCGGCGTCGGCACCGAGATCCTCGTGGGTCAGCGTATCCTGTTTGGTAAAGCTGCCGGACCCGTCGTTCAGGTAGCTCGCCACTTTCGTCGGATCGGTCGTCGTTTTGACGGCGACATCCGGGTCACCGTCGTCATCGAGGTCCCCGGCGGTCACTGTCGAGGGATTGCCGTCCAGGGCGGTGGTCGCCTGGCGGGTCGACTGCAGAGTGCCACCGGCGTCGATGGTGTAGATGGCGAGCTGGGCCTCAGTCTCGCCGCTGCTATCGTCGTAGCCCTCGAAGGCCAGCAATTCGTCGTCGCCGTCGCCGTCGAAGTCCTCGAGCAGCAGCTTGCGGATCTCGTAGCCCGAGGCGGCGGCCGCCGGCTGACCCGGCGAGACGGTCTGGTCGAAGCTCAGCGCCCCGGAGCCGTCGTTGTCGGCGACCCGAAGCGTCCCGTCGTCATCGGCGACGATCGCGTCCGCGCCGTCGTTTCCGTCGAGATCGGCGACGACCAGGTCGGCGACCGCGACCGCCTGGCCCGAGCTGAGGACGTCCCCCGCCGAGAAGCTACCCTGCTGGGTCGACTGGTCGATGTCGTTGAACCAGGTCGCCAGCCGCAGGTCGGCGTTGCCCAAGCCATCCTCGTCACAGGCCGTCACGACATCGAGGTCGCCGTCCCCGTCGAGATCGCCCGCGCCGTTGAACTGGCAGGTATCGAACGACGACTGCCCCTGCGGCCACGTCACCCCGTCCTCGGAGTAATCGTCGCTGCTGAGGGCGTGCGCGAGGGTATCCCGGTAGCGAGTCTCGGCGACCATGTCGTCGAGGCCGTCGCCGTCGAAGTCGCCGATCGCGCCGACTCGGCCGGAGGTGTCGCTGTAGGGGTTGCCGGCCTCGAAGTCGTCGGAAATCTGCATCGTGAACGACCGGACCGAGACGGTGTATGTCTGGGTGACGGTATCGGTCCCGTCGGTGACCGACAGATGGACGGTATGGTCGGTATTCTGGGCCGTGCGGCTCGGCTCCCAGGTCATCTCTCCGGCGTCGACCTCGGCCGAACTGGAGGGGGTCGTCGAGACGCTCCAGGTCAGATTCGAGTCGTCCGGGTCGCTCGCCCGCGCTTCGTAGACGTGTGTCGAGCCGCGGCCGGCCGCCGTCGAGGTCGAGCTCGGAACGGTCGTGATCTGGGGGGCTTTGTTCGAGACGGTGCTCACCTGGGTCGATGCCGACCGGACCGCCCCCTGGGCATCCTCGACGTCGACGGTCACGAGCACCGAGCTGGTCGGCTCGTCGGGGGCGTCGAGGGTGACGGTCTCGCCGCTGCCGGATTTGCTCCAGTCGGCGTCGTCGAGCGACCAGGTGTAGCTCAGATCGTCGTCATTCGGATCGTCGGCCTGGACGGTGACGTCGGTCGAGCCCCCGCGGGCGACCGGGTTGTCGATGGCGTACAGACTCGAGATGGCGGGCCGTTCGTTCGGCCCCGTGGTCACCACCACGCTGCCTGTCGTCTCGCCGCCGGCATCGTCCGCGACGACCACCGTGACCTTCGTCGAGCTGGCGGTCGCGTCCGGGGCGGTCAGGGTGATCGACTCGCCGCTGCCCGAGAAACTCCAGTCGCCGTTGGCGACCGACCAACTGTAGTCGAGCGCATCGCCGTTCGGGTCGTCGGCGCTGGCCGACACCTCGGTCGACCCCTCGGGGGTGAGGGTGGTCGCCCCGGCGGAGACCCCGCTGAGGACGGGCTTGCGGTTCGGCGCCGTCGAGACGCGGACCGAGGCGGTCGCCTCCAGGCCCTCGGCGTCGGTGACCGTCAACTCGATGTTCGCCGACTCGCCGGCCGCGTCGGGGGCGGTCAGCGTCGGCTCGGCGGCCGTCGCATCCGAGAGGGTCCACCCGTCGGGAGCCGTCCACTCGTAGGTCAGCGCGTCGCCCGTCGGGTCGCTGGCGGAGGTGTGCAGCTCGACCGTGCCGGCCCGTTCGACCGGACGCGGCGCCGCGCCGATACTCGTAATCCGGGGGCCCTGGTTGGCGACGGTCGTCAACGGCAGCGTGGCGCTCGTCGAGCGGCCGCGCTCGTCGGTGACCTCGACCTCGAAGACGCCGGTCGCACCGTACGCATCCGGGGCGGTCACCTCGACGCTCGCGGCATCGTCACTCGCCAGCGTCCAGCCGTCGGGAGCGGTCCACGCGTAGGTCAGCTCGTCGCCCTCCGGGTCGCTGGCGCCGGCCGTCAGGGTCGCCGTCCCCGCCGGCTGCAGCGTCGACGGCGAGGCGCTCATGCCCGTGATCAACGGCGGGCGGTTGTCGATCGTCGCGACCGGCACCTGGGTGGTGTCGACGAC
The DNA here is from genome assembly GCA_964600555.1 of uncultured Bradymonadales bacterium. Classification (GTDB taxonomy): domain Bacteria; phylum Myxococcota_A; class Bradymonadia; order Bradymonadales; family Bradymonadaceae; genus CAJXPB01. Next base: position 6,742 of record CAZRLK010000226.1, read on the forward strand.
GCCATCTTCATCCTCGACCTGCACGTTCAGGATGTCCTGCGCGTCGAAGACATCGGGGGCCGCCAGCACGGCGGTCGCACCGTCGGTCGACTCGATCGCAAAGTCGCCCGAGACCTCGTAGGTGTAGGTGAGCTCGTCGGGGTTCGGGTCGGTGGCGGTCACCTCGATGTCGGCGCTCGCGCCGGGTTCGAGCTTGGAGGGATCGACGGTGACGCCGGCGATGCGGGGAGGTTCGTTGACCTGCTCGAGGGTCACCTCGAGGGTCGCGGGCTCGCCGTCGACGACTTCGACCTCGCGGGTCGTCGGCACGTACTCGCGCCGCTCGAGGCGCACCTCGAGCGTCCCCGGCGAGAGGCCGTCGAAGCGGAAGGCGCCGTCGTCGGCCGTCTCGGTGGATTGCTCCGCCCCCGGCAGCGTCACCTCGACGCCACCCGCCTGGTCGGCCCCCTCGAGGGCGACCGTCCCCTCGACCGACCCCTCGGGCGGCGGCTCCTCGTCGCCCCCGCAGCCGACGGCCGCGAGCCCGAGGATCAGTAAGCTGCCGAACATCCAGGCGCGTATCCCTTCGAACATCATCGTCCTCCCAGCATCAGTCACGTACTCGATCCAACAACCTTCCGAACAAAGATGAAATGTTGGCAGCCGTAGATAATCCAGTCGCCGGGTCGTGGCAAGCTGCCGTCCCACCCATCGGATCTCTGGAGGCGTCCCGGAGCGTTCGCGGACCGCCGAGAGCCCGAGGCCCCCTTCGCCAGGCCGCCGGGAGGCCAAGTCCCCCGCCCCCGACGCGCCCCCCCACAACGACGGCACCGGCCGGCGGCGAAGCCGCCCGGGGGCGCCGCGGCCGGCGCGCAGT
>CAZRLK010000227.1:0-7507 GCA_964600555.1 uncultured Bradymonadales bacterium
GACATCGAGGCTCGAGGAGGGGACGACGCCGAGCCGCATCGCCTCCAGCACCCGCGCCGACTCGGTCTCCTTGCGGCCGCCCTCGAAGGTCGGGCCCGCCTCGAGCAGATCCTCGGCCCGGTCGACCCCCGCCATCTCGTCGCCGTCGGCGGTCTCACGGCGTTCAACCTCCCGCACCGGCACGTGGGTCGGCATCGGACGCGACTCGAAATCGACGATCGCGACGCGGCCGCCTCGCCGGTAGGTGACGACCTCTCCCGGGCCGTGTTCTGGATGGAAGACCTTTTCGGGCACGATCTCTGCGTTGCGTACAGTGAAGGTCGATGGTGGCTCGACGCTCAACCCCGCCCACGGGCGGGGCCTCTGAGCGGAATGAAAAGTCTTACGACGGGGCGGCCCATGGACCGCTCCGATGAACGCGGGGGTGGCTCGATCGGGGATTCGTGCACCGTCTAAAAATCCGCGAAGTCGTCGTCGAGTTGTTCGCCCTCCAGCCCCTCGTAGCCCTCGACGACCAGGTCCGAGGCGGCCTCCTCGTCGAGGCGCATCTCGCCGTCGACGAGCTGGTGGTACAGGAAGTCGACCCAGGTCTTGACGAACAGCCGCCGGTGGTTGACCTCGAAATAGCTGTTGACGCAGGCACTCGCCAGCGACCGGGCGTTGGCGTGTTGCGGGTCGCGGTCGAACTCGCAGTCGCGGGCGACCTCGAAGACCTCCAGGATGCGCTTGCCGATCTCGGTCAGAAGCTCGACCGGCTCCAGGTCCAGCTCCTCGAGGTCGATCAGCACTGCCTGGGGGCTTTTGACGCTCAGCGACACCGGACTGCGCAGCCGCTGGTACAGGGCCGGGTAGTCGGGGACGATGTTGCGCAGAAACTCCGGCGGCACGGCGTACATGAACAGCGTGTTCGGGAGCTGGTGGCGGCCGCACAGGTCGATGACCTGTCGGAGGTTGTCCCCGATCACCTGGCTGCGCTGGGCGCTGACCGAGAGGTTGCGGTCGACCTCGTCGAACAGCAACACCGTGCCCGGCAGGCCGAGCCCGACGACCATCTGGGTGAGACACCGCAGCATCGTGAAGCCGTTGGACTTGTCGAGCTGCTCATAGATGCCGAAATCCCGCACCTCGCGTTTGGGAATCGGCTCGCCGAGCAGCCACGCCTCGATCTTTTGTTCGGCCTCGAAGTTGCCCTGCAGATAGTGTTTGCAGAAGTTGACGACGGCGCTGCGATACGAGTGGCTCTCGCACGAGGTCCGGGCGACGGTCCGCGACAGCCACTGGTCGACCGACTCGCGGGCCTGCTCGTCGTCGTCGACTCCGGAATCCGGGTCGTCGAGCAGACGCTCGATCTTGTCGTCGACCAGGTTGCGCAACAGATCCGGCAGGCCGTAGTTCGGGCCGGCGAGCGGGTCGACCGGCTTGCGCGAGATGCGGCGGGCGACCGCCCGGTAGACCTTGAAACTGTCGTCGTACGGGCATTCCGCCGGCGACAACTCGACGACCGCCGTTGCGAAGCCGCGGTCCCATGCGAGCTCGCGCACGCAATATAAAAAATGTGTCTTGCCGCCGCCGAAATAGCCCTGGACGAGCTTGAAACTCGCGCCGGACTTGAGCTGGTGCTCGAAGTACTCGTGCTCCAGCACGCGCAGGTAGGTCTCGTTGCCGACGTTGATGTGGCGCACGCCGTATTCGGGCGGCTGACCCCCCTCGCCGAGCCGCTGGACGATGTGGCGGGCGACGCGCGAGGAGAGCTCGAGATCGGGGGACGGGGCGTCGGGCGTCTGGGTGTCGGGCATCGGTGCTCGCTGCAAGTCGAGAAGATCAGGTGTCGTCGGTGAACCGAAGCGACAGATAGTACTGGCCGTCGCTACTGCCCGACGGGACGAACAGCACGTCGTCTTTGTTGCGCGTACTCCCGCCGGTCGCCGTCCCGAGGTCGATGCGCCGGCCCCCGTGGGTCAAAAGCCCCTCGTGGCGCAGCCGGGCGATCTGGTAAGCGAGCAGATGGCGGGGGTACGGCTCGATGTCCTCGAGGCCGGGATGACGCCACGCCTCGGGGGCGGCGCTCAACAGCGCCAGCGGCGCGAGCAGATCGACCAGGTCGACGCGATCGCCGGGGGCACCGTCCCGGGTGTCGAGGGCGAGCCGGTAGGCGGCGTGCAGGCGGTCGAAGAACGCCTCGGCGCCGTCGGTGCGTTCGGCCAGCTCGTCGAGGAATTCGCGGCGTGCCTCCATCACCTCCGCCGGCTCGAGGTCCGTCTCGGCGACCTGCTCGCGGGCATACTTCAGCCGTGCGTGGCCAACCTCGAAGTCGGCCTCGACGGTCAACGGATCGAGATGAAAGGTCAGCGGCGAGTCCGAGAGTTTCTCGATCTCGAGGTCCTCCTTGTCCGCACGGCTCTGCAGCGCCTGCATGAACTGCATGCGCCGCTTCTGGCGGCGGCGGTGGACGAACTGATCCAGCGACGAGACGGCCTTCTCGCGGCGCTCGTCCATCTCGATCGGGCGCAGATCCGCCTCGCGCAGCCAGTCGGCGTATTTGCGGACCAGCTCGAGATTCTCCAGCGCCCCCTCGCGACACAGCTGCTCGCTCGCTTTCTTCGCCCGGAGCAGATCCCGGACGCGCTCCTGGAGGTCGTTTTTGAAGTCGGTCAACGCCTCGTGCAGCGCCGCATCGGGCCCGCGCTCCCGGGGGGACGCACGATCGGAGGCCTCGGCGGAATCGGCGGGCTGCTCGGAGGGGTCTGGTTGTTCGTCGGATTCGGACATGTCTCGGAGTCGGTGACGGTCGTCGAATCTCCCGGCCACGGATATAAATGTTCAGTGAAGATTGCCAGTGCGCGGGCGGTTTGTCCAGCGCGTAATCCCAAATTGCGGGTTTCCGCCGAGCCTCCGTGGAAGGGGTTCAATTCAACTCTGTGGGAGCAGGGGGCCGGCGTTCCGTGTCGGGTTCGCCAAGGCGCCAAGACGCCAAGACGCCAAGAACAACGCCAACAACAACCCGGCGCACCTCCCGCACCCGACGGCACCGGCCGGTGCCTCGATTGAGCGAGTTCTGTCGCGGGTCCGAGATCGCCTTGGCGAGCTTGGCGCCTTGGCGAGCTTGGCGTACCTGATCCCCGATCGTCGAGAGCCCGAGGACGCCTTCGCGTGCTTTGCGTTCTTGTGCCCGGCGGGTGCTTTGCGGTGTGCCGTCGTTTTCCCCGGACTGCCGGGAGCGGGAATGAAGCGCCGGGCTTGACCGATACCTAAGTAAATTGGTAGGGATTACCGCGTTTGTCGCCCGTTGGCGACGGACGTCACTCGCGCGACTGTTGAAACCGGCGGCGAGTTGGTAACAATCGAGCCGACCGAGGATTCGGATGACCACCGTGCCAACGATCCGGCCAGGGAGCGTGCCGTTGAGCGAGGAATCGACCTCATCGAAGCAGACGGACGAGCGAGCCGACGATCTGGTCTGCGTCGAGCGCATGGACGAGCTGATCGGGGCGACGCCGCTGTTGCATCTCGAGGGATTCACCGACCCGGGCCCGGCGGTGTACGTCAAGATGGAGAGCATGAATCCGACCGGGAGCATCCGCGACCGGTACCTGGCCGAGATCTTGCGGCGTGCCTTCGACGCCGGACAACTGGTCCGGGGCGACGTGGTCTCGATGGCCGGGATCGACGATTGTTCGGTGGCGGGGGCCTTTCTGGCGCGGCGCCTGGGTGTGCGACTGAAGGTCTTCGCGCCGGAGGACGCCAGTCGTCGGTTGCTGCCGCTGGTCGAAAAGTACGGCGCCGAGATCGAGTGGCTCGAAGGGGGAGTCGGCTGGGGAGAGGCCGTCGAGTATGCCGCCGAGTGGGCCAGGCACTCCGCCGATCGGATGTTCGTCAACGGGTACCGCCGGGAGGCGGTCCGCGATGCGTACGCCGTGGTCGCCGACGAGATTCTCGAGTCGCTCGGGGGCCGGCCGGTCGGGGCGTTCATCACCTCGGTGACGACCGGCGGGGCGTACCGGCAGGTCGCCGGCGAGTTGCGCGAGACGCACCCGGAGATGCTGGTCGGCGGCGCGGTGCTGAGCGATCGGGAGTTCCCGGCGCTCGCCGACGACAACCAGAACATCCTCCGGGACGTCTCCCTCGCTGAGGCCTGGCAGGTGCGCGACCGACTCGCGGCCGAGACCGGGCTGCTGGTCGGCCCAAAGGGCGCCGCCGCCATTCGCGTCGGGCTCGACCTGCGCGAACGCCTCGATCCCGACTCCGCGGTCGTCGCCCTCAACCCGGACGCCGGCCAGCGGTATCTCGGCTGGGAGGAGAGTTCGTTCCCCGATCTCGATCGCACGGCAGGTGAATAGATGACGGACCATCGTTCGAGTCTCATCCCCGAATCTCGACTCCCGATCAGGAGACGATCATGAGCGTCGAAGTTCGCATCCCGACCCCGCTTCGCAAACACACCGACGGCCAGGAGGTCGTCGAAGTCGACGGATCGACGGCCGGGGAGGTCCTGCACAACCTGGCCGAGGCGCACCCGGATCTGCGCGAGAAAATCTTCACCGACGACGGCGACGTCCGCCGGTTCGTCAACGTCTTCGCCAACGATCGCGACATCCGATTTCAGGACGAGCTGGAGACGGAAGTCGACGAAGGCGATCAGGTCTCGATCGTCCCGGCGATCGCGGGAGGTTGACCGTGGCTCCCCGCGCTCAGTCGATGGACGAACCTCGCGAGGGGCGCTGCCCGCCGCTGCGCGAGTCTCTGCTGGAGATGGTCGGCGGGACGCCCCTGGTGCGGCTGCAAAACGTCACCTCGCATCTGGGCGACGGGGTGGAGGTGTACGCCAAGCTCGAGGTCATGAATCCCGGCGGGTCGGTCAAGGACCGGCCGGCGCGCCAGATCATCGTCGACGCCCTCGAGGTCGGCGAATTGGGCGACGGGCAGACGCTGATCGATTCGACCAGCGGCAACACCGGCGTCGCCTACGCGATGATCGGCGCCGCGGTCGGCGTCGACGTCGCGCTGGTGATGCCCGAGAACGTCTCCTCGGCGCGCAAGCACATTGTCCGGACGTTCGGCGCCGAGATCGTCTTCTCGGATCCGATGGAGAGCAGCGACGGGGCGATCCGGAAGGTCCGCAAGATGGTCGAGGGCGACGACGAGGACCGGTATTTTTACGCCAACCAGTACGGGAATCTCTCGAACCCGCGGGCTCACGAGCTGACGACCGCCCCCGAGATCTGGCGGCAGACCGGGGGGCGGGTCACGCATTTCGTCGTCGGAACCGGAACCTCCGGGACGATCATGGGGACGGCGAAGGGACTGCGGGCCGAGAATCCGGACGTCGAGATCGTTGGCGTCCAACCCGACGACGGGTTCCACGGGCTCGAGGGCCTCAAGCACATGCCGACGGCCATCGAGCCGGAGTTTTACGACGAGAGCCGACTCGACGAGGTCCGGTTCGTCACGACCGAGGCCGGCTGGGAGATGGCCGAGCGGCTCGCCGACGAGGAGGGGATTGCGGCCGGGTATTCGTCGGGGGCGAACGTCGCCGAGGCGATCGCGGTTGCCGAGCAGCTCGACGAAGGTGTGGTGGTGACGATCGTCACCGACCACGCGGATCGGTATATGGACGACGAATAATGCGGCAGCTAAGCAGGTAGGCGGCCAGGCAGCTAGGCCGTTCAGCTGCTGGAGGACGTATGACTCACATCTGGACCGACGACATTCTCGACGCGATCACCGGGTGGGTCGAGCAGGCGTATCCCGAGGAGGGGTGCGGACTGGTGCTCGAGGAGTCCGACGGCGGGTACCGGGTGCGCGAGTGCGAGAATCTGGCCGATCAGTACCACGAGATGGACCCCGAGCAGTTTCCGCGGACCGCCGAGGAGTTTTACGTCATCGACCCGATGGAGTTCATGGACGCCGAGGAGCGCGGCGAGGAGGTCCGGGTCGTCTTTCACAGCCACGCCGACCTGGGCGATTACTTCAGCGACGAGGACGTCGCGGCGGCGACGATGCCCCGCGAGGACGACGAGCCGTACGAGGAGGCGCATCCCGGCGTCGACTACCTGGTCGTCTCGGTGCGCGACGGTGCGGCCGGGCACGCGACGCTTTACCGATTCGAGTTTCCCGACAGCGATGAGCCGTACGAGCCCGTGCTCGAGATCGAGATCGACGGGGGGGAGTACGGGAAGAAGCGGGTGAGCGGTTGAGCCGTTGGGGCGCCGGTGCTCCGGCCGAAGTTTGCGGTAGACAGGGGTTTCGCCATGCTCTCGATGCGTCAGTTCGGGTCTCCGGGCGCCGTCTTCGTCGCGGTCGCTCTGCTGGTCGGTTCTGTTCCCGTGGCGACGCTCGGCGAACCCGGCGGCGGGGAGGGGGTCGGAGGCGAATCGAAGACGGAATCGAAGGGAGAGGAGAGCGAGTCGGACGGCGAGCGTGCGTCGGTTCCTCGCGGGTCGATCTTTGCCGAATCGGGCGTTGGATTGGCGGGGTTCGTCGTCGGCGGGGGAGCGACGGGCACGGTGACGGCGCTCGGACTGCGTCTTCTCACCGGTCCGCCGCAGGGCCGAGGGGTGTATGCGCTCGGGGCGGTCGGTCTGGCCGTCGGCTGGATTTCCGGGACCGTGTTCGCCGGGGTCGGCGCCGGGCTCGGGGGCAACTGGACCGGCGGAAATGGCGAGGTGACCAAAGCGATCGAGGGCTCGCTGCTGGGGGGCGCGGGCGGGATCCTCGTCCCCCTGGCGGTCGATGGCTTCATCGCGCGGGTCAACGACCGTCCGATCAGCGGCGTGGCGCCGCTGGTGGGGCTTTTCGCCGTGCCCGTCACCTCGACGATCGGCGGGGTGCTCGGCTATCGCCTCTCGGCGAAGCGTCCCGACGAGGAGACGCCGTCGGCGACGGTGCGCCCGTACCTGACTCCGCCGCTCGGCGACCGACACCTTGGACAGGTGGGCGTGCGGGTCGATTTTTGACCGATCCTGCCACCCGAATACACGGTGCCACCCACTCTGCATTTCGCGAAAATACACGGTGCCACCCACCCTGTATTTTCGGGTTTTGAGGGGAGCGACGGGTTGAGAATCGGCCGGCCAGAAGCTATTACGTCTCCGCACCGATCCGCCCGAATCAGCCCGAGGAGCACGCCATGACTGACGCCGATCGCCCGGTCTCGATCTCGCCGCTCGTCGAAGCGATGTTCGGCCTCGACGGCGGCGCCATGTTCGGCATCATCCCCCAGCCGCTCTGGTCGCGCACCAATCCGCCCGACGACAACAACCGCATCGACCTGGCGACCCGGTGTCTGCTCGTCCAGTACGACGATCGCAACGTGCTGGTCGACGTCGGGATCGGCACGAAGTGGAGCGACAAGGAGCGCGGGATCTACAAGATCGACGACCAGGACCCGGCGCTCACGACCGCCCTGGATGCCTACGACCTGGCGCCGACGGACATCGACGACGTCATCCTCACCGACCTGCATTTCGACCACGCCGGCGGCGTCAGCCGGCTCGACGACCGCGACGAG
>CAZRLK010000228.1:0-7506 GCA_964600555.1 uncultured Bradymonadales bacterium
CGCGAGTTTTTCCATCGCGAGCCGCCGGAGTATCTGGAGGCCGGCCGAGGCGGTTCGGTCTTGAATGAACTTGAAGCCTCGTAGCAGCGAGCAATCGCAGACGGCGACGAGCGCGTACAAACGGACACCACGATTCCATGGCGACACGTTCTGAAAAGGTCAAACTCGGGATATTTTTGACGGTGACGGCCTGTCTTCTGGCGGGGGCGCTGGCCGTGTTGACCGGCTCGGAGGTCTGGGAGGAGCGGGCCTCGTACATCATCCGCTTCAACCAGAGTGTCAGCGGCCTCGAGAGTGGGGCGCCGGTCAAACAACGCGGGGTCCGGGTCGGCTACGTCGACTCGATCCGCGTCTCGCCCAAAAGCGTCGAGCAGGTCGAGGTACGCGTGCGCGTCCAGCCGGGCACGCCGATTAAAAAGGATACCACCGCCTACATGAACATGCAGGGGATCACGGGGCTGAAATTCATCGAACTGAAGGGAGGCTCGGGAGATGCCGAACGCCTCGAGCCGGGCGGCGAAATCCCGGCCGGGACCAGCACCCTCCAGGAGTTGACCGGGCGGGCCTCCGAGATCGGCATCAAATTCGAGAAACTCCTCAACAACATGCTCAGCGTCACCCGCCCCGAAAACCGCGAGAAGTTCGACTCCGCGTTGCGCAAGACCGAAAAGACGATCACCGAGTTCAACGAGGCGGCCAACGAAATCGAGGAACTCGCCCGGTCGACCCGCGAATTTATCGAGACCAACGAACAGCCCCTCGAGCGGGCGCTGGCGAGCGTCGAGCAGACCTCCGAGAATGCCTCTTCGACGCTCGATCACGTCGACGGCCTGGTCGACGATCTCAACCAGATCGCCCGAGAGGCGCAAGTCCCCGAGGCGGTCGCCGAAGTGCGTGAGACGAACGACCTCGTCCAGTCGCGCATCGAGGAGATGGACGCCGACGAAGCGATCGACAACGTGACCGTCGCCCTCAAGCGCCTCCAACACCTGCTCGAACAGATGTCCGAGACGATCGGCCAGAACAAGGACTCGCTGCGCGTGACGATGCAGAATCTCCGGTCGGTCTCCGAGACGCTCAAAGACATGAGCCGAACCTTCCAGGAAAAGCCCTACATCCAGATCTTCGGAAACGAACCGAAGGAGCGAGATCTCCCATGAGGACGTGGTGGACGGACAATCGACGCTCGAGCCACACGGGAGCGATCCCGTGGATCGCCTTCGTCGTATCGGCGGCCGCAGTAGTGGCGTGTTCGGCGTGTAGCAGCCCGAAGACGACCCATCACTACCAGCCCGAGGTCATCACCGACCAGATCTCCCCGGACAAGCAGGCTTCGGCGAGCGATCTGGTGCTCGCCATCGAGGACTTTTCGGCCGGATCGGCCTACGACGAAAAGCGGATCGTGTACCGATCGACCGACTATCGATTCGACTACTATCACTATCACCGGTGGGCGGCGAACCCCGGGATGATGATCGGCGACGTCCTCCGCGAAGTGTATCGGGCTACCGGGGCGTTTCGGGCGGTCGTCGGCGGCTACGACAGCCGGGCCGACGTGGTGTTGACCGGCCGGGTCATCACCCTCGAGGAAGTCGACGTCAGCGACGACGAATGGCTCGGGCGAGTCGCGCTCAACCTCCGGATGCGCGACGCCCACACCGGCGAGCTTCTCTGGGACGATACGCTGCGCCGCGAAGTTCAGCTCGAGGAGCAGTCTCCGGAAGGCCTGGCCGCGGCGTTGAGCCGGGGCTTGACCGACATCGGGGTCGCGACGGCCGGGGAACTGGTCGCGATCGGCAACGAAGCCGTCGAACAACGTCCCGCGGAGGCCGACGACGACGAGGAGCCTGGGACGGAGGCCGACGCCGAAGTGACCGACCAGAGCGCAGACGACGCCGGGAGCGGGGGGAGCGCCGAGCCGTGACGCCGCCGCCGGTATCCGGCCGTCGGGTTCTCAGACGTCCGGCAGCGGGTCCTGGTCGACGTCGTCGAAGTCGATGACCTCGAGTTGCTGGAGAAGGTACACGATCCGGTAGACCCGGCTTTTCTGGGTCGACGGGAAGGTATCGAGCAGCTCCGAGAGGGTGGTGCTCGGGGAGATGAGGTTGAGGACGCGAAGCTCGCGCGTTTTCAGACCGAGCCGGTCGAGATCGAACGGCATCGAGTCGACCTCCCGGATCGTCACGTGCATCCGGTCGTCGTACCGATCGACGAGGTGGCCGAACGGGACGTGCTCGCGGCAGCCCTCGACGATGATCTTCAGGGCGTCGATCCCGAGCGGATAGCCCTTCGTCTCCGGCTCCTGGTTTTCGTAGTAGCCGTAGTAGCCCTCCCGCCAGGTGAAGACGTCGAGTAGTTTCTGGCGCATCTGTTCGCTGAGCAGCTCGTAGATGTCGTGGGCCGGGACGGCGCCGATGGCGACCAGGGCGTCGCCCAGCCGGCCGCCCCACTCGTGCAACCGGGCGAGGGCCTGGTCGAGCTGCTCCTGCTCGATGATCCCGCGCGAGAGCAGAAACGAGCCAAAAAGCTCGTCCTTTTTGCTCGAATCGACCAGCACCGGCTCCCCCTCCCGGACGTAGATCGACTTGTCGACCTCGCCGCGCTGGACGTGCAGCCGACCGGTCCCCGCGCCGATGTGCAGCCGGGCCAGCAGGCGCGGAAACGGCGTCTCGACCAGATCCCCTTCGTAGCTGGCGTACTTGTCCTTGAGATCGGTAATCGAGCCGACGTCCGCATCCTCGGGCGTCGTCTCGAGTGCCTGTAGGGATTCGCCGCTCGAAGAGCTCGCCGAGCGGGCCTGCTCGAACGACGCTCCTCCGTCGGCCGCCTCTTCGGCAAAGGCGGCACTCAGCTCCTCCATCGCCCGAACCGACGATTCGAGCGACCGGTCGGCGACCGTGTCCGATCGCCGCGCCGACTCCTCTTCGCCGGCCTCCCGGTCGCTCGCCAGCGAGGTGTCCCGCTCGCCGAGTTCCCGGGCCGGCGCCGATTCCTCGATTTCGTCGCCCTTCGAGATGTCGGGGCGGCGGGCCCCCGGCGGCATCTTTTTGCGCTGGGTGTCCTCCTCGCCGTCCGAGTATTCGGGGACGAATTCCGCCAACTCGTCGAACTCCGCAACCGGCCGCCACTCGTCCCCGTCGACGGCGATACGATCGTCGGGATGCGAGATCCGGTTTTCGACGAGATCGACGAGATCCTCCCGCGTAAACGGGCCGTAGACCTGGCCGTCCGCCGACCTGAACTCGTAGTTGGCGTCGGTCTTGTCGAGCGTCGCCTCCCCGTCGTCTTGCGACTGCTCGGCGGCCGACGACGGCTCCTCAGCCGTCGGCTCGCCCGGCTCGCGATCGTCGCGCTCGGTCTCCGCCGCCCCGACCTCCGCCGCACTCGACTTCGAGATGATGCCCGCCTCCGAACTCCCGGTCGCCTCGTGCAGACCCGTCGGCTCGTCCTCGAGGATCTCGGCCGGCGAGGCGTTGGTCTCGACGCGGCGCCTCGATTTTTCCTCTTCGATCTCCTCTTCGAACAGACGCCGCATCAGGTTCGACAGGTCGTTGCCCGTCACCTTGATGCTGTGCTGGTAACAAAAATCGACCAGCGCCTGATAAAACTCCGTGGCCGTCTGGTAGCGCTCCTCGGGGTCCCGGGCGAGAGCCCTGCGGACGATCCGCTCGAGCCCGCTCGGCAGCGCCTTCATCCGCTCGATCGCCTGGTCGATCTCGGCGTCGCGCACCTTGAGCATGACGTCGAGATCGGAGTCGCCGATAAACAGCCGGCTCATGCTCAATGCCTCGAAGAACACGATACCCGCCGAGAAGATGTCACTGCGACAGTCGATCTCCTCGCCCATCACCTGCTCGGGACTCATGTAGCCGACCTTGCCCTTGAGCGTGTCGCTGTCGGTGAGGCTGCGGTGGGCGGCGGCCTTGGCGACCCCGAAATCGCCGACTTTTACGTCGCCGGCGTAGCTGACCATGATGTTCGACGGGCTGACGTCCCGATGGATGATGTTCAGATCCTCGCCGTACGGATCCTTGGCGGTGTGGGCGAAATTCAACCCCTTGAGCATCTCCATGGTCACGAACAGGACCATGTTGAGCGGAATCTTCAGGTTCAGCTCCGCACACCGCGCCAGGATGTCGAGCAGATCCTTGCCATGGACATATTCCATGGCAATGTAGTACTGGCCGTCGATCTCGCCGAGGTCGAAGACCTGGACGATGTTGGCGTGATACAGATTGACGACGATCTTCGCCTCGTTGATGAACATCTCGACGAACTCGGTGTCGTCGACGAGGCTTGGAATGATGAGTTTGATGGCGTATTCCTTCTCGAATCCGGCGGCGCCGAAGGTTTTGGCCCGGTAGATTTCGGCCATACCTCCGCTGCCGATTTTGTCGAGAAGTGCATACCGCCCAAATTTGGTCCATTGACGTGATTCGTCGCCCACTGATGCGTTGCCTCTGGCCCGTTCAGTCGGTGCGTTGATCGAGTCGGAGTCTGTCGTCTCTTCGAAGACGGCGCCCTTGAGACGTCCTCGGCCGATGCGGCGGCCATTCGCCGCCCGGCCCCTCGACGTTTCGGTGGCGCGTCATCTCATCGTCGGGTCGGAATGTGGAGGATGGCGATTGTAGCGAACCGCACTGTAGCATAGAGTCTCACGACGGGTCCACCGGAGGCTGCTCGTCGATATCCGCTCCGGAGGATTCTCCCGGAGGCGCCCGTAACTTTCAGCCCCCGCACCTTCCATGACCAAACATCGCAGTCCCGACGAGCGAGCCGAGCAGATTCTGGCGGCCGCGCGGAAGTGTTTTCTCGAAAAAGGGTATTTCGCGACCCGCATGGACGAGATTGCCCGCGAATCGGAGTTGTCGAAGGGCGGGATCTATTTTCATTTCGATTCCAAAAAGGACATCTTTCGGAGTCTCGTCGAGCGCGAATATGAAAACGCCATGGAGTTCATCGTCGGCGTGATCGATGCCGCCGACTCGGATTTTGCCACGATCATCGGCGACCTCGGCCGCCACTTCACCGAGCGCTTTGCGACCACCGACGCCCCGAGGTTCATGGCGATCATCGCCGAGATGGCCCTCCGGGACGAGGAGATCCGCCAGATGTTGCTGCAACTGCAGCAAAATTACATCGACCGGCTGTCGATGGTGCTCGAAGAAGGGATGCGCGACGGGCAGCTCAAAGAGGTCGACCCGGAATCGGCGGCCCTTTTGCTGAAGGCGATCATCGATGGACTTCAGGCCGGCTACGGGATCGGCTACGACCCCGACATCGACCGCCTGGTCGAGACGAGCATGCGGATTCTCGGCACCGGTCTGCTCGACGAGGACGACCTCGAGGACCTCGGTTGAGACGAGGGCCGACGCCCCGCCTGCCTCGCTCCTCCGTTCTGGACTCGCGCGAGGCGCTCCCTCCCCTGCTCACCTGCGATGAAAATCCGGTTCGACCGGGATGCGCCCGGGGGATCAGTGACCGGATCCGCCGGAGTCGGACTCACCGGAATCGGAGGATTCCGACCCTCCCCCTCCATGCTCGCCCGCCTCGGCGCTTTCGTGGCTGCCCTCCTTGTCGCCGTGTCCTCCTCCGTGGCCCCCCCCGTGCGAGAGATTGGCGCCGATCATACTTCCGACGATCACGACGAGCACGATGGCGGCGAGGCCGATGACGATTCCTTGAGCGACTTCCTTCAGCATCTGCGCTTCACGCGGGCGGGGAGCGGTTGACGTCCGCTTACTGGCATACGCCGGGGGAAGAATCAAGGAAAATGCGGGCGTTGGGCGTTGGGCGTCGGGCGTTGGGCGTCGGGCGTCCGGTCTCGGGAACTTCGGACGTCGGGCGTCGGGCGTCGGGAACTTCGGGCATTGGATCGACAGACCATCTGTTTGACCGGCTCGGGACCGTGGACAAGATGAAGCTGTCGTTTCGAAACCCACCGGATGCTCCGTGACCACCCGCCGGCGGCGAGGACCGCCCCCGGACCGGTCTTTGCGTCTCCGAACCGCCGGGACGACCGCCCCGCGCCAGTGCGACGGGACGGGAGTTTCGGCATTTCCCTGCACCCTTTCGCGAGTGCCGATGAGCGACGCCATCTGGCCGCTCGGCCTGTATTTCGTCCTCGTCGTCGCCATCCTGAGCGGCATGCTCGGGATCTCGCATCTGCTCGGCGAACGCCACCGCGAGGTCGATACCGACCGGCCCTACGAGGCGGGAGTCGAGGGGACGGGATCGGCGCGGGTCCGGCTGTCGGCTCAGTTTTACCTGGTGGCGATGTTTTTCGTCGTCTTCGACCTGGAAGTCGCCTTTTTGTTTAGTTGGGCGGTGGCGGCCTCCGAGGTCGGCTGGCCGGGATTCGCCGCCGCCTCTCTGTTCATCGTCGTCCTCGAGATCGTGTGGGGATATCTGTGGGCGGTCGGGGGGCTCGACTGGGGACCGACAACCGAACGCAAACTCGACGCCTAGATACAGCCTGCGATCGCAGACGGGAACGATGCCATGGATTGGTGGTTTTCACAGCCGACGGACCCCTCGCCCGGCGCGACGGCCGGCGAGGAGACGCTGCATTCGCCGACAAATCGAGGTCGCGATATCGCCGCCTACGCCGACGGCGGTTCCGGCGATCTCGACAGCGTCCTCGGCGACAGCCTGATCTTCGCGAAACTCCAGGACCTTCTGGCCTGGGGGCGCAAAAATTCGATCTGGCCGTTCAACTTCGGCCTGTCGTGTTGCTACGTCGAGATGGCGACCAGCCTCACCAGCCGCCACGATATCTCCCGATTCGGCTCGGAGGTCATCCGGGGGACCCCTCGCGAGGCCGACGTGTTGGTCGTCGCCGGTACGGTCTTCGCGAAGATGGCCCCGATCATCGAGCGGCTGTACCACCAGATGATGGAGCCGCGCTGGGTCATCTCGATGGGGTCGTGTGCGAACTCGGGGGGCATGTACGACGTCTACAGTGTCGTCCAGGGGGTCGACAAGTTTCTGCCGGTCGACGTCTACGTGCCGGGGTGTCCGCCGCGGCCGGAGGCGCTGATGGAGGGGCTGACGCTGTTGCGCAAGGCGGTCGGCAACGAGCGGCGGCCGTTGAGCTGGCGGATCGGCCCACAGGGCGTCGACAAGGGCGATCGGCCCTCGATGCGCGATGAAAAGACGCCGGATCGGGTGGCTGTCGAGCGGTATCCGACGCCGGATTCGGTCTCCGGAGACACCCAGAAAAGCAGTGAATGAGTTCGACGGAACACGGACGTGACGCATGCAAGCCACGGATGGCGATATTTTGGGGGCGCTGGAGGAGGCGTATCCACAGAAGGAATTCGTCTGCCAGCAAGCCCGCGACGGAGTCGAGACCCTCTGGGTCGAGGCGGGGGAGATCCGCGAGGTGTTGCGGCATCTCAAAGGCGAGATCGAACGGCCGTATCGGATGCTGTTCGACTTGTCGGCCGTCGACGAGCGCGATCGCGATCGGCGGCCCGGTCCGATCGGGAGTGATTTTACGGTCGT
>CAZRLK010000229.1:0-7491 GCA_964600555.1 uncultured Bradymonadales bacterium
CCCCGCGCACCAAACCCCGGGGCGCTCAACAACCCGCGCGGGGGGGGGGGGGCGCGGGGGGGGGGGGCGCGGCGGGGGCGCTCGAGCGGGGTGAGGATAGGCAACGTTCGGAGGGGAGGGCGTGGAGGAAAACGGCGTGGGTGGGTGGCGTGTGTTGGGCGCTCGAGCGGGGTGAGGGTAGGCAACGTTCGGGAGAGAGGGCGTGGAGAAAAAAACGGCGTGGGTGGGTGAGATCACCCATCGGAGGGAGCGGTGGAGTCGGCCGGCGGATCGACGCGATCGGCGCCTTCGCCGGGAGGTTCACCGAGGAACTCGACCCATTCTTTGCGGATGCACGGATAGTGGGTGGCGGCTTCGGCGAGCGAGAGGAATGCCTCGATGTTGTCCTCGAAACGCTCCTGGAGGCCGGGATTGGCGATGGTGCCGTCCTCGTCGAAATTCTCGTGCGCCTTCGCCAGCGAGAACATGTCGGGAAAGATCCGGGCACCCAGATGCTCGAGGGGAACGCGCAGGGCCCACAGGCCGCGGTTGCCGCCGGCCATCGACGGGGAGGCCGACATCAAAAGGCCGTGGTGTTCGTCGAACGGCTGGGGACGAAACCGCGAGGTCCAGTCGACGAGGTTTTTGATCGTGCCCGGCACCGAGCCGTTGTATTCGGGCGAAGCGAGGATGAAGGCGTCGCTGTCGAGCAATCGGCGGCGCAGCTCCCGCGCCCCGTCGGGAATGCCGGCGTCGGATTCGAGGTCTCCGTCGTACAGCGGCACGTCGAACTCGTCCATCGACGCCAGATCGACGTTCGCCTCCAGATCTTCGGCGACCCGGGCCGCCAGCGACGCCAGCTTCTTGTTGAGCGAATTCCCGCGTTTCGAGGCCGCAAAGACGAGCACGTTCAAATCCGGGGAGTCCTCTGGTGAGCTCATGATCTCTCCTGGTCTGGCCGGGCCCTCGAGGCGTCGAGGGGTCCGGGCGGGTGAATTCGAGCATGGAGCCGTCGAACGGGCCGATGAAACGCTGTTTGTCGAAGAGAGAGAAGTCAAGGGGCGATGAGCCACGCCGGACCGGGACCCGGTCCGACGCTCCTCCCGTTGCCAACCTGATCGTTCCTTTGGTACGTTCGTCACGCTATTGTGACGTCCAAATTCCGCTACATCGTTCGATCTGTAACGACTTGTCCGGTCGACGGGTTTGTTCATGGGTGACCAGACTTCTGTTTCGGAAGCCACCGGCCTCGCCGAGCCTGGCGACGTCGAAGACTTTCGACAACTCGAAGACGACTTGATCACGCGGCGCGACTGGCCGGGGCTGGTCGAGCTTTATCGCGAGCACGGCGAGGCGGTCGACGGCGCCGACGAGCTGCCGGGGGTTGCGCAGCGGCTCGAGGCGATCGCCGACGAGCTGGAGGCCGACGAGGAGCTCTCCCGGCTGCAGATGGTCCTCGGCGACGTCTACGCCGAGCAGGTCGGCGACGCGCAGGCGGCGAAGGAGGCGTATCGGACGGGATTCGCGGCGGATACCACCAACACCGAGTGTTTGGAGAAGGCGCGGCGGCTGTACCGGCGGGAGGGCAACGACGAGCTGGTGTTGAAACTGTACGAGCTCGAAGAGCAGGTCGCCCGCGGCGACCGACACGAGGCCGACGTGCTGGTGGGCAAGGCCCACGTGCACGGCGATCGGCTGGACAATCCCGAGGTGGCGCTGGAGCTCGTCCGAGATGCGCTGGAGCTGGCGCCCGATCACGCCGTCGCCGAGTTGACCGAGGATCTGTACGAGACGGGAGCGACGACCGAGGAGGGGATCAACGACGCGATCGACATGGCCGAGGAGGCGGTCGAAGAGGAGGCGCCACAGCTGGCGGCGGAGTTTTTCGTCACCGCCGCCCGCCTGGAGATCGGTCGCGACGGCGGGATGCCCCGGCGCGGGCAGGTGCTGGCCCGGCGGGCGGTCGAGATCGACCCG
Organism: uncultured Bradymonadales bacterium; assembly: GCA_964600555.1. Classification (GTDB taxonomy): domain Bacteria; phylum Myxococcota_A; class Bradymonadia; order Bradymonadales; family Bradymonadaceae; genus CAJXPB01. The sequence continues at coordinate 1,957 of CAZRLK010000229.1, forward strand.
GACAACGCCGACGCCCGCGAGCTGTACGAGCAGGCCTCCGGCGAGTCGGCCGACGCACTGCTCGAGGCCGACGCGTCGAGTGAGGCGGCGGCCGACGGCGGGCAGGTCGAGCAGGTCGCCGAGCAGGCGGTCGAGGCCGAGGCGCAGACCGACGAGGTAGACGCGGATCCCGAGGAAGACGGGACCGACGCGCAGGAACAGACCGACGAGGTCGACGAGCAACCGGAGACCGACGAGCAGCCGGTGACCGAGGAGTTGGCGGCGGTTGATTCCGAGGCCGACGATGCGCCCGACGACGAGCCGGTCGACCGGGAGCCGGAGACCGAGGAGCTGGAGGCGGTCCAGGAGCCGGAGACGCCCGAAGACGGGCTCGACGAGGAGTCGTTCGAGGAGACCCAGCCGGCCGCCCGCGAGCCGGAGTCGATCTACGAGGCGGTCGAGCCGTTCGACGGCGGCTACGAGGAGGCACTCGAGGCGTGGGAGGAGGATCACCGCAACCTGAGTGCCTTCGCGGTCGTCCGCGACCGTCTCCGCGAAGAGGGGCGCCTCGAGGAACTCGCCGATCGGCTCGACGCGACGCTGAAGTACCTGCGCAAAAAGGAGGGCGAAAGCGAATTGATGGGCGAGCTGGCCCGACTGTACTGGAAGGAGATCGGTGATTTCGAGCAGGCCGAACACTATTTCAAGCGTCTGAAGCTCCTCGACAACACCCACCCCGACGTCGGGGCGTTTTACGAGGAATACTACGCCGAAAACGAGCAGTGGCGGCGGCTCTTCTCGCATCTCAAATCTCGCGCCGAGGAGGTCGACGACCCGGAGGAGCGCCGCCGGCTGGTGCGCCGCCGGGCGACGGTCGCCGAACGCGAGATGGAGAGCCCCGAAAAGGCGATCGACGTCTGGAAAAACTACCTGCGCGAGACCGAAGATCACGAGGCGCGCCTCGAGCTGCAGCGGCTGTACGAGGAGAACGAAAAGTGGAACGGGCTGGTCGACTTTCTCGAAGACGAAGTCGGGCGGCTCGAAGACGAGGGGGAGGAGTCGGCCGAGCGACGGGCCGACCTTTTGATGCGGATGGTCGATCTGTACGAGGACGAGATCGGCCACCAGGTGATGGCGTTGAACACGCTGCGCGAGCTGGTCGAGTTGCAGCCCGACAACGTCGGGGCCTTCGAGCGGCTTCGCGACATGCTCGAGGAGAGCCGCCGGTGGAACGATCTCGTCGAGGTCTTCGAAAAGCGGGCCGAGTGGTACGCCGAGCGCGGCGAGTCCGACCGCGCCGCCGACCTGCGGCTGGAGGCGGCGGACGTGCTCGAGGAGGAGCTCCGGCACGTCTCCCGGGCGGTCGAGCAGCTCGAGTCGGCCCTCGAGGTCGCCCCCGATCGCAGCGACGTGCGCCGCCGGCTCGTCTCGATCTACGAGTCGAAGCGCGATTGGGAGTCGCTGTACGATCTGCGCCGCCGTGAGCTCGAGCTGTACGACGGCCACGAGCGTCTGCAGCGGCTGTACGACCTGCTCGAGCTGGTTCGCGAGCAGCTCCGCGACGACGAGCGCGCCATCCCGATCCTCGAGGAGATCGTCGAGATCGACCGGGAAAACTTCGAGGCCCTCGAGGAGCTCGAGGAGGTGTATCGCGACCGCGAGGACTGGGAGCCGCTCGCCGAGACGCTCGGCCGCCAGGCGCGGCTTCTGACCGACGAACGCCAGCGCCTCGAGGCGCTCAAGGAGGCGGCGACGCTGCACGACGAGCATCTGGAGGCGCCGGACGGGGCGATCGACATCTGGGAGAAGATCCTGCGCGAGTCCCCCGACGATCCGGAGGCGCTCGACCGGCTCGCCAGCCTGTATCTGGCCGACGGGCGGCTCGAGGATCTGCGGAGTCTGTACGCCGATCGCGGACGCTACGACGAGCTGTACGGTCGGCTCGAGGAGGCGGCCGGCGGGCGCGACGAGGAGGGCGCCCGCGAGCTGTACCGGACGATGGCCGAGGTGGCCGACGAGCAGCTCGAGGACCGCAATCGCCTCGTGCAGAGTCTCGAATCCCTGCTCGAGGTGACCGACGCGCCGGGCGAGGTGGCCGGACGGCTCGCCGAGCATTACCGCGAGTCGGGGGACGTCGAGCGCGAGAGCGAGATGCGGCGGATTGTACTCGGGGAGACCGACGACCCGGAGCGCCGTGCCGAGGTGCTGGCGAGGCTCTCGGAGCTGGCCGAGCGGCGCGAGGCATACGACGAGGCGCTCAACTGGCAGCTCGAGGCGCTGCAAGCGAGGCCGGGCGACCGGGACCTCCTCGAGCGGGCGGAGCGGCTGGCCGAGGCGGCCGACGATTTCGCCACCTTCGTCGAACTCGCCGAGCGTATCGCCGGGGAGCTCGACGAGGCGAAGACGGCGCTTCGGTTCCGCCGCCGGATCGCCCGGGTGGAGGCCGAGAATCTCGGCTGGACCGACGACGCGATCGAGGACTACGAGCAGATCCTCGCGGACCGCCCCGAGGACCTCGACGCCCTCGAGGCGCTGGCCGACCTGTACGACGAGGCCGGCGAGACGGACGCGCTGGTCGAGACCCTCGATGCGCTGTACGCCATCCGAAGCGACGCCGGCGCCGGCCGCGAAGAGCTGGTCGACGTGCTGGCCCGGCGCGCGGAGGTGCAGTGGAAGCACCTCGAGGACTGGGAGTCGGCCTGGGAGACCTACGAGGAGATCCTGGAGCTCGACCCCGATTTCCTGCCCGCCATCCGGGGCGTCAAGCAACTGCACGAGCAAAACGAGGAGTGGCACGACGTACTCGATTGCCTGCAGCGCGAACTCGGGCTGCTCGGCTCCGGTGAGGATGCACGCCGCCGGGAGGTGCAATTCGAGATCGCCGAGATCTACCGCCGGCGGGTCGGTGACGCCCGCGAGGCGCTGCATTTTTACCGGGAGATCCTCGACGTCGAGCCCGACCACCAGGGGGCGATCGCGGCGGTCGAGAAGCTGCGCGACGAGTCGGGGTGCGTCCGTGAGGCGGCGCTGTTGCTGGAGCCGATCTTTCGGGAGACGAGCCGGCCCGAGAATCTCGCCGCCACGCTCGAGGCGCGCCTGGAGGTCACCTCCGACGACTACGAGCGCGAGGAGATCCTCGAGGAGCTGACGACGCTGTGCCGCAGCGCACTCGACGCTCCGGAGCGTGCCTTCGAGTACGCCTCGTGGCGGTTTCGGCTCGAACCGGAGCGCGAGGAGGTCTGGCGGCAGCTCGAGGAGCTGGCCGGGGAGCTCGACCGCTGGGAGGAGCTCGAGTCGCTTTTTACCGTCGAGGCCCCCGACACCGAGGCGGATGCCTCGCCGGCCCGCCGCGAGATTCTGCGGCGGCTGGTGCGGTTTCGCCGCGATCGCCTCGATGATCTCGACGGGGCGCTCGAGGCGCTCGAGCGGCTGTATGTCTGGGAGCCCGACAGTCCGGAGGTCGCCGAAGACCTCGAGGATCTGTACCGCCGTCTCGACCGCCGCGAGCCACTACTCGAGATCCTGGAGGACCGCGCCCGGCTGGCGAGCTCCGAGGAGGCGCAGGTCGACTTTCTGAAAGAGGCGGCGGCGCTGGCCGAGGAGATCCTCGAGGATCCGGACCGCATCGTCGAGTTGTACCGGCGCATCCTCGAGGTCGAGCCCGGCGAGGAGGTCGCCGTCGCCGCCCTCGAGGAGCTGTACCGCGACTCCGAGCGGTGGTTCGACCTGGAAGACCTGTACGTCGAGCAGATCGAGCACGCCTTCGACCCGTCGCGCCGCCAGTCGCTCCGGCTCGATCTCGCCCGGCTTCGCGCCGAGACCCTCGATGATTATGCGGGGGCGGAGCAGATTTTGAGCGATCTGCTGGCCGAAGAGCCCGGGGACCCGGACGTCGTCGAGGCGTTCGAGGATCTGGAGGCGGCGCTGCTCGAAGCCGACGGCACGCACGACGATCTGCGGCTTCGCGTCGCCGAGGCGCTGGAGCCGGTCTACCGCGAGGAGCAGGACTGGGAGCGGCTGATCGACGTCCTGTCGGTCCAGCTGCGCCTCACCGACGATCGGTTCGACCGCGTCGAGTTGCTCGACGAGCTGGCGAACCTGTACATCGGGCGGCTCGGTGACTCGGAGGCGGGTTTCGAGATGCTCGAGCGGGCCGTCGTGCTCGACCCCGACGACGAGGAGCGCCGCGACCGGCTCGAGACGCTCGGCCACCAGGTCGATGCCATCGAGCGGGTCGTCGAGGTGCTCGAGGAGGCGGCCGAGCAGGCCGACGCCTTCGCCGCCGTGCCCCTGTACCGGCGGATCGCCGAGCTGACCGAACGCCAGCTCGACGACACCGACAGGGCGATCGAGGCGTACCGGCGTCTGCTGGAGTTCGACGAGGCCGACACCGACGCCCTGCGGGCCCTCGAGCCGCTGTACGAAGAGGTCGGCGACGCCGAGGCCCTGGCCGACAACCTCCGCGAGCAGACCCGCTACGCCGACCCCGATCGCCGGGCCGAGCTGTGCGAGCGGGTCGGCCAGATCGAGCGCGACGTCCTCGAGCGATCCGAACGCGCCATCGAGGCCTTCTCGGAGCTGCGCGACATCGAGCCCGAATCGCAGACCGCCCTCGACAACCTCGAGCAGCTGTACGAGGCGGCCGGCGACTGGATCGACCTGGTCGACACCCTGCGCCGCAAGGCCGACGTCACCGTCGACGTCGACGAGCAGGTCGAGACGCTCTCGAAGCTGGCGCGCATCTACGACGACCAGTTGCACGACCCCGAGGAGGCGATCGCGACCTACGAGGAGGTGCGCCGGCGCGACGCGGCGAACGAGGCGGCGTTGGCGGCCCTCGAGCGCCTGTACGAAAACACCGACCGGTGGCAACCACTCGCCGACCTCCTGCGCGACCGGCTGGTCCACGTCGACGACGAGCAGCGCACGACCGTCGAGCTGCAACTGGCCGAGGTGTTGCGCGACGAGCTGTACGAGGTCGACGAGGCCCTCGAACTGTACCGCAGCGTCCGGAAGCGCGAGCCGCACCACGAGGCGGTCATCGGAGCCTTCGAGGAACTGCTCGACGAGCCGAGTTACGCCGAGCGCGTCGCCGACGATCTCGTCGACTACTACCGGGAGGTCGGTGCGTGGGAGGAGCTGATCGAGCTGTACGAGACCCGCAAAACCCAGGTCGCCGACCCGGAGGCCCGCGCCGAGTTCGACTACGCGATCGCGAACGTCCGCCGCCGAAGCCTCGATCAGGAGGACCGCGCGATCGAGGCGCTGGCCGAGGCGTGGCGCCAGGCTCCCGACGAGTCGACCTACGAGCAGGAGCTGGTCGCGCTGCTCGAAAAGCGCGAGGCGTGGGAGCGGCTCGTCGATCTGTGCCGGGAGGTCCTGCCGGAGATCCGCGACGAGCAGCACCGCATCGAGCTGCACATGCGGCTGGCGGCACTCGAGCGCGACGAGCTCGACGACCTGCGGGCCGCCGAGGATCACTACCGCGAGGTGATCGCCCTCGATCCGACCCACGAGCGGGCCCACGAAAAGCTCGATGCGCTGCTGACCGACGAG
>CAZRLK010000230.1:0-7479 GCA_964600555.1 uncultured Bradymonadales bacterium
CTAGCAGCCTGTTGCACGTTGGCCTCGACCCCGATGGCCGAGGTGGTTCGAGCTTCGCATCACTTCTATTCGCGATGAATTGCTGATGGTTGGGGGCCCAGCCCCGGCCCATCGGTCATTCGAGAAATCCGAAGTTCCCATCCCCGGCCCGATATGCCCGGCACAATTTCTTGAGATTGTGCCCGGTTGATACCAGGGCCCATTCCTTGCGCGCCTTGTCAAATCCACGCAGATGGAACCGCCGAAATCCGCCGGCTTCTTTGATTTGCCCGTTGACCGGTTCGACGATTGTTTTGCGTCTGGCGTAACGCTTCAGCCCTTCTGACGTTCGCACCTTGTGGCTCATCTTCTCGATGGCAGACGCCTCCTCGGGAGGCGCTCCAAAACAGGTCGGTCTCTTCTTGCCGTGGGGCTGTCTTTTCGTGGCAATGAACGCTTCAGATCCCCGTTCGGCAGCACGCTCAGGCGCCTCTTTTTGCCAGTAGCCTGAATCGGCGAGGATAGCGTCTGGTGGCTGGCCGGTATTGGCGATCGCTTTGTCGACCATCGGTCCGAAATTTCCGTTGTCCGGCGACTGGTTGGTCAAGCCCTGCGCGACGATCACCTGATAGGCTTCGTCGACGACCAGCTGGCCGTTGTATCCCTGGAGAAATTCGCCATTTTTCTCCAGGATCCGACTGTCCGGATCGGTAAAATTGCGCTGGGCTTTCGGTTTCGGGGTCCCATCGGTCTCGGTGTTCGGGCGGTGTTTCGGCATCCCTTCGGGTGTCGTCGCCTCCGGCACCTCTTCGCCAGCTTCCCGGGTCAGCTGCTCGGCCTCCTCTTCGTACTTTTCAGCCATCGTTGCTGACCGCTTACGCTCCTTTTGGCTCTCGTGGGTCTCGGCCCGTTCCCTCGCCCGCTCGGCGTTCTCCTCGAGTTGCTCGGCGCGCGCCTGCTTCGCCTCCCTTTCAAGCTCGGCCTTCGCTTCCTCGATCTTGGCCAGCCGGTCTTTGCGACGCTGTAGCTCATCGGGAAGCTCGTCTCCCCGATTGTCTCGCCCGAATTTCTCGTCTTCGGCTTCGTCGACCGTCTCGGCTTCTTCGAGCATCTGCCGGATTTCGGCCTTCAGTCGTTCCGATTCCTTGAGCATCCGCTCGTAGCTCATCGCCTTGTGTTTGCTCGCATTGGCCTGGACTTTCGTCCCGTCCAACGCCAGATTTCCCAGCTCGACGAGCCCCGCCCGCTGACAAATCTGAAAGACCTGCAAAAACAGCTCTTCGAGTTCGTCGAGATGCTGCCGGCGAAATTCCGAAATCCGCGTGTGGTCGGGGTGATTCCCCGCACACAGCACCCGGAAGGGGATGTCTTCGTATGTCGCCTTCTCGAGTTTCCGAGAGGACCGAATCCCCACGCTGTATCCGTACAAAAGCAGGCCAACCATCATCGTCGGCGCATACGGCCGCTCCCCTCGCGGATCTTTGGCCTGGTATTTCTCTTCGATCGCTGAGATGTCCAACTCACCGACCAGGTCCAACACGAAATACACCGGATGATCCTCCGGCAGCCAATCGCGCATCGATGGCGGCACCAAAAACTGCTGCTCCGGATCCCATTCTCTGTATTTGTTCTTCGTCATCGGCTTCTCCGAGGCGTTCCGCACGGCGAATCCACATCGCCGCCATTGGATCAAACCTCGGCCCGCTTGTCGATCCTGCACAACCCAATAAACTGGTCGTTGAACGGATCTATGCGCAACAGGCTGCTAGCTCTCCTTTCCTTCCCCTTCCTCCCGACACCGTCCGCCCGCGATGACCCGCTGGTTTTCGATCGCCGGTGCGACCACCCTGCTTCTCGGCACCCTCGCCGCCGGCTGCGATTCCAAACAGCGCGGCGAGGGTCAGACTCCCGCCGGAACCGACAGCGAGCGGGTCGCCGGCGAGAAGACCTCGGGCAAACCCGCCCCTCAACACGCCCTGCCGGCCCCCGATCAGATCTCGTCCCCCGCGGAACGCGACCTCGCCGCCTACACCTCCGATCTCGAGGGAGACGGGGAATTGATCGCCACCATCGAGACCTCCGCAGGGGACATCGAATGCCGGCTCTTCGCCGACCGCGCCCCAATCACCGTCGCAAACTTCGTCGGCCTCGCCCGCGGCCGGAAACGATGGGTCCATCCGGAGACCGGTCGGGTGATCGAAGATCGACCTCTGTACGATGACGCGCCCTTCCACCGCGTCATTCCCGGCTTCCTGATTCAGGGCGGCGACCCGACCGGCTCCGGAGAGGGCGGTCCGGGCTATACGATTCCCGACGAAATCGACGATTCACTCAGCCACGACCGACCGGGAACGCTGAGCATGGCGACCCGGGGCCCTGATACCGGCGGCAGCCAGTTTTTCATCACGGAGACGTCGGCACCGCACCTGGACGGCCGGCACACGATCTTCGGACGGTGTCGCGATCTCGAAACCATCGAGGCCATCGCCCGCCGACCGACGGGTCCGGATCACCACCCGGAAAACCCCACGCTCATCGAAGACATCGAGTTCCGCCGAGACACCTGGGAGATCTCCGAGCCGCAACAACCTCGCGCGGGCGATTGACCCTCGCATCTGCGGGTCTCACGCCTCGTCGGACGCTTCGTCATCGTCCTCGTCGTTGCTTCCGTCACCGCCGCTCGATCCTTCCTCCCGCTCTCCCCCCTCTCTGGCCGGCGACTTTGTCCCGGCTTCCTTTTTCGACTGAGTCACCCGGAACTTCCCGGAGGTTTTCGGTTTCACGCCTTCACTGCTGACCGACTCCTCGTTTTCGACAAAACGCACCTGGATGCGCGCCTCCAACGACAGAGTCGTCAAGATCTCTGCCAGCTCGCCCCCGAGGTCCATCTCCTCGAGAACCTCCCGGATCTCCCGGGAGAGCACCCGAAAAAACTCACGTTTGGTGGTGTCCGCCTGTTTGAGGATGTAGGCGACGACTTCTTTGGGAAGTTTCTTGTCGGCGAGTGCCTTGCGGATACGCTCCTCGCTGGTCGAGATTCCCCCCACGCCCGCTTCGATCGTCCGCTTGAGGATGTCCGGGACGATACCCTCGAGCGCCTCGAGCAATTTCGAGGCCTCCTCCGGATCGTCCGGAATCTCCTCCCAACCTTCGGCCTCGAACTCCCCTTCGTCGATGACCTCCTCGCCCTCGGCCCATTCCGACTCCTCCTCGTCACTTCCCACCGTCTCCTCCTTGCCACTCGAAGCCATGAGACTCGCCGGCGAATCGGCCCCGGCTCGACTCACCGATAGACGTTCTCGACGACGATCGTCTCACTGCGACGCGGACCGACCGATACCAGTACAATCGGCACGTCCAGCAGGGTTTGCAATCGCTCGAGAAAACGTTGCGCCTCACCCGGCAGCTCCTCCAGGACCCGCACCCCCGTCACGTCCTCGTCCCAGCCCGGCAGCTCTTCGTAGATCGGCTCCAGCTCGCCGTATCGGTGCGCGTCGGAAATCGGCTCGTCGTACTCGTTGCCCGCCTCGTCGCGGTAGCCGACCCCGATCCGGACCGTCTCGAGCCCACTCAACACGTCGACCTTCGTGACGGCGAGCCCCGAGAAGCCGTTGATACGGGCAGCGTATTTCAACGCAGCCGCGTCGATCCAGCCGCACCGACGCGGACGCCCGGTCGTACTCCCGAACTCCTCACCGACCTGGCGGAGATGCCGACCGACCTCGCCGTCGAGTTCCGTCGGGAACGGCCCCTCGCCGACCCGCGTACAATAGGCTTTCGTGATGCCGATCACCCCGTCGATATCCCGGGGCGCGATGCCCGCTCCGACACAGACTCCGCCGGCGGTCGTATGGCTCGAAGTGACGTACGGATACGTCCCCTTGCCAATATCGAGCATCGTCCCCTGTGCCCCCTCGAACAAGACGTCTTCCCCGCGGTTGATGCACCGCTCGAGAATTCGGTCGACCGGCGCGACGAACTCCCGGAGCCGTTCTCCGTAGCCGAGAAACTCCTCCATCAACGGGTCGATTTCGAAGGTCTCCGCGCCGACTCCCTCCAGCAGCCGGTTTTTCTCGGTCAGATTCTGCTCGAGTTTCGGCCGGAGACGCGAGGCGTCGAACAGGTCGCGGACGAACACCGAACGGCGCCCGACGCGATCCTCGTAACACGGCCCGATGCCCCGGCCGGTCGTCCCGATCGTCTGCTGGTCTTTCGCGCTCTCTCGCCCCTGATCGAGAGCCTTGTGATACGGCAGGATGATCGAGGCATCCTCGGCGACGGCGAGTTGATCGTCATCGAGCAAAAAACCCCGTTGACTGAGCGCATCGACCTCTTCGAGCAAAACCGCCGGATCGAGCACGACCCCCGAGGTGATCACACAGCGCTTTCCGCCGTGCAGCACCCCCGACGGGATCAAGTGAAGCACCGTCTCCTGGACCTCCCCCGACTCGTCCTCGACGACCAGCGTGTGCCCGGCGTTGTTGCCGCCCTGAAAGCGGACGACGACGTCGGCAAACTCCGTGAAAAGGTCGACGACCTTTCCCTTTCCTTCATCTCCCCACTGAGCTCCGACAATGACGTTGTTCGACATGGAATCTCACCTCAAATGTGCTCGGCAAATACCGACTGCGCGGCTCCGAGCCCCTCCCCGGACTCGACGCTCCAGCCGATCTCGGCGAGGCTCATCTCGAGCGCGCCGATCATGTGAAGGATGTCCCGGTGATCGAAAAATCCGATGTGTCCGAGCCGAAACACGTCCGGACTCAGGTGCTTCTGCCCCCCGGCGATGACCGCTCCGTGCTGCTCGCGCATGATGTCGACGACCCGGGGCGCCTCGAGTTGTTCGGGCGTCCACACCGCCGTCACCGCATTGGAGTGGGGGCTGCCGAAGACCTCCAGCCCGAGCGCCCGGACCGCCTGGCGGGTGGCACGGGCATTGGTTCGATGGCGCTCGACGATCTCGGCGCGCCCCTCCTGTCGCATCATCGCCACCACTTCGTCCATCGCCAACACCTGGGGGATGGCCGGGGTGAAGGCCGTCTGATCGTCGACCTGCCGGCTGCGTTCGCGACCGAGATCGAAATAATATCCCGGATCGCCGGCCTCCTCGTAGCGGCTCCAGGCCCGGTCGCTGGCCGCGACGAAGCCGAGACCCGGGGGCACCCCGAACGCCTTCTGGGCCCCCGCCACCAGCACGTCGAGTTCGAGCTCGTCCATCGGCAGCCGATGCACGCCCATCGCGGTGATCCCGTCGACGGCGATCAGCGCATCGGTCCGTTCGCGCACCAGCGCCGCCACCTCGCCGACCGGATGGAGCACGCCGGTCGAGGTCTCACTGGCGGTCAGCGTCACCATCGCCGCATCGGCGTGCTCGTCGAGCGTCGACTCGAGCGCCGAGAGCGAGACGGCTTCGCCCCATTCGACCGGCTGCTCGACGACCTCCATCTGCCGGGCCGCCGCCACCTCCCCCCAGCGCTGCCCGAATTTCCCCCCGCCGATCGCGATCAGTTTCTCGTCCCGCGAGGTGAAGTTGCCGATCGCCGCCTCGAACGCCCCCGTCCCGCTGGCCGTCACCGTCAACACTTCCCGATCCGTCTCGAACAGCCACTTGAGGCCGTCGCGCAGACGCCCGAAGATCTCCTTGAATTCCGGCCCCCGGTGGTGGATCAACGACTCGGCCATCCGAAGCCGGGCCTGTTCGGGAACGGGGGTCGGCCCGGGCGACAACAGGTGTGTCTCGTGCATCGAAGTACCTCGATTCCTGGCGTCCGAGGAAACGTCGGTGATGCGCGTCTCGAGCGAATCTCGTCGTCGCGAAGGATTGGCGCGATCGCGTTTGAGTACAACCCGGTCCTCGGACTGTCAACGTAGCAGGGTCGGGCTCGCAACCGCACGCGTCTCCCTCAGTCGCTGCACCGAGGGTGGTCCCCCTCCTTGTCGATCGGGACCGGCCTAACCAAACTCATAGGCGTTGGCTCCGGGTTGTTTCCCACAGATTCCCGCCAACTCGAGTTCGAGCAGAGCGCTCTGAATCCGCGAAGCCTTCCAGTCGCTGAGCCGCCCCAGGGCATCGACGCCGACCGGCTCGTCGAGGTCGAGACTCGAGTCGAACACGCCTTCGGCGAGCCGTCGCGCATCCTCGGAGACCTCTTCGAGTCGCGGCGCCAGCAGATCTCGCTGGTCCGTCTCGCACGCGGAATCCGCGCTCGCCCCCTCGGGATCGCCGCCGGTGGCTTCCGCCCCGCCGAAATACGCCTCCAGGATGTCTCCCGCGTTCCGGACGGCACGGGCGCCCTCGACGAGCAACTCCAGACATCCTTCCGTAAGCGCCTCTCGCGGGTCGCCGGGCAACACGCATCTCGGTCGCCCGATCCGATCGGCGGCCTCCGCGGTCAGCATGGTTCCGCTGCTGGGCCCCGCACGAACCACGAACGTCGCATCCCCCAGCCCCGCGATGAGTCGGTTGCGGTGGGGAAAGTGATGGGGGCGAACCTCCACGCCCAGCGGGTACTCGGTCACCAGCGCGCCACACTCGACGACCCGCCGGAAGACGTCTCGGTTCGAGCGCGGCGCCGGATGGTCCAACCCGCCGGGGAGCAACACGAGCGTCGGCGTCCCCACCTGCAGGGCCGCCTCGTGCGAGGCGCGATCGATGCCGAAGGCTCCACCGCTGACGATCTGGATGCCCACCGCCGCAACCTCCGAGACGATCTCCCGGGCGAACCGGGCATCCTCGACGCCGACATCTCGACTTCCGACCACCGACAGTGCCCTCTCCGCCCTCAGCGCGTCGGGATCGCCTCGGACGTACAGAAACGTCGGCGGTTCCTCGAGATCGAGCAGGCGTTCCGGGTACCTCTCCCCGCCGATCTGCAACAGATGTCCCTCCTCGGGGAGGCGCTCGCGCTCGGCCTCGAAACTCGCCTCCGGATCGGGATGCTCGCAGAGGCGTTTGACGACCCGCTCGGCGACCGAATCGGCCAGGCTGGCCTCGGCCAGTCGCGCCTTGGCCTCTCGGGCCGCACAATCCCACAGCCCCCGAAGCGAAGTCACCTCCGCGAGGTCGACGAGATGCTCGTGGCTTACACCCCGCACGGCCCAGAGATTCCAGATACACGCCCGGGCGTCAGAGTCGATCGTGTGGTGGTTCATCGTTGGCTCCTCCTGGCGTCGCAGTCAGTTGCTACCCCCTCGTATACAGTTACCGACGCAGAGAAGCCGATCGTTGTTTCGTATCGAAAAAAAATCCCGGCCCCCGGACGGGAACCGGTCGTTGCGATTACTCTTTCGGTTCGTCTTCTTCACCTTCGTAGGCCCGGGCGATGACGACGGTGATGTTGTCCTCCCCGCCGTTTTCATTCGCCCGCTCGACGAACTCCCGGCCGACGACCTCGAGGTCCTCGGCGGAGGCCAGCCGCTCCTCGATCTTGTCGGTCGAGACCATGTCGGTCAGCCCGTCGCTGCAAAACAGGTAGATATCCCCGTCCTCGACCTCCTCGA
>CAZRLK010000231.1:0-7455 GCA_964600555.1 uncultured Bradymonadales bacterium
CGAGGGGCAGGGCGAGGAGCGGGTCAAGACCAAGGATCTGGCCGAGGAACTCGACATCTCGCATTCGTCGGTGACGAGCATGCTGCAGAGCCTCGCCGACGATGCGCTGGTCGACTACGAGCCGTATCGGGGAGCGCGCCTGACCGACTGCGGGATCGAGAGCGCTCTGAAGGTGATCCGCAACCACCGGTTGATCGAGATCTTTCTGGTCAAGACGCTCGAATTCGAGTGGGACGAGGTCCACGACGAGGCCGAGCGCCTCGAGCACGCGATGAGCGACAAGCTCGCTGACCGCATCGACGAGTATCTCGGCCGGCCGGAGTTCGACCCGCACGGCGACCCGATCCCGACGGCGGAGGGCGAGATCTCGCAGACCGACGCCGTGCCCCTCGACGAGATCGAGCAGGGCGCCAGGGTGCGCATCGAGCGGGTGCTCGACCAGGAGCCCGACGTGCTGCGGTATCTCGACTCGATCGGTTTGACGCCGAACACACACCTGCAGGTCGAGGAGGTCGTCCCGATCGACGGGCAGATGACCCTCGGCCTCGACGGCGAGTCGCGCACGGTCAGCAAGTCGCTGGCCTCGCGGCTGCTGGTCACCGACGTCGACGACGACACATGAGCGAGGCGAACGGGACACCCGGAGAGGCCCGCGAGATCGGGGAGTGTCGGGTCGATCTCGAGGAGAGCGACGGGCACCTCGACCCGGAGGAGCTGGGCTTCGACCCGTCCGACCCCGACCGGCCGGTCGTGGTCTGGGACGGGACGTGCGGGTTTTGCCGCCGCTCGGTGATCCACCTGCGAGACCGCGTCGGCGACCGGCTGCATTTCGTTCCCTACCAGCACGCCCACCGGTATTTCGACGAGATCGACGAGGGGGATTTCGAGCGGGCCGTCCACCTGGTCGAGCCGGACGGGCCGTATTACGCGGGAGCCGAGGCGGTCTTCCGGGCGCTCGAGTACGCGCCGGACGGCGGCGCCTTGCGGTGGATGTACGACAACGTCCCGGGATTCGGGCGAGTGAGCGAGCGGGGCTATCGGTTCGTCGCCGAGCACCGGCCGCTGGTCTCGAAACTCTCGCGGTGGCTCGTCGGCGAAGACCTGCGCCGCTCGAAGTTCCGGGTGGCGCGGTGGCTGTTTTTGCGGCTCCTCGCCGTCGTCGCCGTTATCGCTTTCGCCTCGCTCGGCGCGCAGGTGCTCGGACTGATCGGCGCGTCGGGCATCGTGCCGGCGGGGGAGACGATCGAGCGATTTCACGAGGCGAATCAAAACGCCGACGGCTCGATCTTCTGGCAGGTGCCGACGCTTTTCTGGTGGATCTCGCCGACCGACACCGTGTTGACGAGCCTGTCGGCGGTCGGCGGGATGCTGGGGGTGGCGCTGTTTTTCGGCGTCTGGCCGCGCGGGGTGCTGGCGGCGATCTGGGGGCTGTATCTGTCGTTTGCGACGGTCGGCGGCCCGTTTCTCGGCTACCAGTGGGACGCGCTTGTGCTGGAGACGGTGTTTCTGGCGATCTTCGTCGCGCCGTCCGCCTGGATCGCCTGGCGTCCGCCGCGGGAGGTCGGCCGGCTCGGCGTCTTCTTGCTGCACTGGCTCGCGTTCCGGCTGATGGTGATGTCGGGGGCGGTGAAGCTGACCAGCGGCGACCCGACCTGGTGGGACGGGACGGCGATGAGCTACCACTTCTGGACGCAGCCGCTGCCGACCTGGACGGCCTACTTCGCCGACCGGTTGCCCGAGTTCATGATGTGGCTCGGCACCCACGCGACGCTCGTCGTCGAACTCGCCATCCCGTTTCTGGTCTTCGCACCGCGCCGGCTGCGCCGCTTCGCCGCCTACTGTTTCATCGGCCTGCAGGTCACGATCTTCGCGACCGGGAACTACGGGTTTTTCAACCTCCTGTCGGTCGCGATCTTCGTGCTCCTGCTCGACGACATCGTCTGGAAGCGGGTGCTGCCGTCGCGCCTGCACGCGTGGTTGATCGAAGAGGTACGCGTGCGAGGGGAGCGTCGATGGCTCGGGGCGCGGCGGGCCGGTCTGGCGGTCGTGGTGGCGCTGGTCGTCGGGGCGACCTCGATCAAGGCGGCCGGGCGCATCGACCCGGGGCGGGGGGAGAACCCGCCGGGTGTGCCGTCGTTCGTGATGGAGGCGGTCGAGGCGACGGCCGGGTTTCGCACACTCAACAACTACGGGCTGTTTGCGAACATGACGACCGACCGGCCCGAGATCCTGGTGCAGGGCAGCCGGGACGGCGAGGAGTGGGAAACGTACGATTTTCGCTGGAAACCCGACGAGCTCGACGAGCGACCGCGGTTCGTCGCGCCGCACATGCCGCGGCTCGACTGGCAGATGTGGTTTCAGGCGCTGCGCATCCACCCGTGGAGCCGGCGGCGAGGGGGCTGCGGGCAGTCTCCCTGGTTCGTGCAGTTTCAGAAGGCGCTGCTCGAGGGGCGCGAGCCGGTCGTCTCGCTACTCGCCGACGATCCCTTCGCAGATCACCCGCCGCAATTCGTGCGGGCGGTCGTGTACGATTATCGATTCGCCGAGCCCGGCAACGAGGAGAACCGGTGGTGGCGGCGCTCGAACCGGCGGCGTCCGTGTCCGGTGCTGACGCTCGAGGATGGCGAGCTGTCGCAGGCCCGTCCACCGGGGACGCGGGCCAGGTGAGCGGCGAGCGGCGGCGGCGTGGCGGTCGGCGGAAAATCGACCGTTGCACGCGACGGCGCACGCCACTAGTAATCGCGGCGAACGCGATTGCGCCCCCCAATTCGCTTCCCGCCACCCCGACATCACACCCATGGCGCCGATCCGATTCGATCTCGACTACGAGCGGCTCCGCCGGGAGGTCGACTACGCCGACGAGGGGATCCTCGACGGCTCGGCGATCGCCGGCGGCGTCGAGACCCAGGTCGCCGAGGCGGTCGCCACGCTGCGCGAGCGGGGCGTGACCCCGAAGCTGGCGGTGGTGCGCGTCGGCGACGACCCGGCGAGTGCGGTGTACGTCCGCCAGAAGATGAAATCGTGCGCGAAGCTCGACATCGCCAGCGACGACATCGAGCTGCCGGGCGAGATCTCGGCGGGCGAGCTGCACGAGCGGCTGCAGGGCCTCTCGGAGGATGCGAGCATCCACGGGACGCTGTTGCAGGTGCCGCTGCCGGAGCACCTCGATTCGCTGGAGTTTCTCGAGTCGGTCGACCCGACCAAGGACGTCGACGGGTTTCACCCGCGGAATCTCGGCTGCCTGATGGCCGGCCAGTCGGATCTCGAGGCGTGCACGCCGCGCGGCGTGATGACGATGCTGAAGACGGCCGGGGTCGAGATCGCCGGCAAGGACGCCGTCGTCGTCGGGCGCAGCCGCATCGTCGGCCGGCCGATGGCCCAGATGCTGCTGCGCGATGACGCGACGGTCACCGTCTGCCACCGCCACACCGCCGACCTGGAGGCGAAGGTCGCCGGCGCCGACATCGTCGTCGTCGCCACCGGCGTGCCGCATCTGATCGACGGTGAGTGGATTCAGCCCGGCGCGACGGTGATCGACGTCGGCATCACGCGGCGCGACGACGGCACGCTCGTCGGCGACGTCGAATTCGACGTGGCGCGCGAGCGGGCCGCGCTGATCACGCCGGTGCCGGGCGGCGTCGGCCCGATGACCGTCGCGACGCTGATGCAAAACACGGTCGTTGCAGCCTGCCTGCAACACGGCCTAACCTTCGAGGGCGACGCGCTGCGCGAGATCGATTGAACGCGGGTCTTTTCGACAACCTTTTCTGCCTCCTCGACGGGTCGAGACGATGAGTGACGAGACGAGACACGTTCCGCTCGAAGACCGCCACCGGGAGCTCGGGGCGAAGATGACCGAGTTCGCCGGTTTTTCGATGCCGGTCCAGTTCGAGGGCGTCACCGACGAGCACCGGGCGGTGCGCACGAACGTCGGGCTGTTCGACGTCAGCCACATGGGGGAGGTCGAGATCCGGGGCCCGGAGGCGATTCGGGTCGTCGACAGTCTGATCACGAACGACGCGACGCGGGTCGAGGTCGGCCAGGCGCAGTACACGGCGATGTGCAACGAGGAGGGCGGCATCGTCGACGATTTCGTCTGGTATCGGCTCGGGGACGAGCGGGCGTTGATCTGCGTGAACGCGGCGAACCGCGAGAAGGACTTCGAGCACATGCGGGCCCACGCCGCCGGCGACGCCGAGCTAAAAAACCGCAGCGGGGAGTTCGTCCAGCTCGCCGTGCAGGGGCCGAACGCCGAGGACGTGCTCGCGGAGCTGACCGACGTCGATCTGGTCAACCTGGGCTTTTTTCGCACCACCGTCGGGCCGATGGCCGGGGTCGAGACGCTGATCTCGCGGACCGGCTACACCGGCGAGGACGGCTTCGAGCTATACTACGAGGCCGGGGCCGCCGAGGAGGTCTTCGACGCCCTGCTCGAAGTCGGGGAGGGCTACGAGATGGCGCTGTGCGGGCTCGGGGCCCGGGATACGCTGCGCCTCGAGGCGATGCTGAACCTGTACGGCCAGGACATGACCGAGGAGAACAACCCCTACGAGGCGCGTCTCGGCTGGACGGTCAAACTCGACGAGGAGCGGCCGTTCGTCGGGCGGGAGGCGCTCGCCGAGATCGCGGCGACGGGGCCGGACAAGTACCTGCGGGGGCTCGTCCTCGAGGGGCGGGGCGTGATCCGACCCGACTACGAGCTGTACGTCGACGACCAGAAGGTCGGGCGCGTCACCTCCGGCACCCACTCCCCGACCCTTGAAGAAAGCATCGGGCTGGGCTACATCGACGCCGATCACGTCGACGAATCGGAGGTCGACGTCGAGATGCGCGGCCGGCGTGTCCCGGCGCGGGTTACCAACGAGCCGTTCTACGAGCGGTGATCGGCCGCCGCCCGGCGCCATCTTCGAGTCCGTCCGCGAGAGTACCGACGATCGTCTAACCTCCAGCATCCACGGGTATCATGACTACGCCGTCTGATTACTACTTTACCGACGAACACGAATGGGCGACCGCCGACGAGGAGGGCGTCGCGACGGTCGGGGTCTCGGAGCACGCCCAGGAGCTGCTCGGGGACGTCGTCTTCGTCGAGCTTCCCGAGCCGGGCGATCAGTTCGAGGCCGACGCGGAATTCGGGGTCGTCGAGAGCGTCAAGACCGCCTCGGAGCTGTATGCGCCGGTCGGCGGCGAGATCGTCGAGATCAACGAAGAGTTGTTCGACGCGCCGGAGCTGGTCAACGAGAGCCCCTACGAGGACGGGTGGATGATCAAGATCGAGATGGACGATCCCGGCCAGCTCGAGGAGTTGATGGACGCCGAGGCGTACGACGAGTTCGTGCTCGAGCAGGACTGACGCAACTTCGCCGGGAGACACCGATGGCGAGTCTTCGCTACGACAACGGCGGTTTGCGCGAGGAGGCGATCGGGGAGCCGTTCGGCCTCTCCGCGCAGGTGCGCACCGACCTGGCCGACCCGCTCGAGGAGGCGCGCCGGGCGCTGGTGGAGGCCCACGAGTCCGGCGATCTCGGCTTTCTCGATCTGCCCGACCGCGAACCGGACGGCATCGAGGAGTGGGCCGAGCGCAAGCGCCACGGGCGGTGGACGGACGCCGTCGTGATCGGCATCGGCGGATCGTCGCTCGGCACGCGGGCGCTTCGCGACGCGGCCAGTCCCGGGGAACTGGACGGACTGAAGCTGCACGTCTCGGAGAACATCGACCCGGAGTCCTTCGAGCGGCTGATCGAGGAGATTCCCGTCGACACGACCCTTTTCGTCGTCGTCACCAAGTCGGGGACGACGGTCGAGACGATGGGCAAATTCGCGATCGTGTACGAGCGGCTCGAGCGGGAGCTCGGCCAGGGGCGTGCCTCCTCGCAGATCGTCGCCGTCACCAGCCCCGACAGCGGGGAGCTCCGGGCGCTGGCCCGGCGCGAGGGCTTCGAGTCGTTCGCGGTGCCCCCGAACGTCGGCGGACGGTTCAGCGTGCTATCGTCGGTGGGTCTGGTGCCGCTGGCACTGGGCGGCTATCCGATCCGGGAGCTTCTGCACGGCGCCGCCGATGCGCGCGACCGCCTGCTCGAGACGGACTTTCAGGCGAATGCCGTGCTGCAGGCGACCGCCGACCTGTACGCCCTGTACGAGCGCGACATCTCGGAGCTGGTGATGATGGCCTACAGCGACCGGCTCGGGACGCTGGTCGACTGGTTTCGGCAGCTGTGGGCCGAGAGTCTCGGCAAAAAGCACGACCGGGCGGGCAGGGAGGTCCACACCGGGATGACGCCGATCAAGGCGATCGGCTCGATCGACCAGCACAGCCAGGTGCAACTGTATGTCGAGGGGCCCCCGAGCCGGGCGGTGGTCTTTTTGCACGTCGAGCAGTTCGCCCGGGAGGTCGAGATCCCGGAGACCGACGGCCTCCCCGAGCCGCTCGCTCACCTGGCGGGGCACTCGCTCGGCGAGGTGCTGGAGGCGGAACTCGAGGGTACGCAGCGCGCCCTCCAGGAGATCGGGCGACCGACGACCCGGTGGAGCTTCGAGCGGCTGACGGCCGAGTCGGTGGGCGGCTTCCTGGTCGCCTGGGAGACGATCACGGCGCTGATGGGCGAGTTGCTCGACATCGACGCGTTCGATCAACCGGGCGTGGAACTCGGCAAGCGCATCGCCCACGGACTGCTCGGCGACGAGGAGGCCGCCGGCGGGCTCGACCTCGAGGGCGATTCTTCGGCCGAACCGATCGTCGTCTCGGACTGAAGGCGACTCGGGATCGAGCCGACGTCACGGCACAACTCCGGTCGGGCGCACGATTTGCATTGGTACTACGGGTCGGGTTACCCTCGTATAAGCAGCCAAGCGACTGACAGACGGTCACGAGGTCTCGCGCCTCCGAGAGCCGACGAGTTACGCGCCTCGATCCGGCTCCTCGAGTTCGGTCGCCGTCGGGTTTGCGGGTTGAGCGGGGGGTACAAACCTCGAGAGCGAGCACATGGGCAAAGACAGCACAGTCGTCACAGTCATCTCGAAGACGCCGAGCCCGGAGTCCTCTGCCCGCGAGGCGTGCCTGGTGGTCATCAACGGCGTCGATCTCGGCAAAAAATACAGCCTCGTGCAGTCCTCGACGATGATCGGCCGCTCCTCGAAGGTCGACATCCAGATCGACGAGGACGCCATCTCGCGCAACCACGCCGTCATCGAACAAGGGGAGGACGGCTACCTGATCCGAGATCTCGAGTCGACCAACGGCACCTACGTCAACGACCGGGCCATCCAGAGCCATTCGCTGCGGGACGGGGACCAGATCAAGATCGGCTCGACGATCTTCAAGTTCCTCTCCGGCAGCAACATCGAATCGGCCTACCACGACGAAATCTATCAGTTGACGACGACCGACGGGCTGACCGGCGCCTACAACAAGCGCTACTTCATCAAAGAGATGGAGCGGGAGATGAGCCGGTCGAT
>CAZRLK010000232.1:0-7288 GCA_964600555.1 uncultured Bradymonadales bacterium
CGCAGAGCCCGGGACCGTAATACACGATCTTGAGGATGATCTCGCGCTGTGCGTAATTGATAAACGACATGGGAACCTTCTTTGTACCGAGCACGGAACCGCGCGGCGTCGCCGCCCCCGCCCGCCCCGAACGCAGCTACTCCGACGGGGCGATCGAGAAACGGGTCTACCTGTGCGCTAGCCTGTATATCACTTGGGCGATGATTGTCACGTTTTTTTCGAGGATGGCCTCCCGACGACGCCACCGGCGAGCTCGCCCGCCGACCAGGCGTCGAGTCCTCGAAGCCCCGAGACGAGACCACGGCCCTCGCCCGGGCGGAAGCCTCAGCCGAACGTATCGTTGACGATGTCGTCGAGTTCGTCGTCGCTGATGTCGCCGAACGGATCCGGCTCCCCTTGTTCCTCTTGTTTTTCGTTGAGATTCTCCAGCACCTGCTCCATCTCCTGGTAGGCTCGCTTGACCCGCAGCCTCACCAGCCCCAGGCTCGAGCGGTCGTCGAAGATCACGACCAAAATCAACGCGTCCTTGATGACCGAGACGTGAACGTGCGTCTCTTCGCCTTCGTGAAAGTGGACCGGGAAGCGATCCTCGCCGACCATCGTCGCAATCTGGCCGGTCGCCGAGGTCGACCCGGCGACGAGCGAGGCGAGGTTCGTCGTATCGATCCCGCCCGTCTCGCCGGTGTGCGTGATCAACTGCCCGTCGTTGTCGATGACGAAGATCGCTTTGGCGAGTGCATCCCGGACCAGGCGATCGCAGATGTCTTCGAGTCGCTCATGCTCCTCCTCGTAGATCACCTGACCACTGAGCATCACAAGACTCCTCGGTTGATATCAGTGCCATATGGGCCGCGAGGCGTCGGACTCGCCCGCCACGGCCAGTGCGTGTGAGGATGACGTATGTGCCGTATCGATCTCAGAATCCGACCGTAGCACAGGTGGTTGTTCAGGTGCAATTCGTCGCCCGGGCACCCCGTCGGTTTCACAGCTCGCGCCGCTCGCTGATCGCCCGCGACAGCGTCGACTTGTCGGTGTATTCGAGCTCGTTGCCGATCGGCACGCCCGAGGCGATCCGCGAGACGCGCACCTCGAGCGGGTCGAGGGCCTTCGACAGATACAGCGAGGTCGCCTCCCCGTCGACCGACGGCTTGGTCGCCACGATCACCTCGTCGACCGCTTCCCCGCCGTTTTGCTCGGCCGACTCGACCCGCCTCAAAAGCTCCGCCATGTGCAGGTCGTCCGGCCCGACGCCCTCGAGCGGACTGATCACCCCGTGCAGCACGTGATAGACGCCCCGGAATTCGCCGGTCTGCTCGATGGCCCGCAGATCGCGCGTCGAGGCGACCACGCAGATCGTCGAGTGGTCGCGCCGGCCCGACTCGCAGATCGAGCACACCCGGGCGTCGGTCACGTTGCAGCAGCGCTCACAGAGGCCGACGTTGTCGCGGACCTCCATGAGCGCCTCGGCCAACTGCTCGGCGAGCTCGTCGCGTTCGTTGAGGATGAAAAAAGCGAGCCGCGTCGCCGTGCGTTCGCCAATGCCGGGCAGTTTGGCAAACGCGCTCACCAACCCGGCAATGGGATCGGAGTTGTCCATGATGTCGCTTCGAACACCGCGCGAGAGGCGAGATGGGGAGGATTAAAACATGCCGCCGGGCAGGTCGAGCCCGCCGGTCACCTGTTCGATCTCTTCGTTCATCTTCTCGCTCGCTTTGTCCATCGCCTGGTTGAGCGCCCCGACGAGCATCTCCTCGAGCATCTCCGGGTCGTCCTCCTCGAGGACCTCCGGGTCGATGTCGAGATCGAGCACTTCCTGGTTGCCGTTGACCGTCGCCGTCACCACGCCGCCGCCGGTCGACGCCTCGAACTCCTCGTTGCCGACCTCCTCCTGGATCTCGGAGATCTTGTTTTGCATCTGCTTCGCCTGGCGCATGATGTTGCCCATTCCGCCTGCCATGGTCCTCTCCTTGCAAGATAGGATGGATGGAATCTCGATCGTCGATGATTCTTATACGACAGTACGGCGATCCCCGTAAACCGCGCCCGCATTTCCCCCGGCCTCCGGGGCTACGCCATCTCTTTCGTCGGTGTGTTGGCTGGGGGGCGCGTGTTTCCCCGGCCTCCGGCTCCCTGGCGGTCGCCTTCGACCGGGGCTAGTGAAAAACGTCGAAAAAAGCACAATTCCCCGGCCTGCGACCGGGGCTACGAGCTATCTCTCGGGGCTACGACCTCTCTCTCGCCGGCGGGTTTGGCTCGGGGGCGTTTGTGCCCCCGGCCTTCGGCTCCCTCGCGGTCGCCTGCGACCGGGGCTAGCGAAAAACGTCGAAAAAGGCACAATTCCCCGGCCTGCGACCGGGGCTACGATTCATCCGTGGCTCGCCAGCTGTTCGAGGGCGTCCGCCACCGCACCGACTCCCACGGCCAAACAACGCTCGTCGACGTCGAATTCCGCCGTGTGCAGGCCGTGGACGATGCCGCGCTCGGCGTTGCGGATGCCCAGAAACAGATAGCAGCCGGGGACGCGATTCGAGAAGGCGGCGAAGTCCTCGGCGGCGAGCTGCGGGGGATGCTCGACGGCGACCCCCGGATGGGTGGCGCGCAACGCCTCGACGGTCCGCCGCTCCCACTCCGGGTCGTTGTGCACCGGCCTCGCTCCAGCCGTAAAGCTCACCTCGGCGCTCGCACCGAATCCCCGGGCGGTCTGCTCGACGAGCCGCCGGATCTGCTCGCGGGCTCTGTCGCTCGTCTCCAGCGACAGCGACCGCAAGATCCCCGTCAGCTTCGCCTCCCGTGCCAGGATGTTGTACGAGCTGCCCGCCTCGATCTCGCCGATCGTCAGCACGCACGACTCCCGGGCGTCGAGCCGCCGGGAGACGACCGACTGCAGTGCCACGACGATCTGGCTGGCGACCAGCCCGGCGTCGACCCCCTCGTGGGGCATCGCGCCGTGGGCCTTCGTCCCGTGCACCTCGATTTCGACCAGGTCCGAGCCCGCCCACACCGCCCCGCCGGAATAGCCGATCTTGCCGGCCTCGAGCTTCGGCATGCAGTGCAGCGCGAAGATCGCCTCGACGTCCGGGTCCTCGAGCACCCCGGCGCGGGCCATCTTCTCGGCGCCGACCGGCTCGTCCTCCGGGGTCGCCTCCTCGGCGGGCTGGAAGATGAACTTCACGCGCCCCGCCAGCTCGTCGGCCCGCTCAGCGAGCCGCCGCGCGATCCCGAGCCCGACCGTCGTGTGGACGTCGTGGCCGCAGGCATGCATCACGCCGGCGTTTCGGCTCGCGTAGCTGGCGCCCGTCGCCTCCTCGATCGGCAGCGCGTCGATGTCCGCCCGCCAGGCGAGCGTCGGCCCCGGCTTCGCCCCCTCGACGACGGCCACCACCCCCGTCTCGGCGACCGTCTCGACATCCTCGATCCCGAACTCGTCGAGCTTCTCGCGGACGAACGCCGCCGTCTCGTGCTCGTCGTTCGACAGCTCGGGATGAGCGTGCAGGTGGCGTCGGATCTCGACGAGATCCTCGAAGTCGCTCTCGGCGACGCCGTAGTCGGTCGGATCGAAGGGCTCGGCGATCGGCTGGTTCATCGTCGTCTCCGTCGAGGGGGCATGGCTGTCGCCGCCACCTTTCAATACGCGGGGGGCGAGTTGCAAGGCGTGGCGGAACTGCGAGGCTCGTCGACGTCGACGTTCTTTGAAGTCAATCCGCGGGCTAGACGTTCAACCCGGGATCGTCTATCCATACGCCGTACCGCCGGTGAATAAATTTTCAGCCCTCTCCACCCCGACTCCCCCGCGACATGGACGTCGACGACCCCCAGACGGCCCTCCGCGAGATCTTCGGCTACGAGGAGTTTCGCTCCGGCCAGCGCGAGATCATCGAGGCGGTCCTCGACGGCGACGACCTGCTGGCGATCATGCCGACCGGTGCCGGCAAGAGCCTCTGCTATCAGCTCCCGGCCTGCCTGATGGAGGGGACGGCGCTGGTCGTCTCGCCGCTGATCGCGTTGATGCAGGACCAGCTCGAGGGGCTGCGCGAGCACGGTGTCGACGCCTCGCTGGTCAACTCGAGCATCTCGCGCCGCCAGCGCCGCCGCCGGATCCGCAAGCTGCGCACCGGCGATTTCGACCTGATGTACGTCGCCCCCGAGCGCTTCCGCAGCGACGCCTTCCGCGACGCCGCCCGCGAGGCCGACATCTCGCTCCTGGCGATCGACGAGGCGCACTGCATCAGCCACTGGGGCCACGACTTCCGCCCCGACTACCTGGCGCTCGGCGACGCCCGCGAGCTTCTCGGCGAGCCGCCGGTGCTGGGGCTGACCGCCACGGCGACGCGCCAGGTCCAGCAGGACATCCTCGATCAGCTCGGCCTCGACGACGCCGACGTCGTCCTCGGGGGCTTCGAGCGGCCGAACCTGCATTTCGAGGTCTACGACGCCCCGGGCGAGCGCGCGAAGATCGAACGGATCGAGCAGGTCGTCTCCCGGGCCCCCTCGCAGTCGACGCTCGTGTACTGCGCGACCCGCAAGCAGGTCGCCGACGTCGCCGAGGGCCTCGACGAGCGCGGGTTCGTCGTCGACCTGTATCACGGCGGCCTGTCGGACCGGCGCCGCCGCCGCACCCAGGAGCGGTTCATGGCCGGCGACGTCCCGGTGCTGGTCGCCACCAACGCCTTCGGGATGGGCGTCGACAAGCCCGACATCCGCTCGATCGTCCACTACAACATCCCCGGCAGCCTCGAGGCCTACTACCAGGAGGCCGGCCGGGCGGGGCGCGACGGCGAGCCGGCCCACTGCCTGATGCTGTACCAGCCCTCGGATCGCGGCATCCACGATTTTTTCACCGAAAACTCCTATCCCGAGCCGGCGATCATCGAGGGCGTCTGGCGAGTCGTCTCCGACGAGGGGATGGGCCGCCACGAGATGAGCCCCGAGCAGATCGCCGAGCACGTCAGCCGCAAAGGCGGCGGCGTCAACGTCCACCCCTGGGCGGTCGAGACCTCGCTCAAACACCTCAAAAAGGGCGGCCACCTCGATTTCGAGTGGCGCGGCAGCCGGCATGTCGTCGAGGTCAAGGACCGCTCCCGGATGCGCGATTTGCGGGTCGACTGGCAGCGGCTCAAAGAGCAGCGCGAGGTGAGCGAGGAGCACCTCGAGGACGTCGTCCGCTACGCCTCGGGGAGCGGGTGCCGGGCGAGCTTCCTGCTGCACTATTTCGGGGCGACGCCGAGCTTCGGTGACCAGTGCGGCCGGTGTGACAACTGCCTCGGCGAGCGCATCACCCTCGAGCCCCCGGCGCGGCCGAGCTGCGAGGACGCCCCCTCGACGATCGTCCGCAAGGTGCTGAGCGCCGCCGCCCGCGCCCCCGGCCACCCGTCGGCCGTCGACCTCGCTTCGATGCTGCGCGGCTCCGAGGCCGACCCCCTCCGCGAGCGCGGCTACCCCGAGCTGTCGACCTGGGGCATCCTCTCGGGCCTCCCCCAGCACCTGCTCGTCGGGATCGTCGAGCAGTGCGTCGACGCCGACCTGCTCGAACACCTCGACGACTCCCGGCTCGCTCTCACCGAGATCGGCGTCGAGGTGATGACCGGCGAGACCGACGCCCCCCGCGGGCTGACCGACGAACTCGTGTGACCGGCGGCCGTCCGGCAGCCAACGTCCGACGCCCGCGATAGACGCTCCCCACCATCTCGATTAGAGTCGGTTTCACCGCACGAGCCGCCACTTCCAGCCCCCGCCGCCATGTCCCAGATCGAGATCGATCTCGCTGCCGCCCTCGACGCCCGGCCCCTCGAGGAGTTTCGCGACGCCCGGGTCGCCGTCGCCGTCCCCGACCTCACCCGCCCGATCGACTACGCCGCCCACGTCGCCCCCCTGCTCGCTCGGCTCGCCGACGCGGCCGCCGAGATGGGCGTCGTCGTCGGCCTCGGGATGCACCGGGCGATGGACGACGCCGAGCTGGCGCCGCTTCGCGAGGCCGCCAACTCGCACGGCGCGCGGCTGATCCAGCACGACGCCTCGGCCGACGATCTGGTCGAACTCGCTGGTGACGTCTCCGGCGGGCGGCCCGGCTGGCCGACGCTCCCGGCGACCTGCCACCGGGCCGTCGCCGAGGCCGACCGCATCGTCACCGTCGGCACCGTCGAGCCCCACCAGTACGCCGGCTTTTCGGGCGGCCCGAAGGGCGTCGCCATCGGCTGCGCCGGCGCCCCGACGATCTCGGCGATGCACGGCCTGGAGTTTCTGCGCAAACGGGGCACGCGCCTCGGGGCGACCGACGACAACCCGTTCCACCGGGCGCTGTGGCGGCTGGTCGACCCGCTCGCGCCGATCTGGGGACTGCAGATCGTCCCGCCGGGCGACGAGAGGCGCGAGGGGTATGCCTTCGGGCCGATCGACGAGGCGTTCGAGCGAGCGAGCGAGGCGGCGCGGGCCCGGTTTTTCCGTCCCGTCGACGAGCCGTACGACTGGCTGCACCTGGCCGTCCCCGAGCGCAAGGCGGTCAATCTCTATCAGGCCTCGCGGGCGGCCACCTACGTGGCGCTGGCGGAGAGGCCGGCGATCCGGGAGGGCGGCGCGCTGATCGTCGAGGCGGCCTGCCCGGAGGGGATGGGCCGGGGCGCCGGCGAGCGGGCCTGCGCCGAGGCGATGGCCCGGGGGCGGGCGGTGCTGGTCGACGAGCTTCGAGGCGACGCGCCGGTCGAGACGCGCGGCGGCCAGCAGCGCGCCTACGTCATCGCGCTCACCCTCGAGCGCTGCGAGGTGGCCCTGGTCGGCGCCCCCGAAATCGAGGCGCTCGAGGCGATGGGCATCCGGCAGTTCGAGCGCGTCGACGAGGCGAAACGCGCACTCGGCGCCGACGGCCGCGGCGAGCGCATCGACGACGTGTTCCACGACGTGCCGGTGCTTTCGTGATCGAGGCTACGGGCCCCGTCGAGATGTCGCGAGCCGCCGGTCGATCGACGCGCGGCGTCCGCCGACATGCTTCGAGCTGTCATCGAGGTGACGCGCATCGTCCGCCGACATGCTTCGAGCTGTCATCGAAGTGACGCGCGTCGTCCGCCGTGATCTTTCGAGCCGTCGGTCGAGTCCCGCGCTCCCTCGTCCAACCTCCTTTTTTCCGTCACTCCACACGGTGCCCCCCATCGTCTGGGATGTCGGGGAACGTGAGTCCACCCCCCGGGGCCCCCTCGTCCGAGATATCTCCCGCACCTGGTCGAGCGACAGATCTCGACATCTCGGATATCCCCCCCGGGCGTGTCACCTCGCGCGAATCATCGTCTTCGATATTCCC
>CAZRLK010000233.1:0-7283 GCA_964600555.1 uncultured Bradymonadales bacterium
GAGGGCCGGCTCAGACGCAGCGGCCGCTGTTTACGGCGATGGTCAGCCGGCAGCTCAAGCGAGTTCAGTGGGAGATCCACCAGGACGTTCTGTACGCCCGATCGACGGTCGAGCCGGCGGAAGGTGTGACCGAACAGGTCGACGGCGAGGACAACGAGGAACTCGGGATCGTCGCGGCGTTTCCGATCGAGGGCCACTTCGACGTCCAGCGCGAATACAACCCCCAGACCGGTGAGCCGAGCAACGTCGTCGTCGAAAACACCTCCGACCGACCCTGGTACGAGCGAGAGTACATGCGCGTCGACTGGTCGACGAACATGGTGACCTCGAACACCTCGGTGGGAGCGGGTCTCGGGCTGATGTCGCCGAAGGAAGCCGCGAACAACGAGCGCGACGTCCCCCAGGAGGACAAGACCGTCAATCCCGACCGGGCTCGGATCGGCGAGGATTACATCGGAGCGGTGACCGAATACGTCTTCGACCCGGATCTGTACGCCTGCGCCAGCCAGCTCGGCTACGACAGTCGCTGGCGGTGCGAAGGGGGCACCGCCGAGGTGCGCAACTCGTTTTGGCGAGTCGACGCCCGAAAAAAGCAGCGGGCGGGCCACACCGAACAAGTCTACGAGCCGAAGCAATTCCGCGACGAGGAGGTACTGACCGAGCAGGACTACACGCGGTTGGTCGACGAGCAAAACCGGGACTCCGAGATCGTCGGCGAGGAGGCTAGCGCGGAGTCGCTCAAATTCGGGTCGGTTATCCAGAGCGCCGATTTCAGCTCGGCGTTCTGCACCGACGACGTTCTGGAGAACGCCTCCGAGGAGCTGGCCAACCAGCCCGAGGAGGCGTGTGAGAAGGTCACCTACGGGCTGTTCGATCGGTTCGGGATTTTCCGCACCAACAACCTCGAGTGGAGCGAGGAGCGCCACACCTATGACCCGGGGCGTCACCAATTCGCCAACCGCTGGAACATCTGGCAGTCGACACATCGACAGGATGGCTCGAAGATTGCGGTCGAGGAGCGACAGCCGCGACCGATCGTCTACCACCTCAACGTCGGATATCCGCAGGACATGTTCGAGGCGGCCGACATGGTCGAACGCGAGTGGAACGAAGCCTTCCTCGAGGCGGTCAAACTGGCCAAAGGCTACGACGAGGTCTCCGAGGTCGAGCGGGAGCTGCGCGAGGCGGGGCACCCGGACGGCAAGATGTTCAGAATCGAGAAAAACAACTGTCATCCGGGCCCGCTGGTCGACTGGAAAGACGGCCAGGGGTCGACCCGGGAAGTCGACCGTCGCCATATCGGTGACATCTTCGACAAGCACGTCGACGGAGCCGACGGAGAGACGCTCGAGGAGCAGCTGTGGAACATCTCGATCAAGGATCGTCGCCGGCTGTGTGCCGAACTCGAATGGGCAACCGAACCCCGTTCCGACGAGATCGGGCAGTTTAGCTGGCAACGCCTCGGCGACATCCGCCACAGCTTCTTCGCCTGGATCAACGATTTCAACATCGGGTGGCTCGGTTACGGCCCCTCATCGGCGGATCCGGAGACCGGCGAAATCATCTCGGCGTCGGCGAACTTCGCCGGGCGGGCGCTCGGACCGGCCGCTCAGGAGACGGCGGACCTGGTCCAGTATCTCATCCACCAAAAATACCCCGACGCCTCGAACGGCATCTCGCGCGAGGAATTGATCCACGGGGATCACGTCCGCGAGCAGTTTGCGGACCGAGACGCCGAGGAATCGGAGCCGTCGGAGGAGGATCAGCAACAGCAAGGTCTGGTGCCCGAGCAGGAGCGTCCGGAACCCGACAAACACCGCAGGGATCCGGTCGTCGACCTCGACGAGGATCTCCGAGAGATGCAGGTCAAACCCGGCTCCCGGCATCTCGAGGCGAACCCGCCGACGGTGCCCGTCGAGCAGGTCCGCCGCGACGCCGACCGGACGATGATGGCCTCCGACGAGGCGCAAAACGCGACTCCGGAATCCCTCGAATGGTACGAGCAATCGGACGTCAAAGAGCAGTTGATGTCGAACCCGATGATGCAGACGGCCGTCGGGGGAATGGCGGTCGAGTCGACGGGCAAAAAGGAGGGCGCCGAAGAGGAGAGTGCGCGCCACCAGGCCTACGTCAATTTGATGGCGCCGATGGTCTACGAGCAGCAAATCGAAAACCGCCAGGATCTGTTGCGCAAGCACAACATCTTTTCGTACCAGTCGGGACTGCAGATGGCCGAAGGGCTGGCGTTGTATACCGGCATGGTCGAATACTTCGCCGACAAGAGCCGCGAGGAGATCGTCGAGTATCTGCGCAAACACATCTTTTTCGGCACGCAGATCCACGAGGTCGGCCACACGGTCGGGCTTCGGCACAACTTCTCGGCGAGTCTCGACGCGCTCAACTACCACGACGCCTTCTGGGAGATCGAAAAGCTCAAGCAGGCCGGCTGCCAGGCCGACAACGACGACGACGGCAACGACATCTCCGAGAGCGAGCTGTGTGACGATGGCCGGCTCAGCGTCGAGGAGGCCCGTTCCGGGGGAGAGGCGCTGCGGACGGAACTGGAGGGGCGCGACGATCTCGAATACGTCAACCAGGCGGAATTCCGGCTGGCGAGCGTGATGGATTACACCGCCGACAATGCCGGGCGGTTCGCGGGTCTGGGCAAGTACGACCAGGCGGCGATCAACTTCGCGTACGCCGACCATGCCCGGGTGTGGAGCGAGGATATCGAGTTTGACGCGATGCACCGTCGGACCCGTCGCGAGTCGCACTACACGAACATCCCGGCCCACCTGCAAGACCAGGACCAGGACCCGAATACCGCGTGTAACTCCGGGCGCGATGCCGGCTGTATCGAAGACGGGGTCGACCGACTGTTGAACGGCCGCGAGTGGGTCTCGCACGAGGAGGCCAAGCGCCAGAAACTCGAGTACCTGCAACACAACGCGAATGTGATCTCGGGCGATTCGGAGGACTTCGAGATCAACCGTCAGATCAACTTCAATTTCTGCAGCGACGACCGGGAAGGCGCCACGCTCGGCTGTGAGACGTTCGACTGGGGGTCGAATCAGGTCGAGGTGCTCGAGTACGCCTTCCAGAAATTCGACGTCATGCAGCCGCTCACTCGTTATCGGGGGGCGAGTGTGGGTGCCGGCCAGAGCATCCTCGGTGAGAACGTCATCAACAACTATGCCCAGCGTCTGTTGCGCACCCTGTCGCTGGCCGACTCCCCGTTTCGATACTTTTCGTTTTACGACCAGGTCGATATCACCCTCGGGCAGTTGACGGCGAACCTCGAGAGAGCAGCCCGGATGGGGTTGAACTTTTACGGGGAGCTTTTGACGATGCCGGAACCGAGACAGTACTGCCCGTACGAGGGAGGGGATCTCGACCTGGAAGACGATCTGATCAGCCAGGGTCGCCAGATCGAAGGCGCGTACGTCCCCGCCTCGATCTATCGGCGCGCCTTCGAGTTGAGCGCCTGCGAGCGAAGCCAGTCGGTCCAGGTCCAGTTGCCGAGTACGGCCGGATCGGAGGCGACGATCGCAAGTCTCGCCAATCAGCAGGGAGACTTCGTGCATCGCCACGACGTGGTCGCCGAACTCGAGACCGACCAGGGCGAGACGCTGTACGTCCGCTCGCCGGTCGCCGGGCAGTTGGAGGAATTCGAAACCGACGACGCCGGAGAGACGTATGCCGAGGGCGACACCATCGAACAGGGGGAGGATCTGGCGACGGTGAGTCAGCAGTCGATGACGGTCCCGACCGGCGAGGGCCAGTACTTTTCATTCGACCGAACGGGTGAATACAACTACCGGGTCGACCGCGTCGGCTCGTACGTCGACAAGCTGCTGGCGGCCGGCCGGATGTTCCAGCTCAACGCCAACTTCACCTACTCGTCGTTCGTCACCGACCGGCGGGCGACCGAGATTTCGTACTGGACGGAGTTTTCCGACCCTCTGTACAAATTCCTCCGTGGGATGTTCCTGCGGGACTACGAGCGGTTCGGCGGGGGATGTGTCCCGAACGCCGAGGGCGAATGCGTCGAGGGCAACTACCGACCCCAGCGGATCGTCGACGAAGCGGGCACGGGTCCGGCGTCGGCGAGGATGCCGGGGCGATATGTGTCGGTCGCGGTGCCGAGTGTCGACGAAGAGGCGACGCCGCTCAGCCTCGATGCCGTCGACCGCTCCGAGGGGAGTTTCGTGGAGTCGGGGGAGACCCTCGTGACGCTGGCGACCGACGACGGCGAGACGCTCGAGATCGAGGCGTCGGAACCGGGTATCGTTGCGGCGCCCAGCGGCGGCATGCCGGAGGTCGGCGACGAACTCGAGGTCGACCAGACGCTCGTCCGGCTCAACACCGACGTCCAGCGGGTCGAGGTGCCGGGAATCCCCGGTACCGCCCTGGAGGGGTCGCTCGGCCACTGGACCAGCGAGCCACCGGAATTTGTCGAGCGGGGCGAGCGGCTGGTCAACATCAACGTGCAGGGAGAGGCGCCGCTCGAAGTCGAGGCGCCCGAGTCCGGCGTCCTCGTCGCACGCAAAGCCGAGGCCGGAGACACGGTCGAAAACAACGACCTTCTGGTCTACATCATCAGCGATGTCGAAAAGCGCCTCTTCGACCCGAGCAGTTTCGACGTGCAGACCCGGGCGATGATCGACGGGATTTACGAATTTACGAGCTGGCAGGACAAAAAGGCCGATTTCGGGGATTACCTGGTGGTCGCCAAGGATGAAAGCGAACTGCCGGTCTTCAGCGATGGAGCCAACGAAATCCCGTCCGATCGGACGGTGACGTTCGCCCATCCGGACACCGACCGTCGTCTGGTCGCCGCACGTGCCCCGGACGGCCGCTCGATCACCTACGAGCTGGTCGAATGGGCGAACGAACTCAAGCAGGACTATCTCGATGCCCGGGACAGTGGTGTCGACGAGGAGACGTTGAGCATGCGCCGGGAGGCGATGGAAAACGTCCTTGCCCGAATCGAGTTGATTCGAGACGTGCGGCAAACCGACATGGAGTGAGCCCGGGTGAAGACGCATGCGAGCGCCGTCGGGAATCCTCCCGACGGCGCTTTTTTTTGGGGACCCGCAACCTCGCCGCGGTGGGCCGGTCGGGCCGAGAACGAGTCGGTGCGCAGTCGTGTCGAGAGGTCGAGGAGGCGAGGGGCTTGTCCCCGGGGAGACGGCGGGGACGAGACGATCCGATTCCGCCAACTTGACACCCTTCTCGCGAGCGTGATAGGTCCGCCGGCGATTCGGTATGTGCGTCGGAGCACCGGCGCGCTCTCACCACGCAACAGAGCCCGGACGGAAACCATGACGTCGCTGTTTGCCCCCACCGCCCCCCTGGTCGGCATCTATCTCGATGTGGACGGCACCTTCATCGTCCAGCTTTTCGTCTTCTGGCTCGTCGCCGGCTTTTTGTACTGGGCGCTGGTGCGGCCGTACCTGAAGGTCGTCGAGGAGCGCGAACAGGGGATCGGCGGCTCCCGGGAGGATGCCGCCGAGATGGAGGCCCGGGCCGACGAGCTCAAGGAAGAGTACGACCAAAAACTCCGCCAGGCGCGCCGGGAGGCCCAGGAGGTGCGCGAGAGTCTGCGCAACCAGGGCAAACAAAAGCAAAAAGAGAAGTTCGCGGAGGGGCGCGAGGAATTGAACGAGAAGCTCGAACAGGAGCGAGCGTCGATTCGCGAGCAGGTCGAAAAGGCCGAAGCGCAGCTCGAATCGCGGGCGGACGAGCTCGCCGGCGCGATGGTTGAAAAGATTGTGCCGGGCACCTAACACGGCGCTGCGTGGGCGTGTCGGCGGTCGGCTCCTCGACTTTTCGGACCCGGGGCCGGCGCCGAGAGTTTCGAATTTCCCGCTCGAGGCACGAGATGACTTGGACGACCAGATGTAGACATACACTCGAGGTGGCCACGGCGGTCGCCTGCGTCGCGATGCCGTCGCTGGCCCGGGCGGCGGGGGGCGGAGATGCCGCCGTCGCCGGGTTCGATTGGAGCGCGTGGCTGTTCCAGTTGATCAACTTCGCGATCTTCGCCGGGATCATCCTGTATTTCGGGCTGCCCAAGGCCCGGAACTTCTTCCGCGAGCGCCGAGAGGAGCTCGTCGCGGAGCTCGAGGAAGCCAGGCGGATGCGCGAAGAGGCCGAGGCGCGGCTCGAAGAGTACACTGCGAAACTCGAGGCGCTGGAGGGCAAACGCGAGGAGCTGCTCGACGAGTATCACGAGCAGGGCCAGCGCGAAAAAGAGCGGCTGATCGAAGAGGCCAAACGCGAGATCGAGAAGATGCGCGCCGACGCCGAAACGACCATCGATCAGGAAGTGCGAAAGGCGGTCGCGGACCTCGAACAGGAGGCCGTCGAGATGGCCGTCGAGATCGCCCGGAAGGCCGCTCGAGAGAAGCTCGACGCCTCGAAGCAAGAAGCGCTGTTCGACGAGTACGTCACCGAGCTGTCCGAGCAGACCAAGACCCGGCCAGCGAGCTGAACGCCCCC
This sequence comes from uncultured Bradymonadales bacterium, assembly GCA_964600555.1. Taxonomy (GTDB): domain Bacteria; phylum Myxococcota_A; class Bradymonadia; order Bradymonadales; family Bradymonadaceae; genus CAJXPB01. The sequence goes on from CAZRLK010000233.1 coordinate 6,505, forward strand.
GAGAGACGCTACGCAGGAGACGACCAGATCCATGGCTAGCAATGCTGCGGCACAACGCTACGCGGACGCCCTGTTCGAGATCGGCGTCGAGCACGACAAACTCGAGCTGCTCGGCGAGCACGTCGCCGGGCTCGTCGAGGCGTTCGAGCAGAGCGAGGCGTTTCGGAATCTCCTGTTGCATCCGAGCATCGACGTCGACCAGCGCCGCCGCACGCTTCGCCGGCTCGCCGACGACTGGGAGCTCGACCAGCTCGTGGTCAACTTCCTTTTGGTGCTGCTGGACAACGAGCGCGTCCGGGCGCTTCCGACGATCCTGCAGGTGTATCGCCGCCGACTCGACGAAAAGGCCGGGAACCTCCGGGCGAGCGTGACGGCCGCCGTCGAACTGGACGGCGGGCAAAAAGAAGCGCTCGAAGAGGTGCTCGCCGAGAAATTCGGCAAGGAGATCATTTTGACGACCGAGACCGACGAAGAGCTGATTGGCGGCGCGGTCACTCGCGTCGGCGGGCGGGTCTTCGACGGGTCGGTGCGCAAACAGCTCGAACAACTCAAAGAGAACATTCTCGAAGAAGTCTGACTTCCAGAGTCCGGACTCGGCAGCCGGCCTCCGCCAGCGGCGCCCGGTGCCGAACGCGGAAATTATCATCTTGAGCCGAGGACGACGCAACGATGGACATCAACATCGAAGAGATCAGCTCGATCATCAAATCGCAGATCGAGGATTACGAACGGCAGGTCGAGGTGACCGAGACGGGAAGCGTCATCTCGGTCGGTGACGG
>CAZRLK010000234.1:0-7104 GCA_964600555.1 uncultured Bradymonadales bacterium
GCACGGGCATGGCGACGAGCACGGGCATGGCGACGAGCACGGGCATGGCGACGAGCACGGTGGGGGTGTGACATTCACGGCGGAGCAGCAGGAGCACGTCGAGTTTGCGGTCGGGGAGGTCGAGCGGCGGACGCTGCAGGCGTCGGTGGCGGCGCAGGGGTTCGTGCGGTCGGCGCCGGACGCGAAGGCCGCCGTGCGGGTGCCGTTTGCGGGTCGGCTGCTCGATCACGGCGGCGGGATGCCGGAGGTCGGGGAGCGCGTCGAGGCGGGGGAGCCGGTGGCGGTGATCGCGCCGACGGTCGATACGAACGTGTTGCCGACGCTGCGGGCGGAGGTGCGCCAGGCCGAGGAGGTGGTCGAGCGGCGTCGCCGAGAGGTCGAGCGTCTGGAGGGGCTGGCGGAGGACGGGGCGGTGCCTGAAAAGCGGGTGGTCGACGCCCGGTCGCAGCTCGAGTCGGCGGAGGCGAAACTCGAGGGGGCGGAGCGGCGGTTGCAGCAATCGCGGTCGTTTCAGAGCGGGGGGAACGACGGGTCGTTGACGCTGCGGGCGCCGGTCGCGGGGCAGGTTGTCGGGCGGGAGGCGACCTCCGGGGAGTACCTGGCCGAGGGGGCGGAGGTGCTGCGGCTCGTCCATACGGAACGGCTGCGTCTCGAGGCGCGGATTGCGGAGTCGGACGCCGCCGACATCGACAACGTTGCGGGCGTGACGGTGACGCCGGAGGGCTCGGAGACGCCGATCGATCTGGGAGGCGACGCGTTCATCGCCTTCGTGGATGTCGTCGACCCGGAGACGCGGACGGCGTCGGCGTGGTTTCGCGTGCCGGACGAGGCGCCCGGGCTGTCGGCCGGGCAGTACCACCGCGTCCGGGTGCAGACCGGCGGGACGGTCAACTCGCCGGCGGTCCCCGAGACGGCGGTGCTCGAGGAGAAGGGGCTCGAGGTCGTCTACGTGGCGACGGGCGCGGAGATGTTCGAGCGGCGGCTCGTAGAGACGGGCATCCGCGACGGGCAGTGGGTGCAGATCACCGAGGGGCTCGAGCCGGGGGACCAGATTGTCACGCGGGGCGCGTACTATGTGAAGTTGGCGGGGGCGACTTCGGGCGTCGTAGGCCACCACCACTAAGCATCGGAGGTCGGAGATCGGAGGTCGGAAATCGGAGATCCGAGATTGGAGAGGTACAACGACACGGCGGGGGCCGGGGTGACCAAACATCGGAGATTGGAGAGGTAAACCAACCCGGCGGGGGCCGGGGCGACTAACGTCGGAGTTCGGATGATCGACCGAGTCATCAGATGGTCGCTCGCCAACCGTTTCGTGGTGGTGGCGATGGCGGCGGTGTTGCTGGTGTGGGGGGCGTGGGAGGCGTCGCGGATGCCGGTCGACGTGTTTCCGGACCTGACGGCGCCGACGGTCAGCGTGGTGGTCGAGGCGCACGGGATGGCGCCGGAGGAGATCGAGACCCAGGTGACGTTTCCGGTCGAGACGGCGATCGGCGGGGCGCCGGGGGTGCGCAGGGTGCGCTCGCAGACGGGCATCGGCAACGCGGTGGTGCACGCGGATTTCGAGTGGGGGACGGACATCTACCGGGCGCGCCAGGTGGTCTCGGAGCGGCTGCAGCGGGTACAGGGGGATCTGCCGCCGGATGTCGAGGCGCCGACCCTGGCGCCGATGTCGTCGATCATGGGCGAGATCATGTTTTTCGCGGTGACCGCCGAGGAGGGGGCGGGGGTGGGGCCGACCGAGCTGAGGACCGAGTCGGACTGGGTGGTCGAACGCCGGCTGCAGTCGATTCCGGGGGTGGCGAACGTCGTCGCGATCGGGGGCGACGTGAAGCAATTCCAGGTGGTCGTCGACCCGGAGAAGCTGGCGGCGCACGGACTGGCGCTGGATGAGGTGACGCACGCGGTCGAGGGGTCGAACGAGAACACCTCGGCCGGCTTTTACGAGGAGAACGGCCGGGAGTATCTGATCTACGGGATGGGGCGGCTGCACGACACGGAGGACATCGCCCGGATCCCGCTCGCTCGGCGCGACGGCACGACGATCACGGTCGGGGACGTCGGCTCGGTGAAGGTCGGCGAGGCGCTCAAGCGCGGGGACGGCTCGTACAACGGGCGCGATGCGGTGGTCGTCGGGGTCCAGCGCCAGCCGGATGCGAACACCCTGGAGCTCACGGAGCGCATCGACCGCAGGCTCGAGACGATCGAGGGGAGTCTGCCGGAGGGGATGAGCATCCAGCGGGACGTCTTCCGGCAGGCCGACTTCATCGAGATTTCGGTCGACAACGTCCTCGAGGCGCTGCGGGACGGGGCGATCCTGGTGGTGCTGATCATCCTCGTCTTCCTGGCCAACTGGCGGGCGACGATCATCGCGGCCGCGGCGATCCCGCTGGCGCTGGTGACGGCGGTGCTGGCGCTGAAGTGGACGGGCGGGACGATCAACACGATGACGCTCGGGGGGATGGCGATCGCGGTCGGGGCGATCGTCGACGACGCGATCATCGACGTCGAAAACATCGTCCGCCGGCTGCGCGAGCGGGGGGCGTCGGGAGACGAGTACTCGGCGCTGGAGGTCGTGTTCGAAGCCTCGAGCGAGGTGCGCTCGGCGATCGTGTATGCGACGGCGATCATCGTGCTGGTGTTCGCGCCGCTGTTTTTGCTGACGGGCATCGAGGGTCGGCTGCTGCAGCCGCTGGGCGTGGCATACATCGTCTCGCTGGTCGCCTCGCTGGTGGTGGCGCTGACGGTGACGCCGGCGTTGAGCCTGTACATGCTGCCGAACAGTCCGGGCGTGGAGTCGGAGCCGGGCCGGGCGATGCGGTGGCTCGAGGATCTGTACCGGCCGGTGCTCGACTGGAGTTTAGGCCACTGGAAGACGGTCGCCGGGGCGTCGCTGGTGGCGCTGGGGCTGGCGGCAGGCGGGTATCTGGCGGCGGGGCAGTCGTTTCTGCCGGAGTTCAACGAGGGGTCGCTGACCCTCACCGCGGTGACGCTGCCGGGGACGTCGCTGGAGACCTCCGACGAGCTGGGGAGTCGGGTCGAGGAGATTCTGCTCGAGCACGAGGAGGTCGTCTCGACGGCCAGGCGGACCGGCCGGGCGGAGCGCGACGAGCACGCCCAGGGTGTGTATTCGGCCGAGATCGACGTGAACCTGGAGATGGGGGAGCGGGAGATGGAGGAGTTCCTGGCGGAGCTGCGTGAGGACCTGCGGGCGGTGCCGGGGATGAACGTGACGATCGGGCAGCCGATCTCGCACCGGATCGACCACATGCTGTCGGGGACGCGGGCGAACGTGGCGGTCAAGATCTTCGGGCCCGATCTGCCCAGGCTGAGGAGTCTGGCCGGCGAGGTTCGCGGGACGATGAGCCAGGTCGAGGGGGTCGTCGACCTGGATGTCTCGCGGGTGCTGGACGTCCCGTTCCTGAAGATCGATTTCGACCGGCGGGCGATCGCGAGCCACGGGCTGGAGGTCGGCGAGGTCGCGGAGACGGTCGAGACGGCGTTTCGGGGGCACGTCGCCTCGCGGATCGTCGACGGGCAGCGGGCCTTCGACGTGCTGGTGCGCTACGACGACGAGGTCAAAGAGGATGTCGAGGCGATCCGCCAGACGTTGGTCCGGACGTCGGGCGGGGCGCGGGTGCCACTGAAGGAGCTGGCGGACATCCGGCGGTCGATGGAGCCGAACCAGATCACCCGCGAAAATGGCGAGCGAAAGATCGTCGTCTCGTCGAACGTGGCGGGTGACGACCTGGTGGGCGTGGTCGAGCGGATTCGCGAGCGGGTGCGCCAGGAGGTCGACCTGCCGGCGGGCTATCACGTCCAGTACGGCGGGCAGTTCGAGAGCGCGACCCGGGCCTCGCGGACGATCGGGCTGGCGGGGCTCGGGGTGGTGTTGTTGATGCTGGCGCTGCTGGTGGTGCCGCTCGGGTCGGTGCGGGACGCGGTGCTGGTGATGGTGAACCTGCCGCTGGCGCTGATCGGCGGGATGGTCGGGGTCTGGGCGACGGGCGGGATCGTGTCGCTGTCGGCGCTGATCGGGTTCGTGATGTTGTTCGGCATCGCGACGCGCAACGGGTTGTTGATGGTGACGCGCATCCGGCAGTTGTACCTCGAGGAGGGCGTCGAGCGGGTCGAGGAGGCGGTCCGGCGGGGGGCGACGGAGCGGCTGGCGCCGATCGTGATGACGGCGCTGTCGGCGGGGCTGGGGCTGGTGCCGCTGGCGCTGAAGTTCGGCGAGCCGGGGGGCGAGATTCAGGCGCCGATGGCGATCGTGATATTGTTCGGGCTGGTGTCGTCGACGGTGCTGAACATGGTGGTGGTGCCGGCATTGTACGCGAGATTCGGAGAAGTCGAGGAGAGAGAGTAAACGTCGGGAGAGGGAAAGCGAGGAAAAATACGCGAGGAATCGTAGCGGGTCGTGGCCAGGGTGGGGGTGAAGCTACTGGCGATTGTGATCGATTTTCGCCAAGAAAGGGAGATCGCCAAGATCGCCAAGGATGGTCTGGGGAGGCGACGAAGGCGAGGACGAGGACGAAAACGTTTACGAGGACGAGCTCGTTTACGAAAACGTCGACGAAGACGAGCACGTTTACGAAAACATCGACGAGTTCGTTTACGAGATCGTCTACGAAAACTTTGGTGGTGGGGTGGTCAGTCGGTGAGCCAGGTGCCGGAGATACGTTGTTCGCACGCATCGCTGCCGTCGAGGTCGACGGTCAGGACGGGGCCGCGGCGGCGCAACTCGCCGGTGCATTCGTCGCCGTCGCCGCTGCCGGCGTAGCGGGCGCACTCGACCTCGTAGGTGCGGCCGGAGGTCTCGCCGCGGGCGATGAAGACGGTGCCGCCGGCGTCCTCCCAGCGGGCGTTGAGCTTTGCCGACGAGAGCTCGAGGGTGGCGTCGCGCTCGTCGCCCTGGGGGCGGTAGCGGCCGCGCCAGGCGGCGGGCAGGGCGGGGCGGTCGATCTCGCCGCAGACCGGGTCGGTGCCGCCGTCGGCGGACGCCGGCGAGACGGCGGGATCGTCGTCCGCCGCGGAAGGCCGGTCGGCTTCGGAGCCGCCGGCGGGCTCGGCGCCCGGTTCGTCGCCGTCCGCCTCGATCCGCTCGCCCCCCTTGGCGGGTCGGGCGATCTCTTCGAGGCCGTCGGCCTCGGGGCCGAGATACCGGTAGGCGAAGTAGCCGCCGGCGGCGACGCCGAGGACGACGAACAGGCCGAACAACACCGCGAGGGCGACGAGGAGGCGCCGGTGGCCGGAGGAGTCGTCGTCCGGCGGTCCACCGCCGTCGGGCGGCGCGCCCTCCGACACGGCGACGGCGTCGGGCGGCGGGGAACGGTCGGCGGTCTCGCGCAGATCGGCGGCGGCGTCGGGCGGCGGGGAGCGGTCGGTGGTCTCGCGCAGATCGGCGGCGGCGTCGGGCGGGTCCTGCTCGTCGTCGGGGAGCTCGAACGGCGCCGCGATCCAGGGCTCGAACATCTCGGTCCCCTCGCCGCCCGTCTCCAGGCGAAGCGGCGTCCAGCCCTCGCGCTCGAAGATCCCCTCGAGGTGTTCTCGAACCTGCGCGGCGTCGGGGGGTCGGGCGACGGGCTCGACCGCCAGCAGCCGGTCGACCAGCTCGACGACGCCCTGCGGGAAGGTCTCCCGGCCGACGACCTGGCTCAGGCGCGGCGGGCCGTCGCGGATCTGGCGGATGAGCACGTCCATGCTGCTGGTCCCCTCGATCGGCAGGCGTCCGACGAGCATCTCGAACATCAAGACGCCGACGGCGAACAGGTCCGCCCGCTCGTCGACTTCCTCCCCGCGGGCCTGCTCGGGCGGCATGTAGCTCGCCGTCCCGTACACGCGGCCGGTCATCGTCAGCTTCCGGGAGGCATCCTGCGGGTAGGCGATGCCGAAATCGACGACCTTGGTCTGGAAGGTGCCGTCGGAGACGGGATCGAGGATGAGGTTTTCGGCCTTCAGGTCGCGGTGGATGACGCCGGCGCCGTGGGCCTCGACGAGGGCGCCGCAGGTCTGGTGGGCGATGCGCAGGGCGAGTTCGGGCTCGAGGCGGCCGAGCTCGGCGACTTCGTCGAGGCCGACCCCGTCGATAAACTCCATCGCCAGGTACAGAAGGCCGGTCTCCTCGTCGCGCCCGAAGTCGACCAGCCGGACGATATTCGGGTGATTCAGCCCGGAGACGACCTTCGCCTCGCGGAAGAACCGCTCGCGCAGCTCCTCGTCGAAGGTCAGCTCGCCGTGCAGCACCTTGATGGCGACGTCGCGCTCGACCGACAGCTGACACCCGCGGTACACGCGCCCCATGCCGCCCTCGCCGACCAGCTCGTCGAGGCGGAATCGCTCGTCGAGGGTGCGGCCGAGCAGTTCGTCGCCGCCGGCGTCGGTCTCGCTATCGGGTGGAGTCGGATCACTCATCGTCTATCGTGATAGCCGGGAGGCCGGGGATCCTGCAACTGGTGTGGGGATCTCGGGGCGGGTTGATCGGAATCGGTGGGATGTCCTTGGTGATCCCGTCGGCCCGGGATCCGTTACGCCAAGATCGCCAAGCTCGCCAAGCTCGCCAAGGCGCGCTCGTGCTCCCGGCGCGAAGCGCTCGATCGAGGCACCGGCCCAGGAGACGGCGTCTCCCGGAAGGTCGCCGCAGCCGGAGCACAGTGAAAAGCTGGAGTCCGGCTTTTCAACTGCGTCCGCATGCGGCCGATCCGGGCGGCTGCGCCGCCGGCCGGTGCCGTCGGTGACGGCGAGGCGCGTCGAGGTGTTCTTGGCGATCTTGGCGTCATGGCGTCTTGGCGAATGCGACGCGGGACGCCGGCACCCCGCCGATCCCACGGAGTTGGAGCACACCCATCTCGGGGCGGGCTGGGGCGGTGAGCGTCGGGACGGAGCGCCGGCAGCCGCCCGTGCAATTGCCAACTTCCGGGCAGTTTGATAGCGGTGCGCCGCGTACAGCCACGCCGTACGACAGCGAGGGACGTCGAACCGCCGCCTGTGCCGCGAGACAAGCCGATGCCGACGGTTTCGGTCGAAAACTACCTGAAGGCCATCTACCACCTCGAGGGGCAGGGCGAGGAGCGGGTCAAGACCAAGGATCTGGCCGAGGAACTCGAC
>CAZRLK010000235.1:0-7010 GCA_964600555.1 uncultured Bradymonadales bacterium
TCCCGGCCGCGGTCGGTGAAGGTCGGAATGTGGCGGGGCGTCGGGTCGCGTCCCCTTGACATCCGGACATCTTACGTCAGGTTAAGATCACAGACCGGGTCGCCGTACGGAAACGCGACCACGCCATGTGCCCGGAGGAAACGATGGACAAGCAAACCGTCAAACTGTCCTCCCGCGGACAGCTCGTCATTCCGGCGGAGATGCGCCGGGCGCTCGACCTCGAACGCGGCACGCGATTCGAGGTGTCGGTGGATGACGACCACATCGTCCTCACCCCCATTCGCGACGAGGACTGGCGGTCACTTCGCGGCTCGCTCCAGAGCGGCCCGTCGTTGACGGACGCGCTCACCGCCGAACGTCGGCGCGAACGCGAACGCGACGAGGCGACGCTCGAGGAGTACTGAATGCTCGTGTTCGATTCGTTTGCCGTGCTCGCATGGCTCAATGGAGAGGAGCCGGCCGCCGGCTCCGTGCAATCCCTGCTCGACCGGTCCTCGGACGACGAGATCGACATTCTCATCAGTCGGATCAACATCGGCGAAATCTACTACGTCGTCGCCAAAACGCGCGGGGACTCTCCGGCCGAGACCGTCCGCTCCCAACTCGACAAAGTACCGGTCGACTTCGCCCCGGCTTCCGACCGGCGAGTCCGGCGGGCCGCCGAACTGAAAGTCTCCTCCCCCGTCCCCTACGCCGACGCGTTCGCGGCCGGACTCGCCCTGGAGTACGACGCGACACTCGTCACCGGCGATCCGGCATTCGAGAGCATCGAAGAGCGCGAATCACTCGACGTCCGGTGGCTCGACGTCGAGAAGTGATGACCCTCGACCCGCCGGGGGCCCGACAGCCCGGCGGCTCTCATCGCCCTCCCCCACGGGGTCGACCCCGAGTCATCCCCGCGGTCGCGGGGAAGCCTCAGATCGGACTATCCCCCATCTCACTGCGCGTTCGCACGCTGAACACGAAATACAGGTCGCGCGTCTCATCTCGTTCCTCGAGAATCGAACGAATCATCCGCGCGGAGGCTTCCGCGTAGGCCTGTACTTTATCCGACCATGTTGGCTCGCAGACGCGAAAGCGCGAAATCATATCGAGCCGCGAAGTTACACCACCCTCGTTCCGGACGAACCCCTCTATTCCGAGTACAACCACACCACGCTCCCGACAAAACCGAATAAACTCGAGCGCCACCTCAGCGTGAATGAACGTATCTGCCCCCGACTCGAACTTCCGGCCATCGAACTCTCTGTGTGGCTCGTCCGTCACGAATCGTCCTCGTCCCGGAACTCGTCCCACTTCCTATCTATTTGTTGTAACGAAACCATTTTCCCGCAGGAACCATATCGTTCGAACCGGCTCCCTTCTACCCCTCGACATTCACAAGTTGTGTCCGCAAGGGATGTGTAACTCGGCCCAGAGCTGAAGACGGCCCCCCCTGGAATTCCTCGCGGAGCTCGCGGCGGACACGCTCCGGCTCGGGCTGGTCCGCCGCCGCCTGCGCGATGACGGCCAATGCGAACAACCCCGGAGGGACCGACGCGACGTCCGGGGTCGAGGTCCGGGAATCGGTACCGGTCCTCGTCGACGGTCATCGCGACTCGTTGACGATTCTCGTCGACGTCTACGTAAACGACCGCTCGTCAACGCCTACATACATGGTGTTCGAAAAAGGACGAGATCCCGCCATCAAGCGGTGTTTCGACGATTCGTGTGTCTTCCCCAGAGCGGATTCCTGGGCGTGACATCCGGTCGTTTGAATTCTCAAACGATCTCGTAGCCCCGGTCGCAGGCGACCAAGGGGAGCCGGAGGCCGGGGAATTGCGCGGAAACACTGAAAAAAGGTTTTCTCCGCGCGCTCAACCCCGGCCTCCGCTTCGCTCCGACCGGGGCTACGAAACGAGGCGACCCGAGGCGCCTTCTCGTCCCGGCGGATGACTTTTCGGACGGCTTCTACATCCACGAGCCTCGTCGACGTCTACGTAAACGACTACCAACCACCGGCCCCACGAGTCCGGCCCGGACGTTTTCTCCGAGAGATCCCGGCTCTCCAATCTCGGATCCACTTCGCCGTACGCATAAAAAAACCCCGCCGGCCGGAATCGCTCCGGCCGGCGGGGTCGAGTCGAACGCTCCGCCCACTCGGGGCGGGGCGTCCGTCGGTTCGGTGCGGACCGATTAGAAGGAGGCGCACGTCATGCCGTCGCTGCAGTCCTCGTCGCTCGAGCAGACGCACAGACCGTCGTCGTTGCAGGTCAGGTCGCCGCTGCAGTCGTCGTCCGACTCGCAGCCGGTGTCGTCGCCGTCACCGTTGCTGGCGTCCGGGTCGGCGCAGAGACCGTCGTTGCACTCGTAGTTCGGCGTGCCGCAGACGTCGACGTCGTCGCCGCTGTCGACGCTGGTCTTCGTGACGGCTTCGCCGAGCGCGCAGCTGTCCTGCTGCTGCGACCTCGCACAGTAGGTCGTGTCGCCGTGCTCGACGCACTCGTAGCCAGTGTCACAGTCGCCGGCCTCACAGCCTTCGTTCTGCCACATGGCGGTCTCACAGTCGGAATCCTCCGAGCACTGATTGGCCTCACAGACGCCATCGTCGGTACAGTTCCAGTCGTCGGCGTTTTCCCCGCAATCGGAGGCTTCTTCACAGCTCTGCTGGCAGATCATCGCGCCGCCGCCGTTGCCGTCGCCGTCGCCATCGCCGTCGTCGCCGCCGTTGTCGCCGCAACCGAAGCCGGCGAGCAGAAGCATCGAGAACATTCCCGCGATCAAGCTCATTCGACTCTTCATCGTCATCCTCTCCAGAGTTGAGTACCTCGATCAACAAAGTTGATTTCCTACCAAACGCTCCACCGCGATCCGGCGTCTCGTTCGGCGGCCCTCGCCAGTCCGGCGCCGCGGGAGCGGCGACCGGCGGTCGGAGACCCGCCGAGACGTGCCAGAATCGGGTGTAAAGGCTTCTAACGGAGACCGCCCGTCACGTCAAAGACTCCGGGCTCGCCGGGGTATGGTGGGCATCCGGGAAAAACGACGGGGAACCGCAAAGTACGCAAAGTACGCGAAGAGGTCCTGGGGCTCCCGGCGGTCGGGGATCAGTGACGCCAAGGCGCCAAGATCGCCAAGACACCAAGGCGTTCTCGGATCCCCGGCGGGACTCGCCTGGTCCGGGCACCGGCCCGGGAGACTACGTCTCCCTGCCGGGTCCCCGCATTCGGACGCAGATGAGAGGCCGGACGGCGGGCCTCTCACTGCGGTCCGGCTGCGGCGCCCCCGGGCGGCTTCGCCGCCGGCCGGTGCCGTCGGTTGGGGGAGGGGCGCCGGGCGCCCCGGCACGTCGGCGAGGCCGCCGACGCTCCAGCAAAACGGGGGGCGCTCGGACAAAAAAAACCCGCCGACCGGAGTTACTCCGATCGGCGGGGGTCGGTCGTCGGTCCCGGTCACCCGGAACCGTCGGTCGGTCCTGCTTATTCGAACGAGGCGATGCCCGACCCGTTGTCGGTCGTTTCGTCACCGTCGCCCGAAACGTCGGTCGCCGTGAGAGTCACATCGAAGTCTCCGGCCTCGATGTCTTTGGTTTCGCCGAGCCCGAAGGTGTAGCTGCCATTGTCGACAGCCGGGATCTCGCCGAGAAGCGAGGCGGGGATCGTCTCGCTTCCGGAGGTGGCATCGAACGCGCACACGAGTTCGGCACTTTCGTTGTTTTCCTGATCAGCGGCGTTGAAGGTCGCAAAGTAGGTACCACCCTCGACACCGTCGGTATCCCACTGGACCTGAAGATCCGAGCTGGTGTCGACTGTCAACGCCATTCCCGGTGCCGGAAGCGACGGCGCATTCAACTGAGCGCCCGCTCCAGGCTCGAGCGTGTCGGAGAAGCTAGATACGGTGTCTCCGGCCGCATCGATGTTCAGCGTGTGGCTTCCGTCCCACACGAGCGCGCTCGCCGAGTCGGCAGTGTACTGACCACTTTCATTCGGGGATGTGGTGAGGTCTTCCGTGCCGCCCGACACCTCGATGTCGCCGGCCGAGACGAGCTCGGCGCTCACATCGGAGTCGGTGTCACAGACGGTGACCTCGCAGGCTCCCTCGGACGTCGTCTCACAGGGGTTGTCGCCTTCCGCAGGCACTTCGGTGACCGAGAAGCTGGCGCTGAGAGTCGTTTGCGGACCCGTCGTATTTTCCTGTTGGGTGAGGGTGACTCGTCCCTCGCGGATCGTCTCTCCGTCGCCGCCGCCGTTGCCGGCGTCGTCGTCCCCGGCGTCCATCCCGGCGTCGCCTTCATCACCGGCGTCGCCCTCATCTCCGGCGTCTTCGTCTCCATCCTCGCCGGTATCCTCTTCGTCGTCGCCGGCATCTTCGTCGCCGTTGTCGTCGTCGGCGTCCATCCCGGCGTCGGCCGTCGGCTCTTCGCCGTTTCCATCGCCGTCGTCGCCGTTGCCACAGGCGCTCGCGGCGAAGACGAACATCGCGAAAAGTGCTGCGAACAATCCAATTCGACTCAGTCGACTATCCATAGGTACCTCTTTGAGATGCTGCTCGAAGAACGATTTGCTCATCCAGTCGAACACGTTGACATACCCACGTCGGGTCGGAGGTTCGACCGATGCCCAACAACCGGCGCCATGGTAACCAGATGCCGATCGCGAACCAAATTTTGGCGAACCGGGGCAGAGGACCTATCTTCATCCCCGCCCCGGGGTCGCTCCCCCGGGCCCGAATCGCGGTGTGAAGGCTTCTAACGGACCTCGCGGGCCACGTCAAAGACCCGACGGCCCCGCGTATCGGGGGGTTTCGGCCCGTCTGGGCCGACGACAAGTTGAACATGCAGCAGCCGACGTCAATGATGGATCCCCGCGGCCAGCCGCAGGGGGGCTCGGGACCTCCTCGGGCTCCCGGCGGTCCGGGAAAAAGACGGTAAACCGCAAAGCACCCGCAGGGCACAAGAACGCAAAGCACGCGAAGGCGCCCTCGGGCTCTCGGCGGTCGGGGATCAGTGACGCCAAGATCGCCAAGATCGCCAAGACGCCAAGGCGTCCTCGGGTCCCCGGCGGGACTCGCCTGGTCCGGGCACCGGCCCGGGAGACTGCGTCTCCCTGCTGGGCCCCCGCATGCGGACGCAGATGAAAGGCCGGACAGCGAGCCTTTCACTGCGGTCCGGCTGCGGCGTCCCCGGGCGGCTTCGCCGCCGGCCGGTGCCGTCGGTTGGGGGGAAGCACGTCGCGGGTTGTGGGCGTTGTTCTTGGCGTCTTGGCGTCATGGCGTCTTGGCGAACCCGACACGGAACGTCGGGAGTTCTCGACGTCCTGGCGAATTCGACGCGGGATGGGGGCCGGTGGCCGCGATCGGCAACGTGCCGTTAGTTTGTCGACACACGTCTCCTCCCGCTCCGGAGCAGCCGATGGACCCGCGCGATCAGACGACCTCCGCCCTCGACGCCCTCGAACCCATCGAGTGGGACTGCCAGGTCGCCGTCATCGGCCTCGGCGCCGGCGGCGCAATGGTCTTCCACCAGCTCGCCCGCCAGGGCGTCGACGTCGTCGGCATCGAGATGGGCGAGTACCTCCGGCCGCGGGAGACCAGCCAGCGCGAAGACGAGATGATGCCGCGGCTGTTCCAGGAGTCCGGCGCCCGGGCGACCGACGATTTTTCGGTCACCATCCTGCAGGGCAAGGGCGTCGGCGGCTCGACCGTCCACAACACCAACCTCTGCAAGCGCCTCCCCGAGCCGGTCCTCGAGCAGTGGGAGGCGCAGTTCGGCCTCGAGTGGGCGACCTCCGAGCAGCTCCAGGCCGACTTCGCCTACGTCGAAGATCTGCTCGACGTCCAGCGCATCCCCGACGAGCGGGTCAACGCCAACAACCGGGTGCTCGCCCGCGGCCTCGAGGAGCTCGGCTGGGAGGGGGGCCGGCTGAGTCACAACCGCAGCCACGACGACTGCCGGCAATCCGGCTTCTGCGAGATCGGCTGCCCGAACGACGGCAAGCAAAACGCCGCCAAGGTGCTCGTCCCCGAGGGCCTCGAGGCGGGCGGCCGGGTCCTCACTCACGCGCGTGCCGAACGCGTCGCGATCGAAAACGATCGCGCGCAGGGCGTGCGAGGCGTCGCCGCCGACCCGGTCTCCGGCCGCGAGGGGCACCCGTTCGAGGTCCGCGCCGAGCAGGTCTGCCTGAGCGCCAGCGCCACCGGCTCGCCCGCCCTCCTCGCTCAGAGCGACGCCCCCGACCCCGAGCACCTCGCCGGCACCAACCTGCATCTGCATCCCGGCGCGACCGTCCTCGGCATCTTCGACGACCCGGCCGACGAGCCGATCCGAAGCTGGCTCGGCAACCCCCAGTCGGTCGAGTGCACGGAGTTTCTCGAGGTCGGCCCCGACGCCCGCCGGCGCGCCTGGATCCTCCCCGGCGCCGCGCATCCGGCCGGCGCCTCGATGTTCGTCCCCGGCTTCGGCGCGCCGCACGGCGAGATGATGGCGAAATACCCCCGGTTCGCGTCGCTCCTGGTCATGCTCCACGACCACGCCTCGGGGCGCGTCCACCCGGCCGACGGCGAGCAGATCGACATCCACTACCGGCTCGATCGCGCCGAATACACCCAGCTCGCCCGGGGCCTGCGCGCGGCCGGCGAGCTGCTTCTGGCCGCCGGCGCCTCCGAGGTCGTCGTCCCGACCAGCCCGCCGCGGCGCGCCTCGACGACCCGCCAGCTCGACTCGCTGACCGCCTCGGATCTCGGCCCGCTCGATCCCCCGCTGGCCGCCGTCCACCCGATGTCGACGCTGTGGATGGGCGCCGATCCGGCGAACTCGGTGGTCGATCCGCGCGGCGCCCACCATCACGTCGACGACCTGTGGGTGGCGGATGGATCGCTGTTTCCGACCTCGATCGGGGGGCCGCCGCAGGTGCCTATCTATACGATGGGTCGGCGGGTGGCGCGGGCAATAAAAAAAGAGCGGGGCTAACCGCAGAGGCGCAGAGGGTCGCAGAGGAAAAAATGCGTGGGAGGTAAAAAAACGGCGGTTTTGGGTT
>CAZRLK010000236.1:0-1933 GCA_964600555.1 uncultured Bradymonadales bacterium
AACTGTGGACGAAGCACAAGGACGGGTTGACCGAAACGCATAGGAGAACGCAAAGGTGTATTGATATTGCTCCACGGCGGGCATCGGGCTTTCGGCCGGGGGCATCGTGTTGGAAACTCTCGACGGGAACGATCAGGAATCGCCAAGAGCGCCAAGACGCCAAGCTCGCCAAGCAGTCGTCGACTGCCCACCGGCACCGGTGGACGGCAAAGCCGTCCGGGTAGCCGCCGGTCGGAGCGCAGCGAGAAGCCGCGCAATTCGGCTTCTCATCTGCGTCCGGCCCGCGGCGACCCCGAAGAGACGGAGTCTCCTCGACCGGTGCCTCGTTGGGGAGTGAGGCGAAGATCACGGGGTTTGGGTCGTAATACCGGCTCGACGTCGGCGACGTTCCGGTGACGCCACATAAGTGAAGAGAAGTTGCTCGGTGGCCTTGGCGTCTTGGCGATCTTGGCGATCTCCGCGTCATCGACACGTAGCGACGAGAGCCCTCGTCCCCTTCTTTGCTCCACGGAATTTATGCAACGCGTCTCCACCCACAACAACCAGAAAGTCTTCGCCCTCGAAGACTCGACGACCCACCGGGTAAGTGCCGCTTTTCTCATCGACGAAAAGCGCATTCGATACAATGAAGAAAAGGCGGCGACGCTGGCCGAGCAGTTCGTGGAGATAAACCGGCGGGCGCTGGGGGCCTTCGACATCGAGGCGTACCCGCGGTTCGACGGGCGGCGGCTCGACCTCGTCGTCGAGACCAGACGCCAGGTCGGTGCACTGCCGATGAAGTCGCCGCGGACCGGGGCGCACGACTACGGGTTCGTGGTGAAACCACGGTTCGGCTGGGCGGGCGTCGGACCGGTGCTGGCGCGGACGGGGTGGCGAGTGACGCCGGATATCATGGAGCTTCCCCAGCTTCCGAAATCCGACCGCGAGATTCCGCCCTGGGTGCTCTCGAGTATCGTATTGCCGAAAGTCCGGGCGTTGCTCCGTAACATGGACCGGGATTTCGAGCTGGTCGAGCGCGACCTGCGGGCGCCTCGGGGTCGGGTCGACTGGGAGACGTACGCCACCCGGCGGGTCGCGAATGGCCGGATGCTGGAGGTCCCGTGTCGATTCCCCGACCTGCAGGACGACCGCGACTTGCTGTCGGCCATCCATTTCACGCTCAAGCGCCACCGCGGGTCGCTGCAGACCCAGCGCCACGCCGGGCCGTTCGTCGAGCGACTCCTGGAGCTGTGCGAGCGGCTGCTGCGCGGGGTGCGCCACGTCGCGCCGGAGCGGCCGTCGGATCACCAGATCGACCGGTGGCGCAACCGTGGATTCGGCGGCGAGGAGCGCGGCGAGGGGATTCGAGCGATCGAGTGGACGGCCGACGAGCGGGGGTTGGCGGGGCTCGGGGAGTTGCAGGGGCTCCCGTGGTCGATGGCGATGGAGGAGTTTTTCGAGGCGTGGATCGAGCACCTCGCTGAGCGCATCGCCCGGACGACCGGCGGGACCGTGCGGACGGGCCGGGAGCGGGAGACGGTCGTGCCGTTGCAGTGGGAGCCGGAGTATGCCGGTTCACAGCGGGCGCTCATCCCGGACGTCGTGATCGAGCGTCCCGACAAGACGGTCATTCTCGACGCCAAGTACAAACGCCACTTCGAGGAGATCGAGCACCGCTCCTGGCACGCCATCGCCGAGCACGTCCGCGAGACGCACCGCCACGACCTGCTGCAGGTGCTCGCTTACGCCAGCACCGCCGAGCACGACCGGGTGACGACGTGTCTGGTGTACCCGTGTCGGGAGGAGACCTGGGAGTCACTCGAGGAGCGGGGGCGAGTGGCGCATCGGGCCGAGGTGGGGGCACGTGGTCGGCAAGTGGAGCTGGTGTTGGCGGCGGCGCCGCTTGGAGGGGAGGGAGAGGAGGTGGTGGAGTCGTTGGGGAGGGTGTTGAGGT
>CAZRLK010000236.1:2033-6988 GCA_964600555.1 uncultured Bradymonadales bacterium
CGCAGAGGGTCGCAGAGGAAAAACACCTTCTTGGGTTGGATGGGTGGCCAGCTCGGCGGGCAGGGGGCATCGAGGTGGGGGAGTGGTGGCTGGCGATGGTGATGGGCGTGGATGAACCCACCGGCTACATCACGGTGACGACCACGCCGCCGACGAGGGCCATCGGGACCAGGCCGGCGAGGACGTACAGGCCGAGTTTCCGGGAGCCGAGGGCGAAGCTCATCGCGGCTTTCGAGAAGCTGTTGGCGATGATGGCGATGACGACGCCGCGGGTGCCGAGCAGGCGGGGCACGTCGCCGTCCTCGACTTTCTGAGCGAGTGTGATGCTGATGGCGTCCATGTTGGCGAGTCCGCTGACGAACGAGGCGGCGTAGGTGCCGGAGGCGCCGAAGGCCTGGTCTGCCAGTTCGACGCCGCCGATGATGACCAAAAACAGCAGGCCGAACTTCAACGCCGGGGTCAGCTCGAAGGGGTTGCTGATCTCGAGCTCCTCTTCGGGCGGGGGTCCCGCCTCGTCCCCCTCCGCCTCCACGCCCCCTTCTTTTTCCTCGTCGCCGATCAGGTTCCACAGATACCACGAGATGCCGATCCCGGGGATGGCCATCGCGCCGAGCGGAATCCACAGGTAGCCGGCGAACGAGGCGTTGACCGCGAGCACGAGGAAGATGACGCGGACGCTCATGATGCCGCTGGCGATGAGGATCGCGAAGGCGGCGGCGATGTGGACCGGCCGCGAGTCGGTCGCCGCCCGGACGCGCTGGCACATCGCCAGGGTGACCGCCGTGCTCGAGGCCAGCCCGCCGAGCGCCCCGGTCAGGGCGATGCCGCGGTCGCGCCCCAGGAAGCGAATCGCGAAATAGCCGGCGAAGCTGATTCCGGAGATGAGCACGACGAGAAACCAGATCTCGCGCAGGTTGTAGATCCCCCACGGGTCGACCGCCTCGCCGGGCAGGATCGGCAACAAGACGACCGAGATCAGCAGAAACTTCATCGTCCCGAGCACTTCCTCGTCGCTCAGGTTTTCGACCAGCCGGTGCGTCCAGTCTTTGACCGACAGGATCGAGGCGACCAGCACGGCGGTCACCGCCGCGAGGACCGGCTCGGAGGGGACGAGCACGCCGATGATGTAGACGAGAAGTGCCGAGACCTGGGTGGTGATGCCGGGCATCGTCTCCCGCACCTGCGCCTCGAAGACCAGAAAGGCGAGGATCAAAAGCAGATAGCCGGCTCCGGCGACATACGGCGCGGCGGTCGAGACGGGCGCCGCGAGGACCGACAGGCAGCCGAGCAGCGAAGCGAGCGAGAAGGTGCGCAGGCCGACCGACTCGACCGGCCGCTCGGCCTCGTGGTGGCTCTGGCGCTCGAGGCCGATCAGGCCGCCGAGAGCGAGCGCGATGACGATGCTCTGGACAACCTTCCAGTCGAGAACGGATGCAAATTCCACGGTCGCGAGCGCACCGGAGCTGAGGGGATCGAAAACCTCGTCGCTCCCCAAGATTCGGGGCAGAGAGGCCGGCCGTCAACTTTCTGTCGCGGTCGACGGCGAGTCTCCGCCCGGCTCGACGACCCCGGCCCCGGATCGGCATCCGTGCAGGTACCGTGCAGGCAGCCGGGACGTCACGCGGCGGGACGTCACCTGCAGTGCTGAGTGCACTCACGAGTGATCGGTAGATCGCCCCGTCCGAACCCCTTTATGCTGCGCGAGCAGTGCTGCGCCCCGAACGGCACGGGTCGGCCTCTCCTGGACACCGTCGACGGCGGCCTTCCCGGTGATGTTCTCCCGCAGGAGGTCCGGCGGGGCTTCCGGGGAGGAGTCAACCGAACCGACAGGTCGTGATCGCACTCTGCAGTGCTCGCGCGATTGTACGTTCCGATACCGACCGATATGCTGAAGTCGTCATGCCGATCGACATCTCGAGACATCGACCGTTCGGGAGGTTGGGCGCTCCCGTGCGCCTGCTCGTCGCCGCCGTCGCGTTCCTCGTTGTCGGGGCGCTTTGCGGTCTCGCCTCGGCCGAGACCCGTGTCTCGATGCAAGACCGGACCGCCGTCGGGTACGAAGGGGGCGAGGAGCAGTGGAGGCTGCGCCATCCCTCGCGGTGGAGACTGGACGACGACCCACTGGTCGAGGCGGTCCGCTTCGAGGGGCGCACCTACTACGGGGTCGGAGCCGACCTCGTGGAGCTCGACGCCGGGAACGGTCGGATCCGGCGCCGCTGGCGGTTTCCGGCGCGCATCGACGCACTCGACGCCGAGGCGCAGGCCCTCCGGGTGACGCTCGTCGTGCCGGCCGCCGGCGCCCCCGACTCTCTGCTCCCCGCCAGGGTCACGGTCGAACTGGAGTACCGACCCGGCGAGCCGGTACCGGGGCGCGGTTTCTGGACGATCGAAGACCACGAGCATCTCGCTTCGATGTACGAAGCCCGGGAGCTCGGGGATGACTCGTCGGAAGAGGATTCCTCGTCGAAGGCCGAGCGGCTCGAGCAGCTCGACGAGCGGTGGCGCCGCGACCGCACGAATCCCTTCGTCGCGCTTCGTCGTGCGGAGCTGGCTCGGGAGCTGGACCGCGAGAAGGTCGCCGACTCGCTGTTCGAGACCGCCGCCGAGACCGAGGGCATCTGCTGGTTCGACGACCTACTTTTGTGGGCCGAGCTCGAAAACCGCGGCCGCCCGGAGCTCGCCGACGACGTCTACGAGCGCGGCCGCCGACGCATGAAGCAGCGCGGAGTGCGCCCCTCTCGGGTGACCCACATGATGATGGGGATGAGCGTCGCCGGAGGGATCGACGAGACGCTCCGGCGGGCCCACGAATCGGGCGACCGCCGGAAGATCGACGACCTGTTTTCACAGGTGGTCGAGGTGTTCCCGCATTTCGAGGGCGCGGCGCCGACCTGGCGGCATCTGGCCGACTGGCTCGACGACCGGGAGCACGCGGCGGCGGCCGATCGATGGCGAGCCCGGGCGGAGGAGGCTCGCGGCACCGTCGCCTGGCACCGGCTCCGCGAGTGGGCTCCGGCGGCCGGACGGTACGCGACCCTGCTTTACGCGGTCGTCCTCGGATTGCTGGTCGGCGGATTCGCCCTGGGCGTGCGGGCGACACTGCGAAATTCGGTCCCGTCGGCGGATCGGACGGGATGGCCGGCGAGGCCGACGTGGGGTGGGCTCGCAGGCCTCGCTGTCTGCGCCGCCCTGTCGTTTCCCTTCGGCACGATGTTCCAGCGGGCGAACGCAAAGATCGAGGTCTCCACCTACGCTCCCGACGGAATCCAGACCGACGGATATGCCTCGCCGACGGTGGTCGACTGGCTCGAGAACCAACCGTCGAGCCCCGCCCGGGACTCGTTTTTGAGTTACGCGCGCTCGGAGCTGGAGGCGGCGAAGACCGGCGGGCGCCCGGCCGTCGAGGGACCTCCCCAGCAGCGACTGGTCGAGGTCTTCGAGGCGACGGCGCGCAAGCAATACGGGTGGTTCGACAGCATCCGCGAGCCGGAGTCTCCGCCCGGCGGCGTCGGGCTGGTCGGCCGGGCCGGAGAGATGTCGGCCGGCATGCTGGGCGCCCTGGGAGCGGCGGGCATCGCCTTCGTGCTCGGAGCTCTGCTGGCCCGGTATCTTCCGCGGACCGGCCGGTGGCTCGGCCGGCTCGTCCCCGGGGCCGCGGCGCCCCACCCGCTGGTGGTGGCACCGACCGTCGCGGCCTTCGCCGCCGCGGTACTGGCCCTCGGTCTCGGACTCGATACCGCCTACGTCGACATCATCGAGCCGAACTCCTCGCTGCTGCTCGACCGTTTCGGCTCCGGGGCGAGCGACCGGCCCGGCGTCCCGTCCCCCTCGCGATGGTGGGTGTGGATACTCCTCGCTGCCGCCCTGGCAGTCCACGTCGCGGGTCTGTGGCGACGCTGACTCCCACCCTGCGCGGCGGGCGGGGTGGGCGTCACGAATCGTCGCCGCGGCGGATGAACACGCCGTCGGCGACCGACTCCTTGTTTTCGACGCGTTCGGGCTCGGGCTCTTCGTGCTCGTAAAAGCACCGGGTGCACAGGTAGTCTTTGTTCGACTGCGGCTCGAAATTCAGGACGTCCTCGCGGCCGCACTCGGCGCAGTCGAACAGCCACTCGTCGGTGCGCTCGCGGTCCTTGATGCGCTTGACCTCCTCCCAGCGCGTCCCCTCGGCCTCCTGCTCGAAGCACTGCTCGCACAGGATCTCGTCGAGCGAGACGCCCTTGGGCACGTAGTCGAGCTCCGTCTCCTCGCCGCATTCGGCGCACTCGATGTTGAGGCTCACCCGGGTGCCGTGCTTTTTGCGCGGCGACTCGCGCTCGCGGCGCTGCTTTTCGCGGACGGCCTCGCGGTAGCACTCCCGGCAGTACACGGCGGACTTTTCGCCCGGGTCGATCGGGATCTCGTCCTCGTTCCCGCACTTCGAACAGACGATCGTATAGGTGTCGCTGTCACTCATCGCTCGGGGTCCGTCGGTGGAGTGTCGGGTGAGAAGGGGGCCAGGCGAGAGACAAATACACGCGGGCCGGCATTCCCCGTCGCGGCGATTGTAGGGGACGCACGGGAGAGCGCAACGGCGGGCGGCGTCCGAAAAGCCGTCGGCGAGGTGGTGACGAACGCGAGAAGGAACCGCGATCGAGAACCGATCGAAAACATCTTGACGGCCCGATCTCTGCCTCATAGGCTTGGGCTGCCTGACACGGAAGTTCAGACGCGACTGGCCACGGATGGCCCATCTGCCATGGTCGGCAGGTGAACATAGACAGGGATGTCATGAACGCACGATTCGACGACGAGACGACGCTCGATCCGTACTATTCGGACCCGGCTGCCGGGTTTGCACTCTACCAGGGCGACGCCCTCGAGCTGCTGCCGCAGATGGCGAGCGAGCAGTTCGAGATGGTCTTCGCCGACCCGCCGTATTTTCTCTCCGACGACGGCATCACCTGCCAGAACGG
>CAZRLK010000237.1:0-6789 GCA_964600555.1 uncultured Bradymonadales bacterium
AACTGTGGACGAAGCACAAGGACGGGTTGACCGAAACGCATAGGAGAACGCAAAGCACGCGAAGGCGTCCTCGGGCTCTCGGCGGTCCGGGATCCGTTACGCCAAGCTCGCCAAGGCGCCAAGCTCGCCAAGGCGTCGCCCGGGCTCTCGACAGGACTCGCTCGATCGAGGCACCGGCCCGGGAGACGCCGTCTCCCGGGAGGTCGCCGCATTCGGACGCAGATGAAAAGCCGCACTCCAGGCTTTTCACTGCGCTCCGGTTGCGGCGACCCGGGCGGCTTCGCCGCCGGCCGGTGCCGTCGGTTGGGGGAGACGCGCCGGGGTTGTTCTTGGCGTCTTGGCGCTTTGGCGTCTTGGCGAATGCGACCGAGGGCGCCGGGAGTTCTCGACGTCCTGGCGAACTCGACGCGGTACGCCAGCACCCTGATCGCCCGGAGCTGGATCACGCCCGCCAGGAGGCTGCAAGGATCGTCCGGTCCCCTCGCGCGAACTTGCCGGCGTGCCCGCCGCTGTCGTACGATTCGTCGTCTTTGTGCCGTCACATCCACACCCCCGAGCGCCGCAGTCGACGAGGGCAAGCAGTGATGACATCGACGACCGCACATCCCGCCGCATCGCTCGCCACCGCCATCGGCCTCGCCGGCCTCCTTCTGGCTGGATCGACCGGCTGTGCCACCTCGGGCGGGGCCGGAGCGAGCCCGGCCGACCCACCGGAGCCGCCGGAGTGGGCGAATTCGCCGCCCACCGGCGCCGACGCCTCGTATTTCGTCGGCCGCGTCGACCGCGCGCCAAACGCCCGGGAGGCCCTCGAGGGGGCCGAGCAACGGGCGCTGGCGTCGGTCGCCGAGCAATTCGCCGTCCAGGTCCAGGGCGAAATCGAGGTCACCGAAAAGACCGACGAGGAGTCGGGCTACGCCTACCGGGTCGAGCGGTCGGCGGAGACGACGACGGTGCCGATCTCGCTGGAGGCCTTCGAGGTCGTCGAACGCGAGGCCCGCACCAGCGGCGAGCACCACTGGGGATGGGCGCTGGTCGAAGTCCCGAACGGCGAGCTGGCGCGAATCCAGCGCGAACTCCAGGGCAAGACCGCCCTGTACGTCGATTGCACGCCCGAGAAGCGGTGCCCGTCGAATCTCCGCTCGCGCATCGAGTCGGTCGCCTCGGCGCGGGGGATGCATCTCGTCCCGAGGCCCGTCGAGTCACCGCCGTCGACGGACGATCTCGCTGCGATCGCCTCCGACTACCAGGCCGCCGAGCTGCTGGAGGTTCGATTCGAAGTCGTCGAGACGACCCGCATCGACCGCGAGCACTTCGCCCGGGTGCGGCTCGACTGGAAGCGCTACGACACCGACGACCGGGAGGTCGTCGACAGCCGCGTCGTCGGGCCGGTCAAAGGCGGCCACTTTTCGACCGACGAGGCGGTCGTCGACGCGATCGACGAGATTGTCGAGCAGCTCGAACGCGCGAAGTGACTCACTCGAGCCGCTCGTCGAGGACGGAAACGAGATCGTCCGGGCCCTCGCCCGAGGCGACCAGCTCGCCGCGACTGTCGAGCAGAAACGCCTGCGGGATATTCGCCGATCCCTCCTCGACGACGCCGTACTGCTCTCCCACCCGCGAGTACTTGTCGAAGACGACGGGAAACGGCACCTCGCGGCCGTCGAAAAACTCGACGAGGCTCTGGCGGGCGGCCTCGCGGTCGTCGCGGGCGGCGAGGCCGACGATCACGATCTCGAGTCCCTCGTCGGCGTAGCTGCGGTGCAGCTTCTTCCACTCCGGCACCGCCGTCTTGCACGGCTTGCAGTAGGTCGCGAAGAAATCGACCGCGACGAGTCGCGTCTCCTCCTCCGAGCGCCTCTCCTCGAGTTCGTAGAGGGTATCCTCGAGGGTGTAGAGACTGAAGTCGTACTCACCCGATTCCCCGAAGGCGGGCACGGAGGCCAACAGGGCGGCGATCAGAACCGAGACGACGGTGGCGGGGCGAGTCGGCATGGGGCGATCCGGGTTCGAAGGGGTGCGAGACGTCTCGGGACGGTGCAGGACTATGAAAACTCGGCCGCCGGATTGCAACCGCGGCTACGGGTACCGGCACCGCAGGCCGACTGCGTCGACCAGGGCTCCGGCGCGCGCGGCGATCCCCGCCGGCAGACTCCCGTGCGGACACTCGAGGCGCGTCGACTCCCCTGCCCGACCGACCCTCCCGTCGAGACGCCGCTCGCCGACCTCGAGATCCGACTCCTCCCCGCCACCGACGCTTTTCAGCTCGCCGCACTCGAGGGCGATCCCCCGGACCATCTCCCCGGCCGTCACCTCGAGCCCGGTCGCGACGCGACCCTCGGGACAGACGAGCTTCTCGGAGCCGCCGCTCCCCTCCCCGTAGCGCGGCCCCTCGATCGGCTCGCCGACCGCCCGCCTCCCGCCGGCGCTCGACTCCAGACGCCGGCACATCGGCCGTATCGCCGCCAGCGCCTCGTCGCCCTCCTTTCCCAGCGTCACCTCGAGGCCGACCAGCAGGTGATCGGTCGGACAGTACCACCGACCCGGCGCCCCGCCCGAACCGCCGGCGAGCTTCGTGCTCATCGACTGGCGCCCGCAGTACTTCTCTTCGGCCTCGTGCGGGTCGCGGGGAATCACCATGCCCCGCAGCCGCACCGCCTCGAGGATGTTCGTCAGAAACCGCCCGACCGTCAGCGGCTCGGTCACCGCCCGGTCGAGCCTCCCGAGCCGTCCGCACTCCAACGCCCGCCGGCCCGCCGAGACGACCGCCGCCTCGTCGTCGGTCGGCGCCGCAAATCGGGCGACGAACCACTTGTTGGGCAGCATCCGCTCGTGCCCCGGCCGCCCCCGCCCCCGCATCTGGAGACGTGCCGCGATCGGACTCGCCAGACCGACCCGATCGACGACCTGGATCCGCGGGCCCATCAGCAGACTCTGCATCCCGATCCCGATCCGCAGCACCGCCAGCACGGTCCCGTGCTCGGCCACCCGTTCACGCAGCGGATAGCTGTCGTGGTCGGGATGCAGCCGCCCCGCCCCGTCGTTGTCCATGAACACGATGCGCTCGCACTCGCCGGAGGCCTCCCCGTCGAACGCCGTCGGACAGTGCTTTTCCGCCGCCCGCCTGGCTCGCCGAGCGTTGTCCAAAAAATACATCGTCCGGTAGTCTTCGAGCGTGATCGGATGGTCCGTCCCCTTGGTCTGGCGCGCGTACCAGCCCCGCTCGTCGCCGACACCGTGGTAGTTTTCCTTCGGCGGCCGCAGCAACGAGGCACAGTAGACCGCCCAGCCGATCACCGCCACCAGCGCCGCGATCCGCCATACCCGGCCCGATGGCGTCTTCCCGACCCCGACCACCGCCACCGGCAGAAGCATCCCGAACAGGCCGGGCAAAAACAGCCGCCCGTGCATGAACCCGCCGCCGATGTAGACGACGTACAGACACTGCGCGAACCCGGCCGCGACCGGCCCGAGCCACAGCAGCGCCGCGCCGACCCGCCGATCCCCGACCGCCCGGGCCACGCGCTCGGCAAAAAACAGGGCGAGCACGACGAGCGGGACGACCAGCAGGTACAGCCCGAAGAAATTCTCGGTGTAATACCAGCCCTGCTGCCAGCGCGAGGCGAAGGCCGATTTCGCGATCGCCGTGTTCGGGACGACCGCCGCGAAATAACCCATCCGCCAGATCTGGTGCAGCACCGGCACGGCGCCCGCCGCCCCCAGAAGCTCGGCGATCCGGCGCAGCGACAGCCCGCCGTCGGCGCCGCGCCCCCGGCTCCACAACAGCGGCAGCGCGAAGGCGATACTGTGCAGTGCCAGCTCGGGGCGCACCAGCGGACCGAGGCCAACCAGCGCCGCCACCAGGTTGTCGCGCCACCGACGGCTCGACGGCGCCTCCCGCCCACCCCCGGCAAGCACCGCCCCCGCGACCGCCAGATATGTCCCGCCCATCCAGGCGAGCGTCAGTCCCGTCTCCAGGCCCGACGTGCCGTAATCCCAGGCCGCCGGCAGCGCCGCGTACACGATCGCCCCGGCCGGGAGCAGTACCCGCCCCCCGAGCGCCTCGCGCCACGTCCCCGCCGGGCGCCGCAGTCGCACCGCCGCCAGTTGCGCCAGCAGCAGGCCGGCGACCGCTGCGAGCCCCCCGGCGCCGGCCGCCGCATACTCCGGGCGAATTCCGACGAACCCGAGCACGGCGATCACCCCGAGCCACAGCGGACTCGTGTACGCCTCGACGCGCTCGCCGACGTTGAAGACCGGCCCGTACCCGTCGATCAGATTCTGCACGATGCGGATGTTGATCAGCCCGTCGTCGCTCATCCACCGCCGCTGCCAGACGCCGACCGCAAAGGCGATCGCGACCGCCACCAGCAGCGCGACCTGCACCGCCACCCGCCAGTTCCACCCCGTCGCTGTCGAATCACCGTCACTCATCGCTCCCCTGCCCGGCACCATCGCCGGAGAGATTCCACCCGTTCACGCGGTCGACTCCAGCACGAATTCTCCGGCTCTCTCCCAGACCGACTCGAATTGCGGCCGCCGAAACTGCGAGCCCGAGACCAGCCAGTCGATGTGCGGCGGCTCGTGCTCGGGGGCGTCGAAATGCCCGCAGACGTCGAGATGGTCGGCAACGTCCCGACCGCCCGGCTCTCGACCGCCCGGTCCCGCTCGGCGAAAAATCCGTCGAGGGCCTCGCCGACGTGGTGGAAGTAGGTGATCCGCCCGAAGGCCGAGAATCCGAAAAAGCCGGGGATGAGATAGATTTCGTGCGGCTTCGAAGCCATCGACTCACTGCTCCTGAGCGGGCTTGAGCACGCGGCGGGGTTGAAGCTCCAGCTCGTCGTCGCGGCGCCGCAGCCGGGCGACGGCAGCCAGTTCACCGGCCGGGTCGACCAGCCGGACGGGATCGCCGACCTCGAGGCCGGTCTCCTCGAGCCACTCCGGCTCCGGGGGCACCTGCGAGCCGAAGCTCACCGCCCGCGCCTGATCGTCGTCCAGCTCGTAGATCGGCAGCGCGGCCACCATCTCGACCGGCGCCAGCATCCGCTCGCGCGCCGTCTCCTCGTCGAGCTCGTCGAGCGGCACCGCGTCGGCGATCGTGTAGTCTCGACTCGCCACCCGCCGGATCCCGGAGGCGTGGGCACACGTCTCCAGCCGCGCCGCCAGATCCCGAACGACCGACCGGACATATGTACCGGAAACGCACTCGAGACGAAAACGGGCGAGCGGTGGTTCCCAGTCGAGCAGCTCGAGCCCCCGAATCTCGACCTCGCGCGCCTCCGGCTCGACGTCGGGTGCCTCGTCGTCCCGGGCCCAGTCGGAGGCCCGGCGCCCGTCGATCTTGACCGCCGAATACTTCGGGGGCCGCTGCTCGATCGTGCCGACGAACGCCGGCAACGCCTCGCGGATCGCCTCGGCGTCGACGTGCTCGAACTCGCACTCGGCGACGACCTCTCCGTCGGCGTCGAGCGTGTCGGTCTGCCGGCCGAGCCGCATCTCGAACTCGTAGGTCGAGACCTTCTCGCCGAGGAACTTCTGGAGCTTCGTACACCGCCCGATCATCACCGCCAGAAGCCCCGTCGCCTCGCGGTCGAGCGTCCCCATGTGCCCGACGGTCTGCTCGTCGACCACCCGCCGCACCTCGGCGATGACGTCGAAGCTGGTGATCCCCGCCGGTTTGTCGATCAACAACAGGCCTTCCATGGCGCCTCGTGGGTGTCGAGATCGGGAGTCGAGTCGGTACACGAATGCAGCCCGGCTTCTCTAACAAAACGCCGGCCCGCGCCACAATCCCCGAGACGAGCTTCGGGGCCAGCTCCAACCTCAAATCCGCCGATGACCGGCCCGCGCCCCGACGCCGTTTGCCCCACGCAGCTTTTGCAGTTACTTACTCCCTCCCTCACTTGCTCACTCACTGCAATTCAACGCTGTGGACTTCGTTCCGACCCGCAACCGCCACGACGCCGACATCCTCGACCTGGCCGTCCCGGCGCTGGCGGGACTGGCCGCCGACCCGCTCGTCTCGCTGGTCGACACCGCGTTCGTCGGTCAGCTCGGCGCGGTGCCGCTCGGGGCCCTCGGGGTCAACGCCTCGATTTTTTCGATGGCGTTCGTCATCTTCAACTTTCTCGCTTACGGCACCACCCCGCGGGTCGGCCGGGCGCTCGGCGACGACGACCCCGACGAGGCCGGCCGGGTGGTCATGCAGGCGCTCACCCTGGCGGTCCTCTCCGGTGCCATCGCGCTCGCGGCGCTGCAACTGTTCGCCTCGCCGATCCTGGCGCTGATGGGGGCGACCGGCGAGCTGCACGGCCCGGCGCTCGACTACCTGCGCATCCGGGCCCTCGCCGGGCCGGCGGTCCTTCTGATCAGCGCCGGGCGCGGCGCCTTTCGCGGCTATCAGGACACCCGCACGCCGATGTACGTCACCCTGGGGCTGAACGCCGTCAACCTGGTGCTCGACCCGCTGCTGATCTTCGGCCTCGGCTGGGGGCTGGTCGGCGCCGCGACGGCGACCGCGACCGCCCAGTGGCTCGGCGCACTGGCCTTCGTCTTCCTGCTGCTCGTGCGCCGCCGCGAGGAACTCGGCATCACCGTCGCCCTCCCGTCGCTCGACGAGCTGGTGCCGTTCGTGAAGATCGGCTGGGAGATGTTCGTCCGCACCGCCTCGCTGATCGGGACGATGACGCTGGCGACCGCCGTCGCCACCCGCATCGGCGTCACCGCCGTCGCCGCCCACCAGGTCGCCAACCAACTGTGGCTGTTTCTGGCGCTGGTCGTCGACGCCCTCGC
>CAZRLK010000238.1:0-6715 GCA_964600555.1 uncultured Bradymonadales bacterium
GGCTTTGACGTTGCGCCGAAAGATCTCGCCGTACCCGCCCAGTGCGTCGACGCCCTCCTGGATGCGCGCGCCGCCGGAATCGTTGATGGCGACCAGGGGAGCCCCGGCGTTGAGCGCCAGATCCTGCAGGCGCGTGATCTTTTTGGCGTGCGCCTCGCCGAGACTGCCGCCGAGGACGGTCCGATCCTGGGCGAACGCGTAGACCGGCCGGCCGTCGACCATCCCGCAGGCGGTCACGACCCCGTCGCCCGGGATCTTTTTGTCCTCGAGGCCGTAGTCGTTGACCCGGTGGGTGACCTCGGCGCCGATCTCTTCCATCGTGCCGTCGTCGAACAACGCCTCAAGCCGGGCGCGGGCGACGCTGACCTTTTTGGGGTTGTCGAGAAACTCGCTTTTGACGCTCGAGCTCGCCGGCTCGTCGGTCTGATCGACGGCGTGGCCGTTGCCTCCGTCGGCGTGGCCGTTGCCGTCGGCCCGACCGTTGCCCTCGGAGCGTTGATCCGCTCCGGCGTCGGTCGAGTCCGTCTCCTCGTCTTGCGTCTGTTCCGTGCGATTCGGCTGTGCTTCGTTCGACATAACAACTTCCTGTCCTGTGAGGGACCGACTTTCGGCGGCGGCCGCACGCGGCGACCCTACCGGTCGATGTGCAGTAGTTCGTCTCCGGTGAACACGCGGTCGCCCTCCTCGACGTCGATCGATTCGACGACGCCGTCGGCGGGGGCGCACAGCGTGTTTTCCATCTTCATCGCTTCGACGATCACGACCTCCTGGCCTTCCTCGACCTCGTCGCCGACCTCGACCATCAGCTCGAGCGTCACGCCGGTGATCGGGCTTTCGAGCGTGCCGAGATCGAGCTCGCCGCGGCGCTCGGTTTCGCCGTGTTCGAGCACGATCTCGCCGGCCGGGTCGACGCTGACGTTGACCATGTCGCGATCGTCGGTCAGGTAACAGTTGGCCGGGTCGCGGTCCAGGTGAAACCGGCGTTCTTCGCCGTCGACGACGAGCACGAACGCGCCGTCGTCGTCGCGACCCTTGAGCTTCAGATCGATCTGGGTCTCCTCCCCGACGGTCGCCCGCCAGACACCTCGCTCGCGTTCGTCGAGCTGAACTTTGTGTTCGTCACTCTGGTTGACTTCGACGACATAGTGCATGGGTCGACTCCAGGTCGCTCGTCAAAAACATCCTCGTGTGGCGGCCACGGCCTCTCGTGGCCTCATTTGCCGTGTTTCCAGCTCGAGACGTCCTCGCGGTCGCCGCTCGGCT
The DNA here is from genome assembly GCA_964600555.1 of uncultured Bradymonadales bacterium. GTDB lineage: Bacteria > Myxococcota_A > Bradymonadia > Bradymonadales > Bradymonadaceae > CAJXPB01. Next base: position 1,264 of record CAZRLK010000238.1, read on the forward strand.
CGTCGTCGGAGTGCCGGCGGGTACGGCCGGTGTCGAGCAGCCCCTTGTGTTCGAGCAGGGCGGCGACGGCGGCGAATTCCTCGTCGTACTCACCGGAGCCACTCGTCTCGGGCGGCGATCCATTGGTATCGCCGCGGCCGTTGGTCGGTTTCGCCGGGCCCTCGTCACGGTGTTCGAGCAGGATGTGGGCGCTGGCGAGGGCGAAGGTCCCGTCGATGCGCACCCGGACTTCGAGTGCCTCGCCGCCGATCTCGTCGAATGCCTCGGCGGCTTTGCCGTTGAGGGTGACCTCGGCGACGATCCGGCCGTCGTCGGCCCGGAGGGTCTCGACGATCAACTCACCGAGCGCCAGCTTCAACCCGAGCCCGAGCGCCTTGCTGACCGCCTCCTTGCAGCTCCACAGCGCCGTCAGCTTCGTCCACCGGTCGAAGTTCTCCTGCTCGTCGCCGGTGAGCTCGAGCGCCCGTTCGGTTTGGGTGAAGTAGTTGTCGGCGAAGTTGTCGTCGCGCTCCTCGATCGCCTCCAGATCGAGGCCGATGCGGGCGGGGCGGCCGGGGCCGGCGATGCCGGCGATGGCGACGCCGCCCGCATGGGTGAGCGTCAGGTTCGGGAGCGGAAAGCCGGCGAGGGTGCGTTCGGCCTCGCCGCGCAGCTCGAGGTGCGGCGCGCCCTGATCGTCTTTGACGACGGTGATCTCGCCGAGCGCCGGGGTGACGCCGGCGAAATCACGGGCGTAGCGGCAGACGAGCTGTTTGGCGGCCACACGTGCGGCGAGCCACTCGCCGCGGCGGCGTTCGCTGCGCAGCCGCTCCAAGGAGGCGGCCTCCTGGTCGGTCAGAATCTCGTCGCTCGTCAGGTCGCGATCCGACAGGACCGCCTGGGCCTCGGGATGGCTGAGGCGGTTGAGCGTCATCCGCCGGGCCGGGGGTGTCGGAAAGGCCTCCTCGTCGTCGAGCTTGCGGTGGCCGACCAGCTCGACGCGCTCCATGCGTTGCAGGAGGCGTCCGCGGTCGGACCGCACCTCGACATCGAAGGCGATCGTGTGGTCGGTGTCCTGCTCGGGCCGACGCCGTCCCCGCACGCAGATGCGCTCGCCGGGCCGAGCGTCGTCGTAGTGGACCGACCGGCCGATGGCGTACGGCAGGTAGCTTTTCTGGTTGCGAATCATGCCCCACAGCCCGGTCGTCTGGAAGGCCATCTCGCGGACCATCGGGTCGGTGACGAATCGGCCGTGCACGTCGTCGGCGACGAGTTTCGCGCTCGGCTGGCGCCCGTAGCCGACGACCGCCTCGTCGCCCAGGTGCGGCACCGACTCCATCACCTGGAAGGTGCCCGTGTGGAAGAATCGCCGGTAGATTTCGGGTTTGTCGGGCCCGGCGTCGAATTGCGCCGTGCTGTCGAGTTCGAACGAGGTCGGCTCCCGCTCGGAGCTTCCCTCCATCTCGGCGGTCGCCCGGAAGTGTTCGTTGCGGACGGTCCGGCCGGTCTTGACCGTGCGCTCGGATTCGAGCGTCGCCTCCACCGTCGTCCCGTCGGTCGACTCGGCGGTGACGATGACGCGGATCGGGTCGCCGTGGTGGAGCTTGACGGCGCGGTCGAACTGCACGTCGGTCAGCGCGAAGGGCGTCCGGTCGGTGAGCCGCCGGACCGCCTCGGCCATCATCTCGTAGCCCATCACCCCGGGCAGTACCGGATTGCCGTCGTAGACGTGATCGTCGAGAAATCGGTCGCGCTCCGGGTCGAAGACCCGCTCGAGGACGATCCGCTCGTCGCTCTCGTCGGTGACGTTGTCGGCGAAGACCAGTTGTTGGCGCCGGGCGCCGGAGGGGGCCCCCGGGTTCTCGCGGCGCAGGCGGAACGGGCCGGACAGTTCGCCCAGTTCGCCGGCGACCATCACTTCGCCGGTCAGGCCTTGCTCGAGTGCGTCGGCGACCATCGGCGCGCCGATCTCCGGGGGCAGGAACTCGACGCCGTTTCGCTGCAGGATCGTCTTCATCGAGCCCTGGACCGCCATTCCGATCTCGTCCCAGGCCGTCCAGTCGATCGACAGGGCGTCGACTTCGCTGGTGGCGTTGATGTGGGCGACGAGTTTGTTGAGCACTTCGTTCGCCGCCGCGTAGTCGGTCTGGCCGACGTTGCCGAACCGGGAGACGACACTCGAGAAGGTGATCAGAAAGTCGGGATCGTATTCGCGCACCGAGCTCCAGAGGTTCAGCCCGCCGAGCGCCTTGCCGTCGAAGACGATGTCGAAGGTCTCGCCGGTCTTTTTGTCGAGCATCTCGCTGATCTCGGCGCCGGCACCGTGGACGACGCCGTCGACGCTGCCGAACCGCTCGGCGACCGCCTCCATCAGCTCGGCAACTTCGCCCGCCTCGGCGACGTCGCACGAAAAGTACTCGACCTCGGCGCCCAGTTCGCGCATCTCGTTCATGTTCTCGTGGATGGCCCGCTGGGATTTCAGCGGTTTGAGCTCCTCCTGGACGCGCACCGGCGTGACCCGGTCGCCGCGCTGCTCGATGCGTTCTTTGGCCTCGGCCTTCGCCTCGTCCATGTCGACCGACAACGGGTCGGGGTGGTCGAGTTCGGTGCGTCCGACCAGCGCGAGTTTCGACCCGTAGCGTGTCGCGAGGTCCTTGCCGACGCGGGCGGTGATGCCCTTGCCGCCGCCGGCGAGGACGACGACCGACTCGTCGTCGGGGGCGATCGACTCGCCGGCGCCGTGGCCGATGATCTCGTCGGCGCCGACGGCGACCGGCAGGTAGCGCACGCCGCCCAGAAGCCCCAGCTCCGGGGAGGGGACGTCGGCGAAGGTCTCGGCGAGGATCTGGAGGCCGAGATCCGGGTACAGCCCCTCGCGCGGGACGTCGACGACCCGGAGGTTGGTGTCGGCCCACTCGCGGCCGAGCGACTTGGTCAGTCCGCAGACCGCCCCGCAGACCGGCAGCGGCGAGGTGGCCTGGTCGAAGCCCAGCCGGCCACCCATGCCGGTGACGGTCACCCAGAAGTTGTCGGCGTCGGGGGCCTCCCCGAGGTGGTCCTGCCAGGCCTTCGCGGTGTGGAACGTCTGGCGGGCGACCCGATGGACCTCGTCACCCTTGTATTTTTCCTGTCCGAAGCCGAGCAGGTTGACGATGCCGTCGACCGGACCGAACTCGTCGAAGCGCTCGCGGATCGCCCCCTCGTCGAACAGGTCGCAGACCGTCTCGTCGTTTTCGAGCGGCCCGCGGTGGCTGCTCTCCTCGAGGACGAGCACCTCGGCGCCGCAGCGCTCGGTCGCCCGGCGCATCATGTTGGTGACGAGCATCGGGCCGGCGAGGATGACGACGCGGCTCCCCTCGAGGCGCTCCTCGAGTTTGAGCGGGTCGTAGGCGGCGCTGGTGTCGGCCTCGACCAGGATCGATTCGGTCGGAAACTGCTCGGAGGCCGCCCCGCGCCGTTGCGTCTGCTCGTCGTCGCCGGCCGGCGTCGTTTCGTTCTCGCCGGGCGTCGTCTCGCTCTCGGCGCGCGCCGGCGTCGGTGAGGGGGCCTCGAGGTTGTCGGGCTCCGAGGGGGTCTGTTGCGAGGGCGTCTCCTCGGGCGTCGCCGATTCGCCACCCCCGCCACTCGGGTCGGTCGGCCGGTCGTCGGGCCGGCCGTCGCGCACCCGCAGCGTCCGGTGTTCGACCGCCAGTTCCGGCGCGTCGAAATCCGTCACTTCGGCGACCCAGCCGAGATACGCCTGCTGGTCGACCAGCCGGGCCTGCTCGCGAGCCCGGAACCGGTACAGCGCCAGGGCGAGCTGACTGCCGAAGCCGGCGGCCAGCCTCAGCGCGTAGTCGACCGGGTACTCGCCGCCCTCCGAGAGGCGCAGATCGCCCAGCTCGGGGTCCGGCTGCTCGAAGTTCGCGATCGCGGGGACGGTCGTGTGCTGCAGCGACTTGACCGCCAGGATCTCCTCGATGCTCGCTCCCTGGGCGTGGCCGGTGTAGCCTTTGGTGTTGGCGATCACCAGCTTTTCGGCGCGGTCGCCGAAGTTGTCGCGGATCGCCGCGATCTCGGCCGCCGCACTCCCACCCCGGGCCGGCGTGTAGGTCTCGTGCGAGACGAAGACGGTATTCGGGGCGATGTCGCCGCGGTCGAGCTCGAAGTCGGCCTCGACGTCGGTCAGCATGTCGCCGACCTCGCCGGCGATGTGGTCGACGTCGAGCCGGGTCGGGTGGTGGGCGCTGTTGACGAAGTGCGTCGACATCAGGTCGGCGAGCGGCTCGATCCCGCGCGCCTCCGGCAGGCCGTCGCGCTCGACGACGAGGCTGACCGCCCCCATGCCGACGATCATGCCGTTTCGGCGCTCGTCGAAGGGCAGGGCGGCCTCCTCGACGTCCTCTTTGGTCGTCGCCGCGCCGGTGGCGAGAAACCCGCTGCCGACCCACTCCATCATCTGCTCGCCGGTCGCATTGTCGGCGCTGAGGACGACGACGCGCTCGCAGCGGCCCTGCTCGATCCAGTCCTGGGCGATGCCGAGCGCGGTGGTCGTCGAGGCGCAGGCGTTGTTGATCTTGGTGTTCGGCCCGCGAGCGCCGACGTGTTCGGCGAACCGCGAGTTGGCGATGCCGAGCATCCGCAACAAAAGCCGGTGATTGAACTCGTAGTCGTCGTCGGTGTAGTACTCCTCGAGCTCCTCGGCGAAGGCATCCTGACCGGCAAAGGCCGTCGCGAAGATGACGCCGGTCTCGTCGCCGACCCGGTCGGGGAGTTTCCAGCCTTTGGTCAGCTTCTTGCCCGACTGCGTCTCGCGGTACTGCGGTACCAGCGGCAGCCCGGCATCGCGCAGGGCCTCGAGGCCCGCCGCGAAAGCGAGGCGGCTGGTGTGGTCGAGTGCCTCGACGAGTCGGTTCGGCACGTTCCAGTCCTCGCCGAGGTCGAACTCGCCGGCGCGGGCCGCGAGCTGGATGACCTCTTCGACGTCCTCGACATCGACCAGTTCGCCCCCGCCGTCCTCGTGTTTTTCGAGGCGGGTGATCTCCTTGTCGACGATCTCCGCGCGCACCTCGCGCGGGAGCTCGGAGATGAAGTTGTCACCCTCGAGCAGCCGCTCGACGGCCTTCTCGTCGAACATCTCGTCCATCCCCGGCAGCCCGAGCGAGCCGCCGCTGACGACGGTGCTCGCTGCGATCTCGTGGCGCGAAATCTCGTCACGCCCCTCGGCGAGACCGCCGGCGACCTTCCAGGTCTCGTCCCCCTCGATCTCGAGTTCTGCCCGAACCTCTCGCGCAGCTCGCCGGTCCGGCGCCTCCACCGATGTTTTCGCCGTTGTTCTACCCTCTCCGGCACTGTTTTTGTTGGTCTCCCCGCTGTTGTTCCTCTGCGAACTCTGCGCCTCTGCGGTTGGCTCCTCGCTTTTTTCCTCTCCCCCCTCCCCCTCGGCAAAGGCTCCCTCGTCGAAGCGCTCCTCGACGTAGTCGGCGAGCCGCTC
>CAZRLK010000239.1:0-6714 GCA_964600555.1 uncultured Bradymonadales bacterium
TTGCCCCCGTAGGCCATCTCGGTGTTGAACGAGTTCAAAAAGATCCAGCCCGCCGAGGCCCGCTTGCCGGCGTCGGCCAGATCCTGCATGTACGGCGGCAGCTCGATCGCGAAGGAGCGCTCCTCGACGATCTCGCCCTTGTCGCGGTCGAACTTCCAGAAGATCATCGCCCCGCGATACTCCTCTTCGTACTCGTCGATCGGCTCGTGCTCGCCGCCCAGCGGCGCCGGATACTGCGCGCTCTGGAGCACCCACTCGGTGTTCGGCGTCACGAACGTCGAGCCGTGGTCGTTCTGGATCAGCTCGCTGGTGACGATCTGCCTGGTCGTAAAGTCCTTCAGCGAGACGACCGCCATCCGGGCGTTCGCCTTGTCGTTGATGAACGCATACTCCCCGTCGTACTCGCCGTCGGTCTCGCTGATGGCCGGGTGGTGGGTGTCTCCCCAGGTCATCTCGTCGCCGAAGCGCTTCGAGTTGGCGATCAGGTCGGTCGTCGCCTCGTCGCCGTACGCATACCCTTGCCACGGCTCCGGGGTGAACACGCTCGTGATCTTGAGGATCCGCATGCTCGGGATCCCGACGAACATCATCTGGCCGCTGTGGCCCCCGGAGGCGACCATCATGTATTCGTCTTTGTCGCCGGTCGGCTGATAGGTCTTCAGCGCCGCGCGGACGTCCTTTTCGTTCAGGTCTCGTTTTTGCATCAATCCCTGGATCGACTCGGAGGTGCCGGACCCCTGCGAGCCCGACTCCGAGGAAGATGGCGAACCCCCGTCCTGTTGATTCGACCCGCAGCCCGCGGCCAACACGAGTGCAAGGGCGGCGAGCCAGGGGCCGAGCCGGGCGGCGAGGCGCGGGGTGCGTCCGGATGGCATCTCCGGTGGGAACGTCATAAGTTCTCCTCCTGTGCGAGACGACTTGTGGGCGGCCGCCGGGGAAACGCCCCCGCCGGTTCACCCGTCTCGAAGTTCAAGTCCCGTACCGCTCGCGACGGATCCCGGCCCGAAAGCCCGGTGACATGATCGAGATCACGCGCTGCCCATAATTTGGGCGGCGCTGCCGAAAGATGCGCCCCACACCGGCCGCGCGAGCCGATGCCGCGACGCTCGCCTCGAGGCCCGGCGCGGGCGATGTCGCGGCAGACGTGCAAGACTCGCGGCGGAAATTTGCAGATTTGCAACAGACGCACTCGCCGACCGACTGGCGACGAGGTTCAGCCGTGGAACAGAGACTCAGCGACGAGACGCCGACCTTCGGACTCGCCCCCCGCCTGGCGCTGTTTTTGGGGTTGTTCTCGCTGGTGCCGCTTCTGGTCACCAACTGCGTCGGCTACACCACCAGCCGCGAGATCCTGCGCGACATCTCGAGCCGCTCGCTCGGCAACGCCACCCGGTTCGCCGCCGCGCGCACCGCCGAGTTCGTCGCCCACAAACGCAGCCTGGTCGGGACGCTGGCGGCCGGCGATACCGGCCTGGCCCTCGAGCTCGACCGGCTGTATGTGACCGGCCCGCACCCGCACCTGGGCAGCAACCGACTCGACGACACCCTGCGCCGCAAAGTCGAGCCGGTCGACGAGGCCCTCGAGTTTTACGTCCTCGACGACGAGGGGGCCGTGCTGGCCTCCTCCGACCGCCGGGTCGCCGGCGGCGGGCGCCGGGCCGACGACCCGTGCCGGCGCCTCGAGGGCGACGCGCTGGCCGGGCGGGTCTTCGAGCGCGACGGGCACCTCGAGTACGTCGTCCGCGCACCACTGGGCGGCGGAGCCGACCGCGCCCCGGGCCGGCTGTGCGCGCGCTTCCGGTTCGCCGTCCACGACGATCTGCGCACCCTCGCCGCCAGCCACCTCGACGGCGCACGCTTCCGGATCGTCGACCGCGACGGCGGCCTGATCGCCAGCTCCTCGGCGAGCCCCGCCGACGACGCCACCCTCGCCCCCTCCCTCGCCGAGCACCTCGACGCCTCGACGCCCTGGCAGGGCACCTACGCGCCGACCTCCGAGGACACCCGCCTCGGCGCCGTGATGCCGGTCGACGACGCCCCCTGGTTCGTCGTCGCCGACGTCCCCACCTCGAGCGTCCTCAGTTCCCTGTGGCAGCTTCGCCGCTGGGCGTATCTTCTGGGCTCGGGTCTGGCGGTGGTCGTCTTGCTGGGCATCGGCTACATCCTCTGGACGTTCGTCTCCCCGATCGCCGATCTCGTCGGCGCCACCCGCGAGATGCAGCGCGGCGACCTGGCTCAGAGCGTCGACCCGCGGGGCCCGCGCGAGGTGGCGGCGCTGGTCGAGCATTTCAACTCGATGAGCCGGACCGTCGCCGACCTGCGCGACAACCTCGAGCAGCGCGTCCGCGAGCGCACCGACCAGCTCGAGCAAAGCCAACGGTTCGTCGAGCTTTTGTTCAACTCGATGCGCGCGAATCTGGTGGTCGTCGACCGGGACGGCCGCATCGCCAAGACCAACGTCTCGGCCCGCGAGGCGTACGGCGACCAGGTCGACGGGCGGCCGTACTGGGAGGTCTTCCAGGAGCTCGGCGAGGAGCCCGACGACAGCCCCGTGGCGAGGTGTCTGGCGAGCGGCGAGCCGGCCAACAACGAGCGGGTGCACCGGATCGGCGAGGAGGCCGAGATTCTCGACGTCGAGGCGCTGCCGCTGCCGGCGGGGGCGGGCGGGGTCGGCGACGCCGACGCGGCGGTGTTGGTCGTCACCCGGCGGATCACCGAGGAGAAGCACCGCCAGGCGCAGCTCGTCCACAGCGAAAAGATGGCGGCCTACGGCCAGCTCGCTGCCGGCCTCGCTCACGAGATCGGCAACCCCCTCTCGTCGATCCAGGCGCAACTGCAGCGGGTGCGCCACGCCGACGGCGACGACAAGGTCGACGAGACGCTCGAGGTGGTCGGCGACGAGGTCGAGCGCATCCAGGGGCTGTTGCGCAACATGGTCGACCTGGCCCGCCGCCCCCGCACCGCCCCCGAGCTCGTCTCGGTCAACCGGGTGGTCGAAAACGCCGCCCAGCTGCTGCGCCACGACCCCGACAGCCGGCCGGCGACCTTCCACCTCGAGCTCGCTGACGACCTGCCCGCCGTGCGCGCCGGCGACGACCGGCTCACCCAGGTCGTTTTGAACCTCGGCATCAACGCCCGCGACGCCCTCGACGGCGAGGGCGAGGTGCGCATCGAGACCGGCGTCGACGGCGACGAGGTGGTCGTGCGTGTCGACGACAGCGGCCCGGGCGTCCCGGAGCATCTGCGCGAGCGGATCTTCGAGCCGCATTTCACCACCAAGCCCAAAGGCGAGGGCACCGGCCTGGGGCTGTTCGTCACGGAGCGCATCGTCGAGGAGCTGGACGGCGAGATCGCCTACCGCGACAGCGACCTGGGCGGGGCCTCGTTCGAGGTGCGGCTGCCGGTCGCGGACTGAGCGGTTCCGGTGGCGGGGATCGGGGCGGAGATCACGGTGCCACCCACCCTGCATCTCCCTGAAATTTCGGGAGATCTCGAAGGTCAGTCGAGATCGTATTTCGAGATGCGCCGGTACAGGGTCGCCGGGTCGATCTCGAGCAGCTCGGCGGCGCGGGTCTTGTTGCCGCCGGTCATCCGAAGCACCTGCTGGATGTGCTCGCGTTCGGCCTGCTCGACGACATCGTCGAGCGCCAGCGAGGCGGCCGCATCGGACGGGTCGCCCAGGTCGGGCAGAGTGGCGGCGTCGACGCGTTTTTCTTCGGCCAGAATCAGCGCCCGCTCGACGACGTTCGACAGCTCGCGGACGTTGCCCGGCCACGCGTAGCTCATCATCTTTTTCATCGCCTCGTTCGAAAACGTCGGGACCGGCCGGCCGAGCTTGCGGGCGTGCATCTCGGCGAAATGCTCGACCAGCGGCGCGATGTCCGCCCGGCGCTCCCGCAGCGGCGGCAACTCGATGCGAAAGATGTTCAGCCGGTAAAACAGGTCCTCGCGAAACTCGCCCTCCTCGACCAGCTCCTCGAGGTCCTGGTTGGTCGCCGCGATCAGCCGAAAGTCGACCTCCAGCGGCTCACTCGCGCCGACCGGCAACACCTCGTGTTGCTCGAGCGTCCGCAACAGCTTCGGCTGCACGTCGAGCGGAATCTCGCCGATCTCGTCCAAAAACACCGTCCCGCCCCGGGCCGCCCGAAAGATCCCCTCGCGCTCCTCGGTCGCCCCCGTAAACGCCGCCTTCTCCGAGCCGAATAGCTGCGCCTCGGTCACCCCCTCCGGGATCGCCGCCGTGTTGACCGCCAGAAACTGCCGGTCCGCCCGGCCGGAACGCTCGTGGATCGCCCGGGCCACCAGCTCCTTGCCCGTCCCCGACTCCCCGGTGATCAGCACCGTCGTCGGCATCTCGGCGACCTTGTCGATCCGCTCGAAGACCTCGTCCATCTCGTCGCTCTCGGCGATCAGCCCCTCGAAGCCGAGCCGCTCCTGGATCTCGCGGCGCAGCCGGTGGACCTGGCGTTCGAGATGGGCGTGGCGGAGGACGTTTTCGATCTTGTGGTGGATGTCCTCGAAGACGACCGGCTTGAGGACGTAATCGTACGCCCCCTTGCGGAACCCCTCGACCGCCGTCTCGACGGAGGCGTAGGCGGTCATCAAAATCACCGCCGTATCCGGCTGCTCGGCGGCGATGCGCTCGAGCAAATCCAGCCCCGACAGATCGGGCAGCCGGATGTCGACCAGCGCGACCGCAAAGTCGTGCTCGTCGACCAGTTCGAGGGCCTGCTCGCCGCAGTCGGCGCCGGCGGCGGCAAAGCCCTCCTCCTCGAGATACTCCCGCAGATTGCGGCGAAAGACGTCCTCGTCGTCGACGATGAGAATGCGATCGGCCATGGACTCGGCAGCGAGAAGGGCAGGTGACCCGACGTGCCGGCCCACGGTATCGCCCGCCGGGGCAAACGCCAAGACACGCGCGGCCGCCGCTCAGCGGCCCGGCTCGCAGGTGTTTGCCTCGCCGGACTCGTGGGTGCATCGCTCGCCGAAGGTCTCGAAGTGGGCGGCCGCCCAGACCGGGTGGCCGGCCGCCCGGGCGCGGCCCTCGATGCGGTCGCTGCCGAACAGCGCCAGCCGGTCGGCGGGATCGGGCAGGTCCCAGCCGTTTTGCCGGCTTCGCGGCGACCAGCCGCCGTCGACCAACACGCGCACCGACGCCCCGATCGGCCGCGACGCCAGCGCCAGCGACGAGCCCTCGTCGGGAGTCGCCACGAACAACTTGCATTTGCTCCTGCGCGGGGCGAGGGCGTCGGCCAGGTTGTTCGGCGTCGCCAGGCTCTCGACGAGGAACCGAAGATCGCCCCGGTCGCGCAGCGTCGGGCGCGGCACGAGGGCAAACTCCACCAGGTGGGTCGTCTCGCCGGATTCGTGGCGGCGGAACTTGGCGGCGATCCGGAGGCGGAAGCCCTCGAATGGCTCGCCGTCGTGGGCCGGCAGATCGCCGACGATCTGCGAGGCCTCGAAGGGAGCGATGGCGAACAGCAGTTCGTCGCGCAGCTCGCGGGGTGTGCGGGGCGTCTCGACGGTCAGCGCGTACTCGCTGATCGCCGAGGGCTTCCCGTCGTGCGATCGAAACTCGTCGCCGATCTCCTCGCTGTCGACCGACGCCACCCGGCGGACCCGCTGGCCGATCGGCCCCTGCAGTTCGTCGAGCGGCGAGTCGTGGTCGGAGGCGGCCTCTTTCGACACGATCGCGCCGGCGACGGGATCGGTCGACTCGCCGAACACCGCCGCGTCCTCGGGCGGCTCGACCCCGGTAAACCGCAGCGACGCGTAGTCGAGCGTCGGGGGGAGGCCGACCGTCCAGTTGCCCCCGTACTCGGAGTGATAGTCGATCGGCTCGGTCTCGGGCGACTCGCAGGTATCGACGAACCACCGCTCGCCGTCCTGGATGCCGTCGTCGTAGCTCGACGCGTCGGTCGGGTCGAGCTCGTAGTCGACCTCCCGGTCGTCGGGGAGGCCGTCGTCGTCGCTATCCGCCGAGCACGGGTCGGTGCCGAGCTCGAACTCCTCCCCGTCGCCCAGCCCGTCGCCGTCGGTATCCGCCTCGTACGGGTCGGTGCACCGGCGGCGCTCCTCGCAGTCGTCGAGCCCGTCGGCGTCGGAGTCCTCGCAGGCGGCGTCGGGCCCGGTGTCGACGCCGGCCTCGGCGGTGTCCGTCCCGGCGTCGGCATCGGAAGCGGCATCGTCGGGGGGCGCGATGTCAGCGAGGCCGGTCTCGGAGGCGTCCGAACGCCCGGCGTCGAGGCGCGATTCGCCGGCATCCGACGGCCGGTACAGCCACGGTTCGTCGTCGGCCTCCTCGCTGCCGCCACCACTCCCGGACGAGCAGCCGACGGCCGCGAGCGAGCACGAGACGACGGCAGCAACCAGAAAGCTTCGGGCAGGGCGCAACATCGAGTCCCCGGCAGACGAGAGGGTGGAAGTCGCGATCGCCCTTATTGTAACGGGCGTTCGCAGGAAACCCCAGCCCGCGCGGCACTCATCCCGACCGCGAGGCGTCGCCGTCGCCCTCCCACCTCTCGGAAGCGACGGCGGCACTCGCCCCCCCACCGGTGGGGAGCGTCGCCAATAAATCTATCTGGAGCGTCGGCGGCCTCGCCGACGATCACGATGTGTGGCGAGCGTCGGCGGCCTCGCCGACGATCACGATGTGTGGCGAGCGTCGGCGGCCTCGCCGACGATCACGATGTGTGGCGAGCGTCGGCGGCCTCG
>CAZRLK010000240.1:0-6700 GCA_964600555.1 uncultured Bradymonadales bacterium
GGTAGGAATCTCCGAAAGTGATGGGCGAAGATTTCCGACCCGAGGTATGACATTTTCAAAGCCGCCGCCCCGGGCCCCCCATACCCGAGGTAGGAATCTTCGAAAGTGATTGCCGACGAGTTCCGGCCCGAGGTATGACATTTTCAAAGCCGCTCTCCGGGGCCGCATACCCGAGGTATGAATCTTCGAAACTGATCGTCGACGAGTCCCGACCCGAGGTATGACATTTTCAAAGCCGACCTCCGGGCCCTCATACCCGAGGTATGAATCATCGACGGTGATCGGCGACGAGCCCCGGCCCGACCTCGCACACGCTCCAACTCCGCACCGGAACCGGCCAACCCGAAGCCGCACCGCCTTTTGCCCCGACGCCTTTTGCCCCGACGCCATTTGCCCGACGCCTTTTGCCACGCAGTTCGCCGCTTTTTGCTACGCAGTTCCCCTGCTACATTGGGCGCGCATATTCGACATCACACTGGTGTTTTGTCTCTCGGGGACTGGAGTCATGACGACGGATATCGACAACCTGCTCGTCGCCAACCGCGGCGAGATCGCGATTCGCATCTTTCGAGCCTGCACCGAGCTAGGCATCGAGACGACGGCGATCTACACCTGGGAGGACCGCCTGTCGCTGCACCGCTACAAGGCCGACCGCGCCTACCAGATCGGCGAGGAGGGCGAGCCGGTCGCCGCCTACCTGGATGGCGAGGCGATCATCGAGCTGGCCCGCCGCAAGGGGGTCGATGCGATCCACCCCGGCTACGGGTTCCTCTCGGAGAATGCCGACTTCGCCGACAAGGTTCGCCGGGCGGGGCTGACCTGGGTCGGGCCCCAGCCCGAGGCGATGCGCCAGCTCGGCGACAAGGTCTCGGCGCGCGAGGTCGCCCAAAAGGCCGGCGTGCCGGTCGTCCCCGGCTCCGAGGGGACGATCACGGATGTCGACGAGGCCCGCGAGCTGACCGACGAGATCGGCTTTCCGGTGCTCATCAAGGCGGCCCACGGCGGCGGCGGGCGCGGGATGCGGGTCGTCGAGCAGCAAAGCGAGTTCGTCGAGGCCTTCAAAAGCGCCCGCAGCGAGGCGAAATCGGCCTTCGGCAGCGGCGAGGTCTTCCTCGAGCGGTACGTCGACCGGCCGCGGCACATCGAGGTGCAGCTTCTCGGCGACCGCCACGGCAACCGGGTGCACTTTTTCGAGCGCGACTGCTCGATCCAGCGGCGCCTCCAGAAGATCGTCGAGCTGGCGCCCGCCCCGAACCTCGACGAGGCGATCCGCCGGCAGTTGTACGACTACGCCCTCGATCTGGCCGACGCCGTCGACTACGAGTCGGCCGGGACCGCCGAGTTTCTGGTCGAAGAGCACGGCGGCGAGACGAACATCTATTTCATCGAGGTCAACACGCGCATCCAGGTCGAGCACACCGTCACCGAGATGATCTCGGGCTACGATCTGATCAAGTCGATGATCCGGGTCGCCGAGGGCTACGAGCTGTCGGACCCGCAGCTCGACATCCCCTCCCAGGAGGCGATCTCGCGCAACGGCCAGGCGGTCCAGTGTCGGATGACCGCCGAGGACCCCGAACAGGATTTTGCGCCGGACAGCGGCAAGATCATCAACTACCGCTCGGGCGCCGGGTTCGGCATCCGGCTCGACGGCTCGATCGGCGGCACCAACGCGGTCGTCGAGCCGCATTTCGACAGCCTGTTGGTCAAGGTCTCGGCCTGGGGGCGGAATCTGCGCGATGCGGTCCCCCGCCTGCAGCGGAGCCTGGCCGAATTCCGGGTGCGCGGGGTGAAGACGAACATCCCGTTCCTCCAGAACGTCATCAACCACCCGACCTTCCTGGCCGGCGAGACGCACACGCGGTTCGTCGACGAGACGCCCGAGTTGTTCGTCTATCCCGAAAAGCGCGACCGGGGCACGAAGGCGCTGCGGGCGATCGGCGACATCACCGTCAACGGCCCGCCCGGCTCCGAGGCGCGCCCGGAGCGGCCCGACCCGCTGATCGTCCCCGAGCCCGCCGAGCCCGACCCCGACGAGCCGCTCCCCACCTCGCCGGCCTACGAGATCTTCGACGAGCGGGGGCCGGAGGCACTCGGCGACTGGATCCGCGAGCACGACTCACTTCTGGTCACCGACACGACCTTCCGGGACGCCCACCAGTCGCTTCTGGCGACGCGGGTGCGCACCCAGGACATCGTCGACATCGCGCCGCGGACCGCCGAGCTTTTGCCCGGGATGTTCTCGTACGAGATGTGGGGCGGGGCGACCTTCGACGTCTGCATGCGGTTTCTCAAAGAGGACCCGTGGGAGCGCCTCGAGCGCATCCGCGAGGCGATGCCCGGGTCGCTGTTGCAGATGCTCCTCCGGGGCGCGAACGCCGTCGGCTACACGAACTACCCGGACAACGTCGTCCGGGCGTTCGTCGAGGAGGCGGCCGAGGGGGGTATCGACGTCTTCCGGATCTTCGATGCCCTCAACTACATCCCGAACATGGAGCTGGCGATCGAGGAGGTCCGCAACCAGGGCAAGATCGCCGAGGCCTCGATCTGTTATACCGGCGACATCCTCGACCCCGAGGAGGACAAATACACGGTCGACTACTACCCCGACCTCGCCGAGCGCCTCGAGGAGCGAGGCGCGCACATCCTGAACATCAAGGACATGGCGGGGCTTCTGAAACCGTACTCGGCGAAGGTGCTCGTCGAGGAGCTGAAGGCGGCGTGCGACCTGCCGATCCACCTGCACACCCACGACACCTCCGGCAACGGCGTGGCGATGTATCTGATGGCGGCCGAGGCGGGGGTCGACATCATCGACGGGGCGCTCTCCAGTATGGCGGGGCTTACCAGCCAGCCGTCGACCAACGCGGTGGTGACGGCGATGGAGGGCAGGGAGCGCCAGCCCGACCTGCCGGTCGACGGTCTCCAGGAGCTGACCGAGCACTGGGAGAAGCTGCGCAACCTGTATCACCCGTTCGAGTCGGGCCTGAAGGCGTCGACGACCGACGTGTATTTCCACGAGATCCCGGGCGGGCAGTACTCGAATCTCCGGCCGCGGGCGATCCAGCTCGGGCTCGGCGACGAGTGGGGGCGCATCAAGCGCACCTACCACGAGGTCGACGAGGCGCTCGGGCGGCTGATCAAGGTGACGCCGACCAGCAAGGTCGTCGCCGACCTGGCGATGTTTCTCGTGAGAAACGACATGGAGGTCTCGGACATCTTCGAGGCAGCGGAGCGCGGCGAGGAGATCGACTTTCCGCAGTCGGTCGTCGACTTTTTCAAGGGGCGGCTCGGCGAGCCGTACGGGGGATTCCCGGAGGATCTCCAGGAGATCGTTCTGCGCGGTGGCGAGCCGATCGGCGAGCGGCCGGGGGCGCTGATGGAGGATTACGACTGGGAGGCGGCGGCCGAGGAACTCGAGCAGATCACCGACGAGGAGCCGAGCCGCCGCGATCTGGTCTCGAATGCCCTGTACCCGAAGGTCTTCAAGGACCTGGCGACCTCGCTCGAGGAGTTCGGGGATTTCCGGGTGCTCGATACGGTCCCGTTTTTGGACGGGCTGGAGGTCGGCGAGGAGACGCAGGTCGAAATCGAGGAGGGCAAAACCCTGATCGTCAAGCTCCTGGCGGTCGGCGAGTTGCAGGAGGACGGCACGCGGCTGTTGTACTTCGAGCTCAACGGCCAGCCCCGCGAGATCGTCGTCGAAGACGAGTCGGTCGAGCTGGAGACGACGGCCCGGCCGCAGGCCGACAAGACGGTCCCCGGCGAGGTGGGCGCCTCGATGCAGGGGGAGGTGCTGGAGGTGCTGGTCGAGGCGGGCGAGGAGGTCGAGCAGGGGGACGTGCTGATCACCTCGGAGGCGATGAAGATGGAGACGAACATCACGGCGCCGATCGCCGGGACACTCCAGCGGATCACCGTCGGGCCGGGCGATGCGATCGATTCGGGCGACCTCGTCGCGGTGATCGACGCGGGGGGCTGAGGGGCGTCGGGGGGCCGGTATCGGCTCGGAGAATTGCATCGTGGGCGTCGAGTCCATACGCTCGTCGTCCCGTACCGGAGGATCTCGACATCGTCGCACGCCTGGTGAGTGGTATGAATCGAAAGGCCGGATGGATCGTCGCAATCGTGGTGCTGGTCGGCGGGGTCGCCTGCGGCCCCGAGTCCCAGGAGGACGGGGACGACGACAACTCGCCGGTCGTCATTCCGACCGACGCCGGCGACACCTACGAATGCGAGGTGATCGGCGAAGAGACCTGCAATGGCCGCGACAACGACTGCGACGGCGTCGTCGACGAGGGATGCCCCTGCGAGGCCGAGGGGACCGACCAGGGGGTCTGCCAGGCCGGGCGCATCTCGGAGCAGGATGGAAGCTGCGAGCCGCCGCCGGGCTTTGAGCAGGAGGAGACCAGCTGCGACGGGCAGGACAACGACTGCGACGGCACCGTCGACGAGGGCTGCGAGTGCACCTACGCGCATCGGGCGAAGGGAGTCTGCGCGGAGGCGACGATCACCGCCGAGGCGGGTGGATGCGCCGAGCCCGAGGAGTACGAACAGGACGAGACGAGCTGTGACGGGGTCGACAACGACTGCGACGGCGTCGTCGACGAGGGCTGCGAGTGCACCCACGGCGAGACGCGCGAATGCTACACCGGGCCGACCGAGACGCTGGGTGTCGGGATGTGCAAGGCGGGCCTCGAGGAATGCGACGGGGGCACCTGGAGCGGGGAGTGCAGCGGCGAGGTGACGCCGACCTCGGAGACGTGCGACGGGCGGGACAACGACTGCGACGGCGAAGCCGACGAGACGGACATCGAGGAGGGGTTCGAGGACGAGCCCGAGGGCTGGCACAGCTTTTCGACCGGCTCGGAGACTCCGCAGATCAACGCGACCAGCTCCGAGACCGCCCATTCCGGCAGCCAGTCGGGCAAGGCGAGTCATTTCTGGGGGCTGTGTGCGCAAATCGGCGGGATCGCCAAGGATTACGACCTCGAGGGCAACGTCGACAGCCTGTCGATGTACGTGCGGGCTCAGGGAGGGCCGGACGCGCAGGTCGGGGTCGGGCTGCAGGACTCGAACGGCACCCACATCCTCTGGGAGCGAAGCGGGTCGGGAAGCGGGCTGAACATGGGCTGGGAGGAGCAGACCTTCGACATCTCGGAGTACGGCTCGCAGTTCAAACTGATCGTCGGCAACACCGACAACAGCGCCAACTGCCAGGATCTGAGCGGCCGCCGCCAGTGGGCGATCTGGGTCGACGACATCACCGCCGGGCCCGGGTGTGACTGAGAGCCAGATTCAAAACACTCAAACGGGGCTACGACCGCGTCTGGCACGACAATCGCGGCGTCGCCGAACCTCGACGATGCCTCCGGCATCGCCTGCGGATCGGCTCCTGGCGCTTGCGCGCACCAGACACGCTCTCGCTCCTCGCCGAGGTTCTGAACCCGGCTCTGAGAACCAGTTTCAAGACACTCGAACGGGGCTCGGGGAACGTCCAATCGACACACGGGAGGCGGTATGCGCGTCGTGGGCTGTCATCGGGTCGGGGTCGGGGAGTCGGGCGAGTTCGAGATCGGCCCGCTCGAGACCTCGCGGGAGGCCGTGGCGGATGCGGGGGAGGCGACGCGAATCGGGCATCTGAGCGACCTGCATTTCGGCAAGCCTGTGGACGGGGGATCGGCGCCGGCCCGGCTGGAGAGGTGGCTGGAGGCGTTCGAGAAAGCGGGAGTCGACGTTGTCGTCCTGTCGGGCGATCTCGTCGAGCAGCCCGGAGACCGGGTCGGCATGCTGCGGGTGCGCCACCTGCTCGAGCGCGCCGGGATGCCCCGGGTGGTGGTGCCGGGCAACCACGACGTCGGCCGGCCCGGCGGCGACGGGGCGTTTTACGAGCTTTTCGGCGACTATCCGCGCGTCGAGCGCCAGGCCGGAGTGGAGTTCGTTTTGCTCGACAGCCTGGCCGGCCCGCCGATCGAGGAGCGAAGCCCCTTCGAGCGGCTCGACATCCAGCGCTCGGGAGCCCTGTCGACCGGCCGGGTCGGCGACCGTCAGTTGCGGCGGGCCGCCGGCCAGCTCACCGCCGACGCCGCGCTCCCCCGCGTGCTGGTCGTCCACCACCACCTGCGCGCCGCGGACGAGGTGCCCGGCGACGCCCCCGCCTCGAGCGCGCCGCCCGACCTGATGGTTCCCTGCCTCGACGCCGACCGGCTGCTCGACTGGGCCGCCCGCCACGACGTCGACCTCGCCTTCCACGGCCACCAGCACGCCCACTGGCCGCCGTACACGCACGAGGCGCGGACCGCCGTGCGCTACTCCGGCAGCTCGACGCGCGGCCGGCCCGCTCCCCGTGCCCGGATCGTCGACGTCGCTCCGACTCGAGAAGAGACGACGATCTGGGAGTGTGCCCTGCAATAACCTCCCGTCGGTTGCACCCGAATCGCAATTTTTGCTTTACCCTGCCCCAGAGGCGTTTAAAATAGCGGACTGTGTCGCGGAACGGCTACCCCCCCAACGGCTACCGTTCATCAGGGCACGGCTCGGGCAGAGTTCGGCATCTGTCGGAGCCAGCGGATTTGGAGACCGCGTAACGAAGCCGAAACCAAGGAGGTGATCCAGTGAGCTACCTTGATATCTATTCGACCATCCAAGATCGTGTCGCGGAGTGGACCTGCTAGCGACGAGTTGAGTTCTCGCTCCGCTC
>CAZRLK010000241.1:0-6656 GCA_964600555.1 uncultured Bradymonadales bacterium
GACTGTCCGGGTGCCGCCCACTGCACCCCGTACCGCGGTGCCCGTCGCTGCCTGGTTGCGTGCGACGGCGACGCCTGCCCGGAGGTCGAGGGCCGCTCGGACCTGCACTGCGGACGAGCCGGCGAGGCCCCCCGGCTTGGCGAATTGCCCGAGCGCTCGGAGGCCTGTCTGCCGGACGAGGACGGCGACCACGTGCCCGACCTTCGCGACAACTGCCCGTCGACCGCCAACGCTCCGCAGCGCGACCGCGATGGCGACGGCCTCGGCGACGCCTGTGACTCCGAGAACCCGCGCTGCCACGCCGAGGCCTCCGACGGCGTCGTCGATTTCGGGAGCGTCTCGTATCCCGCCGACGATTTCGCGGCCCCTCCCGTCGCCCTCGGCGGTTGGCTTCCGGTCGTCGGAGGGACGCACGACGGCGAGCCCTTCCAGCAATTCGCCCGGCTCGACCTCGAGGCCGGCGAGTGGGCGGGGACCGGCGATCTCCGGTACGCCGCCGGCGAGCAGGCCGTCACCGACCTCCCCGACACCGAGAGCTTTCTTGCGACACCCGGCGACACCCGCGCCGGCCACGGCCAACTCGGCCGTTTCCGGCTGCTCGAACGCGACGGCACCGTGCGCATCGACGGCGGCAACCGCCTCGACGTCGACGACCCGCTGGTCGCCACCACGGGCCTCGGCGACCTCGTCGAGGTCGGCTTCCAGTCCGAGGGCGATTCGACCTACCGCCGAATCTGGCGGTACGAACCCGGGGCGGAGTCGTTCACGCGGCTCGCCGACACGGAAGTCGGCTCCGCCGCCGACTGGCACGTCGTCGACGACGCCGACGGCCGGGTGTACTTTTACGCCCTGCCGAACACCGGCGATTTCGGTGCCACCGAAACTCGCCTCGTCGAGGTCGGCGTCGAGGCCGCCTCCCTGTCGGCCGGCCCCGTCGAGATCCCCCAGGTCGAACCCCAGCCCGACAATCCCCAGCCGTTCCATCCGTTTCTCGTCCCCGGCCCCGGCCCCGACCGCCTGTACGCCTTCGACCGCCGGACCGGCAAAGCCGGCATCGTGCTCGACAGCAGCGACGGCCCCCGACAGGTCGTCCGCGAATCGTCCCTCGACTTTTCGCTCCCGTTCGAGGTCGAACACGTCGCGGTCAATCCCGACGCCCCGGCGTTCATTCTGTTCGGACGCGACGCCTCTTCAGCCGACCAACTGCAGGCCCGCGGGTACTTCGGCGCCTGCTATCCGAACTTCCAGCAACTCGACAGCGACGACGATTCCGTCCGCGACCTGCGCGACAACTGCCCGACCAACTCCAACCCCTCGCAGGAGGACGCCGACCGCGACGACATCGGCGACACCTGCGACGACGACGCCGACAACGACGGCATTCCGAACGGCGAGGACGAACATTCCAACAACCAGGGCGACACCGTCGATACCGCACTCGATACCGACAACGACGGGGTGGCGAATGCCGACGACGAGGATATCGACGGCGACGGGATCCCGAACGCCCGCGACCGCCACCCGTTCGACACCGACAACGACCGCCGTCCGAACCACCACGACGCCGACGACGACGGCGACGGATACGCCGATGCCGACGAACGCGACGCCGGCTCCGACCCGCTCGATCCGCTCG
Source organism: uncultured Bradymonadales bacterium (assembly GCA_964600555.1). Taxonomy (GTDB): domain Bacteria; phylum Myxococcota_A; class Bradymonadia; order Bradymonadales; family Bradymonadaceae; genus CAJXPB01. The sequence goes on from CAZRLK010000241.1 coordinate 1,637, forward strand.
ACTTTCCGGGCGTCGGCACCGTCGCCTTCGTGCAACGCGGCGACGACGGGCGCGTCGTCAGGATCGGATCGCTCGACGAGCTCGGGGCGGCCGTCGAAGCCGTCCCCGCCGCCGACGACCCGCACCGCCCGCGAATCTTTCCCAACAGCGACGGCGTGATCGCCCTCTCCGGCGAACCCGGCACCGAGGAGCTGGTCTGGTGGAGCGAGTCGGCCGGAACGGCGAGCACCCACGACCTGCAGACGCCTGTGCGGGAGGTCGTCGCCGATGCGTTCGGCGAGAGCGGCAATCCGACCGCCGCCACCGTCGCGACGCGACCGACCGGTGCGCGAAGCTCCGGCGGGGCCGACGCAGGCATGCAGACCGACGCAGGAACGCAGCCCGATGTCGGAATGCAGCCCGATGTGGGAATGCAGCCCGACGCCGGTTCCGCCCCCGAACCGAACTGGGAGATCGCCACCTACACGCTCGACTCGACCGACCCGCGCACCACCGAGATCGCCCTGTTCGACGAGATCGCCAGCTTCGACCACCACGAGGGTGAATACGCCGTCGTCGCCGGCGCACACGACTGTCCGGCCTGCCGGTCGCTTTATACCTACTCCTCGCACGAGGTGTCGCCGGAGTTGGTCGCCGCACCGCCCGGCGAATTACAGCGCGTCACCTCCGCCAACTCCCAGAACGCCCGCTACGGGCTCACCGGCGTCTCCGAGCAGGGCGAGCGCCGGGGACTCGTCCACGCCGGCGGCGAGACCTCCGAGGTCGGTCCCCCGGAGGCGACAGCCGTCGACTCGGTCGTCGCGATGGCAACCGACGGCCAGATCGACGGCCACCTTCTCGTCTCCGCTCGCACAAAAAATGACAGCTTCGACATCTGGTTTTACAATGCCCGCACGTCACGCTGGTCTCGGGCCTTCGAATCCCCCGACGACCTTATCGAAATCGACTGGATCCGCTAGAGTCGGGGTGCGACGAGGCGTACGCACCGATGCGCCTCCACGCTAAACGGAGCCGATGGGCGAGGACTTTCCACAGGAATTTGGCCAGTACACCCTCCACGAGTTGATCGGGCGGGGAGGCATGGCCGAGATCTACCGGGCGACGATGCCCGGAATCGGCGGGTTCGAAAAGACCGTCGCGATCAAAAAGATCCTCCCGCACCTCGCCGAGGACGACGAATTCACCAGTATGCTCATCGACGAGGCTCGGATCATCGAGAGCCTCGACCACTCGAACATCGCCCAGGTGTTCGACCTCGGCAAACGCGAGGGGACCTACTACATCGCCATGGAATACATCCATGGCGTCGACCTCGCCGAAATGATCGACGAGCTCAAAGACCGCGGCGAGGTGATGCCGATCCCGCACGTCATCCACATCACCTCGTCGGTGTGTGCGGGCCTCGATTTCGCCCACTCGAAGACCGACGAGGAGGGCAATCCGCTGAACGTCATCCACCGGGACATCAGCCCCCACAACATCCGGCTGAGCTTCGCCGGCGAAGTCAAGATCATCGACTTCGGCGTCGCCAAGGCGGCCGACCGCGAGGCGCATACGAAGATGGGCGTCATCAAGGGAAAACTCCTGTACATGGCGCCCGAGCAGGCCAAGGCCGAGGACCTCGACGGCCGGGCCGACCTGTTCGCTGCCGGCCTGTGCGCCTACAAGATGCTGACCGGCGAGCTGCCCTTCGAGGGTGAGAACGAATTTCAGGTCTACAACAACATCCTCCAAAAGGAGATCGTCCCGCCGAAAAAGCTCCGCCCCGAGGTCCCGGACAAACTCGATCGCATCGTCATGAAGCTCCTCGAGCGCGACCGGGACGAACGCTACCAGGAGGGGTATGCGGCCAAACAGGACCTCGACCAGCTCCTCCACGAAGTCGCTCCCGGCTACACGGTCAATCGCCTCAGCCGGTTCGTCGAGGAGAATTTCTCGCATCTCGTCCAGGAAGAGGCCGAGCCGCAGGCCCAGACGGTCACCTCGAACCCCTCGGACATCGCCCCGTCGACGCCTCCGCCCGACAGCCAGCAGACCGACCAGCGGGGAACCGACCAGTTGCGCGCCAGCGGTCCGGAGACCGACAGTGTCGAGCAGCCGGTCCCGGCCGGCGACGGCGATCCGGCCGCGACGGTGACGGCGACGCCCGGCGAACTCGACGAGCAGACTCCGCCCCCCTCGGCAAACGACGGCGGGGGGGCGCAGCGCACCCGGACCTCGGCCGACGAGACGACCGGCCAGTTTGCGACGGGGGAGCCCGACGACGAGGAGACCCGAGAGGCCGGCGGTCTGCCCGGCGCCGTCTACGTGATCCTCGTGCTGCTGATCGCCATCGTCGGGATGCTCGGCTACGCGTTCACGGTCGAGACCTCCGGGGGCGGCGGCGAAGGCGGGGCGGCACCTCCGGGCGACGGCGAACCCCCGTCGGCCGGTTCCGAGGGACCGACGGGCATGATCAGCATCGAGATCGACTCGAAGCCGGAGGAGGCACGCCTTTTGCGCAAGGGTCGGGCGGTCGGGCGCACTCCCGTCTCGTTCAGTCTGCCGGCGGGCGACGATCCCATCGAACTGACCGTCGCCAAAGACGGATACGAACCGAAGAGTTTCCGGCTGAAACCCGAGGACGAGGATCTGTCGACGAAGGTGAAACTCGAGGCGATCGAGGGGGAATCCGACGCCGGTGTCACCGCCGACACCTCGGCACCCGCTGCCGAATCCGGAGACGAATCCGGCGAAGGCGGGGCCCACGCTTCCTCCGAGTCGGTCGAGGACGGATCCGACGACGAGCCGGCCCCGAACCCTCTCGAGCCCCCCGATGACGAGCAAGACCGGGCTCCCGCCGAACCGGACGAACCTGCCTCGTCGGACGAGCCACCGGACGACGAAGCCGACGACGAACCCGAGCCGACCGGCGAGCCCGAGACGGCGGAGGAATCGGAGCCGACCGACGATCCGGCGCCGAGGGACGAATCGGAACCCGCCGATGAATCGGAATCGACCGCCGACTCGGAACCGTCCGAGGATCCGGAGCCGGTCGGGGCCGACGACTCCGCCGGGGACTCCGAGCGATCCGGAGACGCGCCGGACTCCGACGAGTCCGAATCCGAGCCGGAACAACCGGCCGAAGAATCCGGCGAATCCTCCTCCGAAGACGGGTCGGACGGATCCTCTTCGGAAGGCGGCTCCGAGGAGTCCGGCTCGGGCGAGGACGGCGAAGGCGACGACGAGATCATCGATCCGTTCGAGTAATTTTTCCCCCGTACGAGGCCCCGCGGTGTCGAGCTTCCGATTCGTGCTGATTCCAGTGTTGGCGCTCGCCGTCGCGGCGAGCGGCCTCCTCGCCGCCCCTCGGAGCCTCTCCGCTCAGGAGGGCGGGATGCAGGAGGCGCGAAGCCACTTCAAGGAGGGCAAAAAGCTGTACGACGACCAGGAGTTCGAGAAGGCCGCCGAGGAGTTTCTCGAAGCCTACGAACTCTCCGAGCGCGGCGAACTGTTGTACAACATCGGCCAGTCGTACCGGAAGGCCGGCGACCTGCAAAACGCCGAGAAATACTTCCAGAAATACCTCAACGAAAACCCCGACGCCAACAACGAAGACGAGGTCGTCGATCTCCTGATCCAGATCCAGCAGAAGCTCGCCGCGCAGATGGCGACGATCGACGTGCAGACCGAACAGAGCGGTCTGCAGGTATTCGTCGGCGACGAAGAGGAGGCGCGCTGCGAGACGCCGTGCTCGATTTCGGTCGCCCCCGGGGAACGGACGGTTCGGGTGAGCAGCGAGGACGGCGAGTCGTTCTCCGAGACGATGACCGTCGAAAAGACCGAGACGCGCACCCTCGAAGCGAGCCTCGGAGAGGAGCGCCCCTCCGGCGGACTCGATCTGCGGGCCGACGGGAGTGGCGGTGAAGTGACGGTCGTCGGCGGCAAGACCCACTCGCTCCCCCTCTCGGAGCCGCTGGAACTCGCATCCGGCGAGCACACCTTGCGCGTGACCGGCGCCTCCGGGGGAACCTGGGAGGGAACGGTGACGATCGAGCCGAACGAGACGACGCGCCTGCTGGTCCCGACCGGAGACTCCTCGGGGGGCGGCGGAGCCAGCACTCAGCAGGCGCTCGCCTGGGGGCTGACCGGCACCTCGGTCGCCCTGATCGCCGGCGGCGTGCTGTTCGGCCAGAACGCCCGGCGCACCCACGAGATGCTCGCCACCCAGCAGACCCGAAGCGGCGCCGTCTCACCCGACCTGCTCGAGCAGGGCCGCCGCCAGCAGACCACCGCCAACCTCCTCGTCGGCGCCGGCGCCACCACGCTTCTGACCGGCGCCGGGCTGTTCGCCTGGGACCTCCTCGAGCCCGGCCGCTGAGCCCCCCTTCGACTCGAGTGCGCTCACGCACCTACAGCACGAACCGCACGCCCTCCAGCTCGCGTACTCCGTCGTAGACGTCGAGGATCATCTCCGCCTGCTCGACCTCCAGCTGCATCGTCACCGAGACGTAGTTGCCACTCGAGCTCTCGCGGGTCGAGATCTCGGGTTCGGCCTCCGAGCCGCCGACATTGACTCCGACCTGGGCGACCCGGGCGACGAACTCTTCGGAGTTGTCGCCGATGACCTTGAACTGGTACGGGCAGGGAAACGAATGCGTCTCTTCGAGCGTCTGAAGCGAGGTCTCGCGCGTTCTCATGTCGTCGTCACTCATCTTGGCCACCGGTTCTTCGTTCAAAGTCGAGTTGATGTCTCGGCTCGATCTCGACTTCGAGACCGAACCGCCGGACCTCGAGGAGAGCTCGCGCCCCGGCGAATCGCCCGCCGAGATGGCGGCGCGCCTGGCGCGGGCGAAGACCCGCCGGATCCACCGCGACCACCCCGACGCCTGGGTGCTCGGTGCCGACCAGACGGTCGCCCTCGACGGCGAGCTGTTTCGCAAACCCGGTACCGTGGACGCTGCGGTCGATCAACTACGTCGCCTCGCCGGCCGCACCCACGAGCTGACCTGCGCGGTCGCCTGCCGGTCGCCCGACGGCG
>CAZRLK010000242.1:0-6616 GCA_964600555.1 uncultured Bradymonadales bacterium
GGCGAATGCGACGCGGGACGCCGGCACCCCGATCCCACGGAGTTGGAGCACACCCTTCGTCGGCCCACCGCCGGCCGCCGCTCGTTTGAAGTTGCGCCGCGGCTCAAATCGTGGCATCCTCGCCGGTCGACGCACCGCATTGCGACGATCCGATACCTCCCGCAACGGGCGGAGCCCCGAACCTGCGAGCGAAGGAACCACGATGGCCCCACGTGTGTCTGCAACTCTGTACCTCGTTTCTTGCGTCTCACTGGTGGCCCTGGCGGCCTGCGGCGGAGAGACCACCGACTCGCAACCCGGCGTCTGCCCCGACAATCGACTCGAAAATGCCGTCGAGGCGTCGACCTGGGCGACCGAGCGGGCCGGCATCCACACCTATGCCTACACCGCCGACCTCGCCGGGGGAGTCGCCGAGGTCGATCTCCTCGATGCCGATCACGCATCACTCGGAACACTCGCGGTCCGCCAGCGGTTCGGCAGCGACGATCCCGACGGGGTGATGGAGGGTGTGTTGGGCGGCAGCGCGGCTCCCGCCCGACTCGTCACCCGCGGTGAGCAGCTCGGCTCCGACGGCTACACCGTCCGGATGCGCCTCGAACCCGACGACGACGCCCCCTCTCTTCACCTGACCGCCCGGTTCGAGACCCGCCAGTGCTGGCTCGTCGACGAGCCCGCCGCCGGCCCGCCGTGCGCCTCCGGCCTGCCGCTCGACTCCCCCCCGTTCACCCTCCCGACTTGCGGACTTGTCGCCGACGAGCGGATCCGCCGCGAGCAGCCGCCCGCCCTCGCCCGCCTCACTTACGCCGTCGACGCCGAGACCGCCGACGCCAGCCCCTCGAGCGGCGGAAGCCGCCGGGCGGGCGGCCAACTGTTCTACCAGCTCGACGTCCTCGACGCCGAGGGGCCCGCCTCGACGCAGCGAGTCGAGCAGTGGCTCCGGGAGACCGGCCTCGAGCGCCTGGTCGGCACCGATCACGAGCGACTCCTGACGACGGCCTTTCTCGACCGCACCTGGTGGCGCACCCTCGACGAGCACGTCACCCACTGCGACATCCAGCAGTTGCCCCGGCCCGAAGGGAGTGCCGACGAACAGGGCGACGAGCCCTCCGACGAGGAGAGTGAGCGGGAGTCCGACTCGCGCACCGCGACGATGTCGCTGTGTCCCGGCGACCACGACAGCGACGCGTGGGGCTCGGGCGACGATTCCACCGGCGGCGAAGTCTGGGGAGACCCGCATCTGGTCACCTTCGACGGCCACGCCTACGATTTCCAGGCGGCCGGCGAGTTCGTCGTCTTCGAGGCCGACGGCGAGGAGCCACTGCTCGTCCAGGGGCGGTTCGAACCGCTCGAGGACGTGCCCGTCCCCGAGTGCGGCGAGCTGACGGTCAACACCGCCGCCGCGACCGAAATCGACGGGCGGCGGGTCGTCGCCCGGATGCGCCCCGACTGGCAGGTCCGGATCGACGGCGATCCGGTCGACGGCCCCGACGACGTCCCCGAGCTCGACGAGGGGGCCTCGATCGAACTCGCCGATCGCGGGGTGACCGTCGGCTGGCCCGACGGCGCCGAGGTGTCGTTTACGCTTCGCTCGGGCACGACCGCGGACTCGCTGACGATCGACGCGTCGCTGCCGCCCGACCGGCGCGGCCAGGTGGGTGGGCTGCTCGGCCAGTTCGACGGCGACCCCTCGAACGACCTCGTCCTCCCGGACGGCTCGCTGCTCGACCAACCCGCCTCCTTCGAGCAGCTATACGAACTCCTCGCTCCCGCCTGGCGAGTCGACCCGGACCACTCGCTGTTCGACTACGTCGACGGGGAATCGCCCGAATCGTTCCACCTCGAGGACTTTCCCGACTCGCCCGTCACCCTCGACGACCTTCCCGACGACCTGCGAGACGAGGCGGAGACGACGTGTCGCGACGAAGGCGTCGACGACGCTCACCTGCTGGATACGTGCATCGTCGATGTCGTCTGCACCGACGACGACGAGCAGGCCGCCCCGTCGGCCGACGCCGAGGCCCCGATCTCCTCTCAGCCACCCGGACGCCACGATCTGAGCGTCGAGCGCGCCGCCCGACTCGTCCCCGCTCCCGACACCGTCGACGCCGACGCCGATCCACCGGCCGAGACCTGCCGCACCGACCCCGACCCCACGATCGCCGTCTTCGACGAGCAGACCTCGGTCTCGCTCGACGAGGATCTCGACGTCGACCTCGCCGACCCCGGCAGCTACGGCGTCGACGACGACCCCGACCCGACGACCCTGTCGGCCGGCACCGAACTCGACAGCTACCACGTCGTCCGTCGCCCGACCGCCTCTCCCGACTTCCCGTACACCGGCGGAATTCGCTTCGCCCGGCCGATCGTCGGCGTCCTCGTCGACGCGAGCGCCGTCGCCTCGAGCGACGAGACGTTCGGCCTCCCGGAGACGAGCTACCCGACCGACGGCTTCGCGGGACTTCGCACCGGCGACGACCTCGTCGAGATCGGCGACGACGGCCACTCGATCGACCTGTTGCTGAAGGGCGAAGACGCCCACAGGTTGCGCATCCTGACCGAAGCTGCCGGCGCCGAGACCGACTAAACCGCGACCCTCGAGGCCCGGACCCCTCGAAGTTGCGCGCCATTCACGCACGCTGCCAGGAGACGACCGCCATGAAGACTCGCCTCACCATCCTGCTCGCCACCGCCCTCGTCGCCGGCTGTGGAGGGGGAGACGATCGGACTCCGCCCCCCGTCACCCACGACCTCGCGTCGACCTCCTGCGACGACGAGATCGAAGCGAGCCTCCGCCCCGGCGACGAGGTGACCGAGGCAACCCGCATCGCCCGCTACGACTGGTCGGTCGAGGGGAACACCTCGCGGGTCGACCTGCGCAGCGGCGACGCCACCTCGCTCGGCACGCTCGAGACTGATCTCGCGATCGATTTTGCCCCGGGCTCCGGACGACTCCGCCAGTGGCGGGTCGAGACGCGCCTCCGGGAGCGGGAGGAGACGACCGCCTCGCAGTCGCTCCGCGGACGGACGATGGGCGACGGGCGCCTGTGGCTCGAGATCACCCACCGGACCGGCAGCGAGGAACTGATCCAGTGGGCGGTCGTCGGCGACGATCGGGAGCCGGACCGCATGTCGATCGCGGTCGAAGCCGACGAGGGAGCCGATCCGGAAGCCGAGGGCCGTGTCCGGATGCCCGACGGCCGCCTCCTCGAGGTCCTCGAGATCATCGAAGGCGACGAACAGCGCCCCTCCGACGCCGAGATCACCGACTGGGTCGACCGGCGGATCGGACCGGTCTTCTCCGAGAGCGACGCCTGGCAGCGGCTGGTCGCCGTCGACGGCGACCTGGCGTTCTGGCAGGGCGCCGACGCCCACGCCCGCCGCTGCCTCGCCGAGCGCACCGACCCGACCGCCTCCGATCTCGTCGTCCAGCGCCAGTCCGCCTGCCCCGACGCCACGCACGACTCGGAGCTTCGCCGAACACGCCAGGCGCAGTGCAGCGACGTCGAACGGATCGAAGAGGGGCTGGAGTTCATCCTGACCGCCAACAGCGTCATGGGCCACGTCGGCAACGGCTCGGCGATCACCGCCGGACTCGTCGCCACCGGCGTCGTCGCCTCCGGCCCCGCCATCGGCGCCGCCTTCGTCGGCGGCACCGTCGCCTCGATCATCATCAACAACGCCGTCAATGATGCCGTCGACAACAACCGCGAGACCATCTTCGAGGCCGCCGGCACCGCCGGAGAGACCGTCGCCGGCAACGACTCCGGCGACGAGTTCTCCGACTTTTTCGGCGGCAGCAACGGCGACCCGCATTTCGATTCGTTCGACGGCGAAGCCTTCGATTTCCACGGCGCCGGCGAGTACGTGCTGGTCGAGGCCGTCGCCGGCGACCCGCTGATCATCCAGGTGCGCCAGGAACCGGCCGCCGGCGTCTGCCCGGACGTCGCCATCAACACCGCCGCCGCCACCCGCCTCGAGGGGCGACGCATCGCCGTGTACACCGACCGCGACGAGCCTCTTCACATCGACGGCGAACCGGCGGAGCTTCCCGGCGGCACGCTCGCCCTGCCCGACGGCGGGATCGTCGAACGGATCGACGACGCGCCGGTCTACGAGCTCCGCTGGCCGGACGGGGAACGCCTCCGGCTCAACGCCCGAAACTCCCGCCTGGACGTCAACGTCGGCCTCCCCGACCACCGCCGCGGTCAGGTCCGCGGCCTGCTCGGCGACTTCAACGGCGACCCCGACGACGACTTTCGTCCCAGGGGCGGCGACCCGCTCGCTTCCCCGATCGCCTGGGACGACCTGTACGACGAGTTCGGCGACTCGTGGCGCCTCGAGCCCGACGCGAGCCTCTTCGATTACGCCGACGACGAGAGTGCCTCCGATTTCGTCGACGAGCAATTCCCGCTTCGACCGACCACCCTCGAGGCTCTCCCCGACGAAGCGAGAAGCCAGGCCGAGACGACCTGCTCGGAGGCCGACATCGACAACGACATCGCCTACGAGGACTGCGTCATCGACGTCGCCTGCACCGGCGACTCCTCGTATGTCGACTCCCACGACGATCGCGACCCCGACTCGGCGCTCGATGTGGCGATGCCGATCTTCATGGACGGCTGGAGCGAACAATCCGACACTTCGGCGGGCACCTGGGAGGTCGCCGAGGACGGACGCTGGGTCGTCCAGCAGGACAACGGCTCGCCGACCTTTTTCGTCAGCTCCCGGGCCTACCACGAGACCACGATCCGCGGGACCTTTCGCGTCGAAGACAACGACGACGATTTCATCGGATTCGTCTTCGGTTACCGCTCTCCCCTCGCCGACCGGGACGACGAGCCGAACGACTTCGAGACGTTCCTGCTCTCCTGGAAGGCCTCCGAGCAGACCAGCAGCGGCGAGACCGGCCGCGAGGGCTTCGCCCTGAGCCACATCTCCGGATCGATCCCCGACGATCAGATGTCCGCGACGTTCTGGGGCCGGCAGTCGAGCGCCCTCCAGGAGATCCTCGCCACCCGATACGGCGAGAACCTCGGCTGGCAGGCGCGCACGGACTACCCGTTCGAGCTGACCTACACGGCCGACGCGATCGTCGTCGTGATCGGCGGCGAAGAGATCTTTCGGATCGATGCCTCGCAGGTCGACGCTCCCTTCGAGCCGGGCCGTTTCGGCTTCTACAACCAGTCCCAGCCCGACGTCCATTACGGCGATTTCCGCGCGGGCGACCCCGAGGAAAATCCGACCGCGAGTCTGGAGGGGCTGGAATTCGGCGTCGACCGCCCCGGCAGCACCTACGAGGAATTCGAGATGGAGACCGCCGACCCCCGGCGGTGTCGCGAGGTGTGTCTCGACGACGCGGCGTGTCGGGCGTTCAGCTTCCAGCGAGCCTACCAGGACGGACCCGACCCGGCCTGTCGGCTCAAAGACGCGGTCCCCGACCCGACGGACGACGGGGGAGTCATTTCGGGCGTGCGGTAAAAACCACATCCCAACCGCAAAGGGCGCAACGCACGCAAAGGGTTCGTCGGTTCACCGCCGGCACCGGAGACGGCGAAGCCGTCCCGTGGCCGCAAATCGGAACGCAGTGAGAAGCCGTGCAGTTCGGCTTCTCAACTGCGTCCGACTGGCGGCCACTCCGAGGAGACCTCGTCTCCTCGGCCGGTGCCTCGACGGTCGAGCCCCCCCCGCCAGCCGTTCGGTTTCTCGATGGTTTCTTGGCGATCTTGGCGAGCTTGGCGATCTTGGCGATTCTGACCCGAACCGCCGGCCGACGCTCGATCCGTCGGAGGGTCCCATCGCCGCCGACATGAGTCACTCCAGCGGCTTCCGCGAGTACAACTCCACCGGCGAGCCCTCGGCCAGCACGACCGAGACCGGCTCGCGGTCCCCGAGCAGCCTCCACTCCCGGCCGTACATCCCGTCCCAGTCGACCTCGTAGTCGAGCGAGCGGACCGGATGGACCGCCCAGCGCGGGTGGTCGACCTCGAAGACGAACGCCCCGCCGGTGCGCCCGGCCGCAAACCCCCAGCTTCGCTCCGTGAAAAAATGCGCGTCGCTCGACTCGTCGGGCACCTCGGTCGCCTCGTCGGCCTCCAGGCGAAGCTCGTGGCGCTTGCCCCCGTACGCCCACCGGTGCTCGACCGTTCGCACCCCCTCCTCGACGCTCGTCTCGCTCTCCATCGGCGTCGCCTCGAACGGCTCCCGGTAAAACAGACCGGCCAGCCAGGCGACGAACGGTTGGGGGACGAACTGGCGCATGAACATCACCCCGCGCCGCTCGCCGTGGCGGACGTAAAACCGGAAGTTGACCTCCGGAAACCTCCGAAATCCCGGCCAGCCGACCCCCCAGACTTTCGTCTCCCGAAACTCGAGCGCCACGAGGCTGACGAACGCCTCCCCGCCGCGCGTCTCCAGCTCGAGCGGCGCCGGCACCCGCTCTTCGAGAAGCTCCGGCGGCACCGCAAAGGTCAACATGCAGATGTTCGACCACGTCGCCTCGAGAAAGGGAGACTGCTCCTGTGAATCGCGGTCGAGCATGCCGCTACTCCGAGTCGGTTGGGATGGCGCCTCACGCACGCCGAGTCTAGCGCAGGGCCACACGAGATCAATCCCGCCG
>CAZRLK010000243.1:0-6588 GCA_964600555.1 uncultured Bradymonadales bacterium
TCTGCGTCCGCATGCGGCGACCCGGGCGGCTTCGCCGCCGGCCGGTGCCGTCGGTTGGGGGGAGGCACGTCCGGTTGTTCTTGGCGTCATGGCGTCTCGGAGTCTTGGCGAATATGACCGAGGGCGCCGGGAGTTCTCGCCGTCCTGGCTAATTCGGCGCGGGAGGCCGGCAGCCTGCTCGCACGGAGTTCGACCACACCCACTCCCGGCAGGGAACTGTCGTCAGCCGTGGGGGTCGTCGGAGGCGGGGTCCGGCCGGTCGGAGGAGGCCTCGTCAAGCCCGGTCCAGCCGTAGGCGGTGAGGATGGCGAGGAGGCCGAGGCCGGGGAGGGCGGCGGCGGCGGTGAAGGCGAAGTACGTCGCCCAGCCGAGGGTGTCGGCCAAAAATCCGGAGCTGGTCGAGGCGACGGTCTCGAGCAGCGAGGAGAGGGCCGTCAGGAGGGCGTATTGAGTCGCCGTGTAGCGGTCGGTGCACAGGGCGGAGAGGTAGGCGACGAAGGCGGCGGTGGCGAGTCCGCCGGTGAATTTCTCGATGCCGATGGTCGCCGTCAGCACCCACAGGTCGTCGCCGACGCCGGCCTGGTAGCAAAACATCAGGTTCGAGACCATCTGAAAGAAGCCGGCGATCCAGAGGGCCTTGACGATGCCGGCGGCGCGGACCAGCGAGCCGCCGAGGAAGACGCCGACGATGCTGGCGATCAGGCCGTAGGTCTTGGCGATGTTCGCGATCTGTTCTTTCGAGAACCCGATCTCGATCATGAACGGGTTGGTCATCGCGCCGGCGAGGGCGTCGCCGAGTTTGTACAACAAAACGAACGCCAGGATGAGCACCCAGCCGTGTTTGGTGGCGAAGTCGAGGAAGGGGCCGACGGTGGCGTCTCGGAGCTCGTCGGTGAACTCGGCATCCGGGTCCGATTGCTCGGGGCGGTCGGGTTCGTCGCACAGCAGGGTGGCGGCGACGCCGATCCCGACGAGAGTCGCCATCGCGAGATAGGTCGCCTGCCAGCTCCCGCTCCAGGCGGCGACGTACAGGGCGCCGGCGCTCGCGGCCAGCATGCCGATGCGGTAGCCGAACACGGCGGCCGCCGCGCCGGCTCCCTGCTCGTCGTCGTCGAGTAGCTCGACGCGGTAGGCGTCGACGACGACGTCCTGGCTGGCGGAGACGACGGCGACGCCGATGGCGGCGATGGCGCACCAGAGGGGCGCGTCGGCGGGCTCGGTGGCGGCGAGCACAGCGAGGGCGACAGCGAGCAGCAATTGCAGGGCGAGAAGCCAGCCGCGCCGCAGGCCGAGCCGTCGACCGACCACGGGCAGTGCCACGCGGTCGAGCAGGGGCGCCCAGAGGAATTTCAGGTTGTACGGGAGGGCGGTGGCGGCGAACAGCCCGACGCTCTCGATGTCGAGACCCGCCTCGACCAGCCAGAACGACAGAGTGCTGTAGACGAGCAACCGCGGGAGGCCGCTCGAGAAGCCGAGGCCGGCGAGGAGGACCATGCGCCGATCGCGGTAGACGTTCAGGGATGTGAGAAAGTCATTCACACAATTTTATCGTCGGTGACACCTCGCGGATCGTCGGCGCACTGTGAACTGCCAGCACAGGAGGCCGCCGACGCTCCAAAGATATGCGGGGCGGTCGGCGCGCCGCAGATGCCCGGGTCGGCGCACTGTGAACTGCCAGCACAAGAGGCCACCGACGCTCCGAACGAAGTCAGGTTCGGGCACGCCGCACCGTTTTGTCAGCTTTCAACTTTCAGCTCTGCAGCTCGTCGACGGCCTCCTCGAGTCCCTCCATCGTGAGCGGAAACATCGGAAACAACTGTTTGATCTTGCGCGTCGTCCACGAGCCCCACCAGTGGGGCGGGTGCGGGTTGAGCCAGACCGCCTCGCCGACGGTCTCGCGGAGGCGCTTCAGGTACTCGATGCCCGGCGTCTCGTTGTCGTGGCCGTAGTCGATCGCACCGCCCTGGAACATCAGCTCCTCGGGGGCCATCGCGGCGTCGCCGACGAGGATGCACCGCCAGGTGCGGTCGAGATTGCGCAACAGGCGGTCGGTCGATTCGCCCTCGCGGCGTTCGATGTCGGTGTACAGCCTCCCGTACGGGCAGTTGTGAAAATAGTAGCTGTCGAAGGCCTTGAAGTGGCTCGCCTGGTGGGCGGCCGAGAACAGCTTCGAGGTGAGCCGAGTGTGGGGGGTCATCGAGCCGCCGACGTCCATCAACAACAGGAGCTTGACCTCGTTTTGGCGCGGGGGCCGAAAGACGAGCTCGATGTCGCCGGCGTTGCGCGCGGTCCGGTCGATGGTGGCCTCGACGTCGATCTCCTCGTCGCGGCCGTCGCGCGTCAGCTCGCGCAGTCGTCTCAACGCCTGGCCGATGTCCCGGACCCCGAGGGTGACGTCCTTGCGCAGGTTGCGAAAGCGGCGCTCGGTGGCGACCTGGACGGCACTTCGGTTGCGGCCCTCGCCGCCGACGCGGATGCCCTTCGGGTGCTCGCCGGAGTGGCCGAAGGGGCTCGTGCCGCCGGTGCCGACCCAGTGATCGCCCCCGTCGTGGCGCTCGTCCTGCTCGTCGAGGCGCTCCTCGAACTGGTCGCGAAGCTGATCGAGGTCGTGCTCCTCGAGGGCCGCGAGGCGCTCCTCGGAGAGATCCCGCGGGGGAAGGGGATTGTCCTCGAGCCAGGAGAGCAGCTCGTCGGTCAGCTCGGCTTTCGTCTCGGCGTCGACCTCGGCGTCGCGGAAGTACTCGGCGAAGGCCCGGTCGTACAGGTCGAAATGCTCCGGGCGCTTGACCAGGATGCTCCGGGCGACGACGTAAAAATGGGTGAGACTCTCGCGTGCCAGCCCCTCGGAGAGCGCCTCGATCAGCGTCAAAAACTCCGTGACGCCGAGCGGCAACCCCCGGTCGCGCAGGTGGTAGAAAAACTCGATGAACATCGGCCCGCCGGTCGGTGCGCAGGAGAATCAACGCGAGTCGAGCGCCAGAAGATCTTCCTCGCGTTTGAGCAGGACGCCGAGAAAGGGCAGCTCGGTTTGCAGCCGGTCCGGGTCGATGCCGGCACGAGCGAGGGCCCCGATCCAGTCGATGAGCTCGCTGGTCGAGGGTTTTTTGCGGACCTCGGGCTGGTCGCGCAGCCAGTAAAAGCGCTCCAGGCACTGGCCGATCAGCTCGTCGTCGAGGTCGGGGTGGTGGACGTCGACGATCTCCTCCATCAGCTCCGGGTCCGGGAAGTCGATGTAATGGAAGATGCAGCGTCGCAAAAAGGCGTCGGGCAGCTCCTTTTCGGCGTTCGAGGTGATGATGACGACCGGCCGTTCGTCGGCGGCGACCGTCTCGCCGGTCTCGACGATGTCGAACTGCATGGTGTCGAGCTCGTGCAGCAGGTCGTTCGGGAACTCCATGTCGGCCTTGTCGATCTCGTCGATCAACAGGACGGGCCGATCGCCGCCCTCGCGCGACCTCGCAAACGCCTCGCCGAGGGGCCCGAGGTCGATGTACTGGTCGATGTCGCTGACGTCGCCGTCGCCGAAGCGGCTGTCGTTGAGGCGCTGGACGGTGTCGTAGACGTACAGGCCGTCGGCGGCGTCGGTCGTCGACTTGACGTGCCAGGTGATCAGCGGCAGCTCGAGTGCGTCGGCGACGGCATGTGCGAGCAGGGTCTTGCCGGTCCCCGGCTCCCCGCGGACCAACAGGGGTTTTTCGAGGCTGATCGCGACGTTGACGACGTCGCGAAGTTCGGGGCTGGTGATATACGAGTCGGTGCCCTGGAAGCGTTCGAACATCGATTCGGGGGCTGGGAGTCGTGAGACTTCGAAGCAGTCCCGGCCATTGTGGCGAGATGCCGGGAAGATGGCAACGGTCGCCGAGGGGACCTGCCGCGCTCGATCTCTCGGCTCACCTCGCGGGGGGGAGGTCTCCGCCGCTCGCGTGCATTCGGGCCCAGCGCAGGATGTTGGCGCGGTGCAGGAGGCCGAGCACCTCGCCGTCGTGGCGGACGACGGCCTCCTCGAGATCGCGGCGAATCATCTCTTCGAGGGCGCGGTCGGCGGGCGTGGTCGAGTCGACCGTGTAGGTGAGGCCGGGAGGGGTGGTGGTGTAGGTGAGTTGGGTCTGTTCCCGCATCGGTTCGGGGATGCGCCGCAGATCCTCCAGGTCGACGATCCCTCGAAAGCCCCCGTCGTCGGCGATCGGGAACACGCCCTGGCGCCGCCCCGAGGCGATCTCGTCGACCAGTCTTCGGACGGAGGTTTCGGGAGGGACGATCAGGACGTCCCGGTCGGTCAGCTGTTCGACCTGGACGCCGTCGAGAGCATCACTGACGACCTGGCGAGTGTAGACGGCGGTGGCGGCGCGGACGAGAGTCCAGCCGAGGAACATGATCCACAGGCCGGTGGCGGGGCCGGCGCCGACGTACGGGACGTACAGGCCGAAGGCGACCAATCCTCCGAGGACGAGCAGGCCGTAGGAGAATCCCCGTGCGAGCATGGCCGTCCAGCGGGTGGCCCGACCGGCATCGTCGGTCCACCACCAGACGAACGCCCGGAGGATGCGCCCGCCGTCGAGCGGGAGGGCCGGGAGGAGGTTGAAGACAGCGATCAGGAGGTTGATCGGGCCGATCCAGGCGAACAGCGTCGCCAGGGGAGCCATCTCGGAGGCGATCCCGAGCATCGAGCTGGCTGCGGCGGGGGGCTCGGGAGAGAGCAGCCCGGAAAGTGAGATGAATCCCGCGCCGATCAGGGCACTGGTGGCGGGCCCGACGGCGGCGATCAGCGCGTCGAGGCCGGGGCGATCGGTCCCGCGCTCGAGGTCGGTGATGTCGGTGACGCCCCCGAAACAATAGAGGGTGAGGCTCGTGACCGGCAGACCGACGGCGCGGGCGGTGAGGGCGTGGACCAGTTCGTGGGTGAAAAGCGACAGGGCGAACACGACGGCGGCGCCGGCGGCGACCCCGGTCGAAAGTCCGGCGCCCCAGTCGGGGTGCCAGTGCGGAAAGAGCCCGACGGCCAGCTGAAAGACGATCAGCGCGATGACGACGCCCAGGCTCCAGTGCACGCGGAGCCGTACGTCGAGCAGGGGGCCGAGGTCGTGACCGGATGCGAACATCGGAGACTCCGAACCAACGGGGACGGCGTGCGCGGGGACGGCTGTCTCGTCAAAAGATGCCCACCGGCGGGTGGCCGACAACGCCGACGCCGACTGCATGCCCGTCCGCCGCTGATATGGCGTGGGATCGGGGAGCGAGAACCTCCCTGTCGTTTCCGGCGGAGAACCCCTACAATCGTGGCCATCACGACGGAGCGGATTGGCGGTTTCGACCGCGAGGAGGTGTGAGATGAGGCCGAGATGCCGTGCGTGGTTGTGGGTGGGGCTGGCTGTCGTCTGGGCCGGCGCCTGCAGTCAGGAGCCGGGGCAGGGGGGTGAGGACGAAGTGCGGACGCTGGAACGCGCCGCCTCGGTGCCCCAGCCGGAGCGGCCCTTTGCGCCGGACCCGAGCGAGACGATGCTCCCGGGCGAGCAGGTCGAGCCGATCGAGTGGGACGAGGCCGAGGCCCACCGCAGCTTCGAGTCGATCCGCGAGGTGAGCGTGCCGGATCGTCTGAGGGGAGTGTACGAGGAGGCGCCGGTTCCGGTGTTGTTGCCGGCGGACCAGAAGGCGCTGGCGACGCTCGAGCCGGTCGTCTCCGAGCACTGGTACTCGGCGCTTTTCGAGTATCGCGGCCGAGAAGTGACCGTCGAGGGCGATCGGGTGGTGCGGCGGACCGGCGAGGGGAGCCCGGCCGCGGCCGGCGACTCGAGCCTCGACGAGGGCTTTTCGGTCTCGCAGACACACGGCGTGCTGACGGTCTCGTTCACCTCGTTCGGAGCGGCGTACACGGTCGATGTCGAGTGCACCGAGGTGACCGACCGGGGGAGCTGCAGAGACGAAGGCATCGGGCTGGAAGTGGCGGAGAATCTGGCGCGGCTGGGAGGCGATCGATGAGGCACATCGGACATGCGATTGCGGCGGCAATCGTCGTCGTCGGCTATGCGGCGCCGGGGGCCGGCCAGGAGTTTGCCTACCAGCCGGCCGGGGAGCTGGAGTCCGGGACCGAGGGGCGGCCGACCGATACGATCTGGGTCCCCGGGATGCGGTTTCCGGTCCTCGAGTCGCCGGCATACGCCAACTCGCAGGTCTGGGGGCACGGAGGCAGCGAGGGGCCCTCCGGGAGCCAGTGCGACGAGGAAAACTACTCGTATCCGTGGTGGGACAACTTCTGCGAGCCGCGCCAGTGGGAGATGCCGCTGTGTCCGGGAGGGACCGGCCACCAGGGTCAGGACATCCGGCCGCAAAGCTGCGAGGACGCCGTCCACTGGACGGTGGCGACGGAGGCGGGGACGATCACCGACGACAGCGGGACGGCGATCAAACTCAAGACCGAGAGCGGGCGGACCCATCGGTATCTGCACCTCGATCCCTCGTCGGTCGTCGTCGAGGTCGGCGACGAGCTGCAGCCGGGGGACAAGATCGGGAAGATTTCGAAATACACCGGCGGCGAGTATCCGACGACGATTCACCTCCACTACG
The DNA here is from genome assembly GCA_964600555.1 of uncultured Bradymonadales bacterium. Taxonomy (GTDB): domain Bacteria; phylum Myxococcota_A; class Bradymonadia; order Bradymonadales; family Bradymonadaceae; genus CAJXPB01. The sequence goes on from CAZRLK010000243.1 coordinate 6,562, forward strand.
ACATGCGACAGTACCTCCAGTCCGACC
>CAZRLK010000244.1:0-6537 GCA_964600555.1 uncultured Bradymonadales bacterium
AAGACCTCGAAGACCTGCATCTGACGGTCGCCTTCTGGACGTTGCTCGCCGTCGGCATCGTCCTGTCGGGGCTCGGCGTGGTGGCCGCTCCCTGGATCGCGATGTTTTTCGACGAACCCCGGCTCGGCCCGGTTCTGCAGGTGATGGTGTTGAACGTTCCGATCGCGAGCGTCGAGGCGGTGCCGAAGGCGATCCTGAAGCGCAATCTCGAATTCAAGACGATCTCGGTCCGGACCCTCATCGCGACCCTGGTCGGGGGCGTCACTGCGATCATTCTGGCATTCGCCGGCTGGGGGGTCTGGGCGCTCGTCGCCCAGAGCGTCGTCAGCACCCTCACCGGCATGGTGGTGTTGTGGACGGCGGTCGACTGGCGCCCGAGCTTCGCCTTTTCGGTCCGCCACCTCGAGGATCTCTTCTCGTTCGGAATCAACATCACCGGCCAGAAGATCATGAACTTCGTCAACCGTCAGGCCGACGACATCATCATCGGCTATTTTCTCGGAACGACGGCGCTCGGGTATTACTCGGTCGCCTACGAGATCCTCAAGGGCATGACCGATCTTTTGAGTCGGACGATGACCGATGTCGCACTGCCGGCCTTCTCGCGGCTTCAAAACCAGATTCCGAAGCTACGCCGGGCCTGGCTGGCGGGGATCCAGATGACGGCGCTGATCTCGTTCCCGATCTTCGTCCTGTTCATCGCCGTCGCTCCGGAGTTGTTCGACGTCGTCTACGGCGACAAATGGGCGCCCGCCGTGCCCGCCTCGCGGGTGTTGTCGTGCATCGGGCTATTGCACGCGGTCGCCCTGTTCAATCCGCCGGTGTTGAAGGGGCTGGGCAAACCGGAATGGGAGTTTCGCCTGAGTGTGCTGAACGTCGCCGGCAACGTCACCGGCTTTTTGATCGCCGCCCAGTTCAGCTTCGTCTGGGTCGCCGTCGCCTACGTCGTGCGTGGCTACCTGTTTACGCCGATCGAGTTGTATTTCGTCCGGGAGTTGATCGACTACAAAGCCAGCGAGTATCTCAAGACCCTGGCCTTTCCGCTTCTGGGAAGCGGCATCATGCTGGTGGCGGTGCTCGCTCTGCGATGGTCCATTGCCGACATGCTGCCCAATGTCGCGCTGCTCGGCGTCTCGCTCGTCAGTGGCTTGACCCTGTTCGCCGCCTACGCATTTACCTTCCTTCCCGACTCGGCCGGCCGCCTGATCCAGCGCATCCGGGAGGAACTCGATTTCATCGACACCGACGCCGAGCAAGAGTGACGACGCCAGGGGCCCGGGAACCTCTCGTCCCTTCCCTCCCCGACTGCTTGCATCGGATCTGGTCGGTCGGTACAACACCCGACGGTGTCATCTCCCTCGGAACTGTCCTTGCGCCCGCCTCGCTGACGCCTCCATGCAATTCGCCGTCGCCACCCACTCGTTTTTGTGTCTGTTTTCACTCGACGATCAGTGGGATATCGACGATTTTCGGCTGCTCAATCGCGGGCACCACTACGGGATCGGCATCGACCGCGACGCCGGGCGGATGTACGCGAAGGTCAACGATCGAGCTCTCGACACGCTGACCGAAGAATACGTCCTCGCATTCGACCTCGACGCCCCCTGCGAGCCGGTCGGTCGGCATCGCCTCCGCGGCTGGCTGAACGACGTCCACCAGACCGCCTGGGCGAACGACGGTCTGTACATCGCCAATACGGCCTACAACAGCGTCGTCTACCAGTCGCCGCAAACCGGGCATTTCGACGAATATTTTTTCGACGGCGTGCGATTCGACAAAAACCACGTCAATTCGGTGTACCCGTACGGCTCGACACTGTTCGCCGTGCTGCACAACACCAACACGCACGGCAACAGCGAGATTGCCCAACTGCACCATCGGCCCGGGGCCGGCTTTCAAATCGAGAATCGCGTGCGGCTGTGGCACGGAGGCTGCCACAACGTCTATCTGGACCCGCCCTACCTGTTGTACAATGCCTCCAACGACGGGCGGTTCGTCGCCGTCGACATCGACGAGCGCGAGCCCGTCTGCGAGTTGCAGTTTCCGGGCCACACCAAAGGACTGTCGGTGACCCCCGAGTACGTCGTCCTCGGCCACTCCGATCACGCCGAGCGCGAGGAGCGCCCGACCTCCCACGGCCACTTCAGTGTCGTCGACCGGTCGGATTGGTCGCGCGTCGCCGACGTCGACCTCAACGTCGGCGCCCTGCCCCACCCCATCGGCAACGTCAATGAGGTGCGACGCCTGGACGCCCCCGATCTGGCGCATGCTGGCGTGGCGGGACGGCGCCCCCCCTCGATCGCTGCCATCACCCTCGCTGACGCCAGTCTGTTTCGGCGCGGCCGACGCCGGCTCGACGCCCTGGAGCAAATCGTCTCCGAAAGCCTCGCCACGTTGACTGGCACCCGAAGCTACGACCCGTGAGCCGTCGTGATCTTCGCCGCATTTTCGTCGTCGGATGCCCCCGATCCGGGACGACTCTGCTGCAGTCGCTGCTGGCGGCACACGAGACCTTCGTCTCGTTTCCCGAAACCCACTTTTTCAACTACTACGTCCGCGACGGGCTCGAAGAGTGGCTGGAGGTGCGCCACAGGGAGCTCCGCGACGAGATGGCGGCGTATTTCAAACGTCTCGATCGCCCGGAGTGGACCGAAGCCTTTCGCGCCTGGCATCTGCGCCGACGCAACTACGGCCAACTGCTCGTCGAGGCGTTCGACGAGATGGCCAGGGAGGCGGGAGCGGAGGCGTGGCTCGAGAAAACACCGTCGCACCTGGAGCGAATTGCGGCGATCCGAGAGGTCGTCGACTCGCCGAAGTTCGTGCACATCGTCCGAAACGGCGCCGATGTCGTCGCCAGTCTCCACGCCGTCACCCACGCCTACCCCGAGGAGTGGAGCGGGGCGCGCTCGGTCGACCAATGCATCGATCGCTGGATCCGGTCGGTCGCACTGACCGACGAATACCTCGAGCAGGCCGCTCACACGGCGGTGCGCTACGAACACCTGGCGAGCGAGCCGGCCGACCAACTCGCTCGGCTCTGCGAATTCATCGGAATCGACTACGAGCCCTCCGCCCTGCAGCAGTATCGAGGAGCCGCCAGACGGGTGGTCGACGAGAACGAACCGTGGAAGGCCTCGAACCGGCAGGCGATCCGGGAGCCGTCGAGCCGGCGATTTTACCAGCGATTCGACGCCGACGAGCGGCGCTACATCCTGGCGCGCCTCGATGAGACCGAGACCAACTGGCCGACCGAACCGGCGGGCGCGCCGCCGGAGTGAGCACTATGATCAGCGAGCAGGTCGGCGCCTCGAACGACTCGAGTCATTCGAGCGCCGCACCGGTCGTGGCGCTTCAAACGACGATCCGGCGGTACAACTGGTGGGTCTGGCGGGCGACCGACTCCCAGCTCCAGCTGCGCGCCCTCGCGAGATTCCGCTCACCGATTCTCGCCAGCTCCTCGCGGTCCGTGGCGACCGCTTCGCGCAAGGCACCGGCGAGTCCTCGCGAGTCGTCGGGATCGTACAAAAAGCCCCCTTCGTCTCCGACGACATCCCGGAGGGTCCCGATTTTCGGAGCGACGATCGGCCGTCCGAACGACATGCCCATCACGGCGCTTCCGGAGGTCAGGATGTCGCGGTACGGCAAGACGACGGCATCGGCGGCATTGTGAAATACCTGCAGGTCGTCGTCGGGAATGTACTCGAGGTGGAGAGCGACATTCGGGTCCTCCTCCCCCAGGCGCCGGATCCGACGCTGCAGGGCGTCGTCCATCGCCTGGCCGGCGACGAGCAGGCGGGCCTCTCCCTCGTCGAATTCGCTCGCAAAGATCTCCAACAGATACTCGAGGTTTTTGTACGGGCGGATCAGCCCGACGAACAACAGGACCGGTCGGTCTCCAGACAGATCCAGACGCCGGCGCGCTCGGGGTCGGGAGATGTCGTTCGGATAGATGTCGAGATAATTGCCGTGCGGAATGACCTCGACTTTTTCGGAAGCCTCCAGCTCGAGCGCTCGAACTACTTCGTCGCCGGCGTGAGGGGAGTGGGCGACAATCGCGTCGCACATCCGGCCGATGCGCCCGTGGAAAAAGCGGTCGGCCCACTGCATTTTCCCGTCGTGGCTTCCGAGATTGTGAGCCGTCCAGACGATCCGGGTGCCAACCGCTCGGAGGGTGCGAAGCAGCGAGAGCGAGACGCCCATGCGAGCGGTGACCAGCGGAGCTTCGAGCAGACCACCGTCACCGCGCAAAAAGAACGGATTCAACCAGTGCAAGTGCAGGATGTCCGGACACCCGGCTCGCATCACGCGCTTCGCAATCGTGCCCTGGGGGACGACGCCTCCTTCAACCCGTAGACCCTGGCGCTCGAGGCTCTCACAAAACAGTCGCATGTACGGGTTGCGCTTCGACTGGGCGGCACTCCAGACCGTCAGTGCTCGGCCCTCCGGCGGCAAAGTGGTCTGACGAGGCGTGTCGGTATCGGAAGATGTCACGGTGCGTGTTCGATATCGGTGACTCGAGGTTGGCGGACGGCAACATAGCCAAGCGACATCGGGAAGCCAAACATGCACGCCGGGGAAACGACAAACATCGGCTCGGCTTGCAATCGGCGAACCGTCTACGTATCTCCAGACCGACCGTGGAACACCCCTCTCGAAGCGTGGAGTCACAGGCGATGACGAGCTGGACCGACATTCGTGCGACGCTGGCCAACCTGCGGGCCTACGTCACCCGGTCGGTGGTCGGGCCACCCATCGAGCGGACGGTCTTCATCCACGTGCCGAAATGCGGCGGACGCTCGATCGACAAGGCGCTGCGGCGGATCTATCGGGCCCTGCCGGCTCGCAGAAGGGGCGACGTCGTACAGCTCAAGGAAAAGGCGACGACCGAAGCCGCCGACGGATCCGAGTGGTCGGTGTGGGAGCTACGCGAGGGGCTTCTCGAGTATTATCTCTCACACGAAGGCGTGCAGTATCTGTCGGGGCACTTTCAGATCGATCCTGCGATCGTCGGACGACATTCGGACGCCTGGCAATTCGTCACCGTGTTGCGTGATCCGGTCGACCGGTGGATCTCGCATTACTTTTTCAATCGCTTCAAGCCGGGAGATCACTACGGGATCGAGGAAGACCTCGAGGACTTTCTGGAGAGCGAACGAGCCGAGGCGTACGGGCGGATGTTCCTCGATTATTTCGGGGCAAACCGGGAGGAGTCGTCGCGCCGCCGAGTCGACAAGAAGGCGCTGGATCGCGCGAAACGCACCCTGGAGAAATTCGCCGTGGTCGGATTTCTCGAAGATCTCGACGAGTTCCGTGAGCAGCTCGAAAGCTTGATGGAAACTCGACCTGACATCCTGCACCACAACAGCAATCCGGTCGCCAAACGGCAACGCTCGAAGATGATGACACCGGCAATCCGAAAGCGGGTACGCCGCCTGTGCGAACCTGATCTCGAGATCTACGAATGGGCAAAGCAACACCTGACGTAATCCGAGGGGTCACACTCGGCGCCTGGCGTGCTTGTACAATTCGAGATCCATCTCGCAGACCTCACGGATTTTTGCGCGTAGTTCGTCGCTGACCTCGGAGGCGCCTTCGGGCGCGGGACTCCGGTTGCGGCGCTGCGGGTTGACCGAGACGCCGAACCGATCGTCGAGCCGGTCGGTGAACCGTTCCATCCGCTCGACGAGCCCCACGACCTCGAACATCTCGAGGTTCTCCCGGGCTTCCTGGCGAATCTCGTCGGTATCGCGTGAATCGGGGTCGAGATGCCCGGTACCCGTCAGATAGGCGGTGTACATCTGGCCGATGCCTCTGCCTCGTTCAGTCTCGACGAACTCCTCCATCGAAACGTCGATGTCGTAGCGGTCGCGGGGGAGATACTTGTTGTACAGGTAGTGCGAAATCCAGCGTTCAACCGGGTGGCGGAGAAGCGTCACGAAGACATACTCGTCGGCGAAGCCCTCGAGAATGTCGCGATTGACCTCGTAGTGGCCGTACACATATCGCGAGTCGGGGTGGGCGAGGTAATATGCGAGCGCGCTTCGCCGCATCTCCCAGGTCGGCTCGCCCCGGACGTCGGCGGCTCGGTCACAAGCGCCGTGGTGGACGAGCTGGATGCCGTGGCCACCGGCGCTCCAGACCGATCGATACGCGCGAGCCAGCTCGTAGTGAACCGACGTCGTCGCGCACTTCGGGATGCGCATGAAGGCGATCGAGTCGGTGACTTCTCCGCGGACCGAACGCTCTCCGAAGGCCGCCACGTCGCGGACGAGTGCGTCGACACCGTCGAGGTCGACGAGATCGAGAAACTCCCGGAGCGAGTCGACCTGGCGGGCGGCATACAATATCGGGGCGTTATTTAGATCTCGGCTCATCGAAAATCACGGGGCACAACGTACCGGGATTGGCAGAATAGTGCCGGAGCGACGCCAACATAACCAACCCCCGATTGGAAACCAAGTCCCGGGCGGCCCCTCATCACAGTGCCACCCACCCTGCATTCTTCTGCTCTCCCCGGGTGCCACCCATCCTGCATCC
>CAZRLK010000245.1:0-6479 GCA_964600555.1 uncultured Bradymonadales bacterium
TTCGGAGCGCCACCAACACACGATTCGGAGCGCCACCAACACACGATTCGGAGCGGCGGCGGCCTCGCCGCCGGTATTTTAACGGAAACGCCATGAGCGACGACGACTACGACTTGCAGGCCCTCCTCGAGCTTCGCGAAAACGCCCGCGACGAGGCCGAGCAACGCTACGCCGACGAGATGCGCGAGCTGGAGCGCCGCCGGGAGTACGTCGCAGAGATGCGCGCCGAGCTGGAGGCGGCGGTCGACAGGCGCGAGAGTGAGCGCGAGCGCCTCGGCCGCCGGCGCACCTCGGGCGAGGCGTCCCTGGCGGAGCTCGGGCAATTCGAGAACTATCTCAGGGGGATGCGCGAGGACGAAAAGGCGCTGCGCGACGAGGTCGAGCGGGCCGAGCAGGCGGTCGACGAGCAGCGCGAGTACGTCGACGAGGCCCACGAGGAGATGGTGGAGGCGGTGCGGCAACTCGAGGCCGTCGAGCGCCACCGCGACGACTGGGAGGCCGATCGAGCGCGGCGCGAGAAGCGCCGCAGGGCCTCCGAGATGGACGACATTGCGACGCGAATCTGGCGAGAGGAGCAGACATGAGTCGAATCGACGAAGGTAGACCGAGTTCGGGAGCAGGTCGGGCGGGCGGCTCGACGCGGACGGAGACCGACGGCACGGATCGAGCGCTGACGGCGCGCCCGGGAGGGCCGTCGATCGACGGGAAGATGGCGCCGATGCTCCCCGAGTTGCTGACTCGCCCCGAGGTGCTGGAGGGCGATGCCGGCCCCTCCGACCTCGACTCTCCCCCGGCCGGCGGCGTCGACCCGCCCTCGCCGACCGAACAGATGCAGATCGTGCGCCGCGCCGAGTCCAAACTCCACGCCGCCGCCGACGAACTCGGCCGCAGCGAAGCGGGCCGGGACGTCCGCGCCGCCCTCGAGGTGGTCGAGCAGTACCGCGGGCTCAAAGAAGAGGTGCTGATGCGCACGTAATCGCGGGCGGAGTGGGGCGCCGGCGGCCGCGCCCCCACACCCCACGATTTGGGGCGCCGCCACAACCCGACGATCTGGGGCGCCGCCACAACCCGACGATTTGGGCGCCGCCACAACCCGACGATCTGGGGCGCCCCCACAACCCACGATTTGGGGCGGCGGCGGCCTCGCCGCCGGTATGGCATTGTCCGTACCCCCCACGACGTTTAGACTCGGCCCGCGCGTCGTCTCCGAGCCCCCTCCGCCCCCACCGTCCGATGTACGATTCCGGCCTCCCGATCGACGAGGTCCTCCCCGATCTCGTCGACGCACTCGCCACCGACCAGGGCGTCGTGCTGGTCGCCCCGACCGGTGCCGGCAAGACCACCCAGGTCCCCCAGGCGATCCTCGACGCCGACCGCCGGATCGACGGCGGGCTGGTCGGCGACGACGAGCGGATCCTGGTGCTCGAGCCTCGCCGGGTGGCGGCGCGGGCGACGGCCCGGCGCATCGCCCACGAGCGCGGCGTCGAGGTCGGCAGCGAGGTCGGCTACCAGGTGCGCTTCGACCGCCGGATCTCGGAGGAGACGCGCATCGCCATCATCACCGAGGGGATTTTGACCCGCCGCCTGCAGGACGACCCGCTTCTGGAGGGCGTCGGCGCGGTGGTGCTCGACGAGTTCCACGAGCGGAGCATCCACTCGGATCTCTCGATTGCGTTTCTCAAAGAGCTTCTGGAGGTGCGCCCGGAGCTTCGCGTCTGCGTGATGTCGGCGACGATCACCGCCGGGCCGATCGCCGAGTATCTCGACGTGCCGAGCGTCGAATCCGAGGGCCGCACCTACCCGGTCGACATCGAGTATCTCGACGCCCCCTCCGACGACGACATCGAAAAGCAGGCCGCCCGGGCGGTCCGCCGGGCGCTCGACGACCCGGACGACGACGGCGGCGACATCCTGGTGTTCATGCCGGGCGCCGGGGCCATCCACCGCACCATCGAGGTCCTCGAGTCGATGTCGGTCACCGACGGCCTCGAGGTGGTGCCGCTGTACGGGGCGCTGTCGCCGGAAAAACAGGACCGGGCGATCGAGTCGAGCGAGCGCCGCAAGATCATCGTCGCCACCAACATCGCCGAGACCTCGCTCACCATCGAGGGCGTGACGACGGTCGTCGACTCGGGGCTGCACAAGCAGCTCGAGATGTCGCCGACCAGCGGCCTCGACCGCCTCGAGCGGACGCACGTCAGCCTCGCGTCCGCCGACCAGCGCTCGGGGCGGGCGGGGCGGACCAGACCGGGGCGCGCCTACCGGCTGTGGACGAGGGCCTTCGAGCACCGGATGCCCGACGAGGAGACCGCCGAGATCCTGCGCGTCGACATCACCGGGCCGGTCCTCGAGGTCGTCGCCTGGAGCGGCGACGATCCGAGGGCATTCGACTGGTTCGAAAAGCCCCCGGAGCACGCCCTCGACCGGGCCGTCGAGCTTCTGCGCCGGCTCGGCGCCGTGCCGGCCGAGGATTTCCGGCTGACCGACGTCGGCAAGCGCATGCTCGAGCTGCCGGCCCACCCGCGCATCGCCCGGATGCTGATCGAGGCGGGCCGGCGAGGGTGCCTGCGGCGGACGGCCGGGATGGCGGCGCTTTTGTCGGAGCGCGATTTCGCGACGTCCGTCGACCGGGATGCGCCGACGGGGACCTGCGATCTGCAGTTTCGCGTCGACGTGCTCGACGACGTCGCCGGCGGCCGCACACGGTCGGCGCGGTCGGTCGGCATCGACGCCCACGTCGGCCGCGCCCGGCGGGTCGCGAAGGTGCGCGACCAGCTCGCCGGGATGGTCGACGAGCAGGGCGCGAGCGGCGAGCCGAACGCCGATGCCCGCAAGTCGCTGGCGGTCGGGTTCCCGGACCGCATCTGCCTGTCGCGCAGCGAGGGGCGCCAGTACGTGATGGTCGGCGGCGAGCCGCTGGCGCTGGCGTACGAGAGCGTGGTGCGCGACGCCGAGATGCTGGTCGCGCCGGTCATCGCCGGCGAAACCCGCGGGCGGTCGACCGGCGGGGTCGGCAGCCGGGCGCTGATTCGGAAGGCCTCGGCCTTCGAGCGCGAGTGGCTCGAGGAGCTGTTCGCCGGGCGGGTGCGCGACGAGCTCGACCTCGAGGTCGACGACGAGCGCGAGCGGGTGATGGCCTTTCGGCGCCGGCGCTTCGACGACCTGACGCTCGAGGAGGCGATCGCGTCGGTCGACGAGGAGGCCGAGACCGTCGACGTCACTCGCCGGCTGGTCGAGGCGGCACTCGCTGATCTGGAGCGGGCGTTCTCGCTCGGCGAGGGCGACCGGCAGTTTCTCAAACGCATCGAGTGCCTCCGGGAGTGGCGGCCGGAACTCGAGTTCCCGGAGGTGCTTCCCGACGACAGCGAGGTGCCTGAGCAGACGCGCCAGATCCTCGAGCAGGTCTGCTGGGGGAAGCGAAGCTTCGAGGAGCTGCGGCGCGTCGACCTGCGCGGGCAATTCCGCCAGTACCTCGACCACGAGCAGATCCGGGCGCTCGAGCAGTACGCGCCGACCGAATTCGAGGCCCCCTCCGGCTACACTCACGCCATCACCTACGAGCCGGGCGAACCGCCCGCGACCGACGTCCGCATCCAGGAGATGTTCGGCGCCACCGAGGGCCCGCGCGTCGACGGCGGCCGGCGGCCGGTGCTGCAGCACCTGCTGGCGCCGAACTTCCGCCCCGCCCAGATCACCGACGACCTGGCGAGCTTCTGGGACGAGACCTACCCCGAGGTGCGCAGGGAGATGCGGGGGCGCTACCCGAAACACCCCTGGCCGGAGAACCCGCGCGAGGCGGAGCCCGTTGCACTGTAGGCGGAGGGCAATGGGATATCGGACAATCGGACGAACGGACGGTCGGACAATCGGAGGACCGCAGGGTCGGTCGACGGCGACCGACTGTAGGAAGCGGCATCTTGCCCTTCCGGAGGGAGCCGAGCGTGAGACGGTCGGACAATCGGACGGTCGGCGGCGACCGACTGTAGGAAGGGCATCTTGCCCTTCCGGAGGGAGCCGAGGGTAAGCCGGAGCCGGCCGTTTCGCCCCACCCCTCTTGACGGTCCTCGCCGAATCGAGCAATATGGCGTTCGAAGACTCAAAGCAGTACGGGATAGCCAGTCCAACGAGCCGGCCACCACACCGTGCTCACGGTCACCCGGGGGTCTTCATTCGTATGGTAGGAGCGGATGAACGTTGACTATTTGTGACGAGTACTTTCGGACGGTGACCGCGCTCGGTCGATGCTCGGCCGGCCGGGGGCCGGACGGGGGGCTCGCAGGAGCAACCACCATGGCACACGGAGATCTGTCACGTTACTTTGGATTCAACGCCCTCCCGACCGGCCGGATCAGGCTCGGCCTCCGCGAGGGCCGCGAGCGGGCCGAGGCCCGCGGGGCCGACGCGATTGTGGAGGCCTTCGACCGGGCACTGCTCATCAATCTCGAGACCCACGAGCTCGAGGGCGAGTGGCGCCACGCCCGCCAGGTCGACGAGATGAGCCGCCGCGAGGCCGCCGAGATCGACAACGACCTCGACCGCGCGGTCGGCGCGCTGCACAGCCGGCTCCAGCAAGTCGAAAGGGTATTCGGCGACGAACCGAAAGGCGAAACCGCCACACAGATCCGCCAGGCGCTGTTCCCGGAGGGCGCCGGCGCCATCACCCGGATGTCGTTCGAGGAGCAACTCGACGCCGTCCAGTACATCCACGGTCAGCTCGAAAGCGACTGGAAACACGAGCTGGACAACCTCGAAATCACCTCGCTGGTCGAGCGGATCGACACCCTCGTCGACCAGTTCGACGACGCCCTCGCCGAACCCGACCGGCCGGATGCCACCTGGGATGAGGTCCGCGAGGCCCGCAAACGCGGTCAGGATGCGATGCTCCACGCCGTCGCCCAGGTCATCGCCGAGTACGGCACCAACGAGGATGCCGATATCGAAGCGCGCCGGGACATCCTCGGGCCGCTCGTGAAGCAAAACAAACGGGTCACCGAACTCAACAGCAAGCACCGCAGCGTCACCGACGTCGACCCGGAGACGGGCGAAGAGCAGACGCCGGAAGACGAGCTCGACGGCCCCGGTGACACCGACTCGAGCGACGAAGGCGAGCCCCGCAACGACGGCGGCTCCCCGACTGACGACGAGTCCGACACCGACGGCGAGTCCGACACCGACGGCGAGTCCGACACCGACGGGAACTCGGAGACCGACGGCTGACATCCTCGTCGCCGTCTGAGTGTTTTGAAACCGGCTCCAAACCACGAGCCCGGGACGACCGCCGCGAGGCACGTCCCGGGCTTTCGTATCTCACCACTCGTCCCTTGGGCCGCGAAAAACCGGCAATTTCCAGATTCTTGCCCTACCTCGGGTATGCCCACCCACCGTGCTCGGTTCGACAATCTCGCCCCTCGGGTATGAATTACCCTTTGGTCACTTCGAATACCCCCATACGTCACGTATCCCTCCTCCACGTGCTGACTTCCAAGGCGCTCCTACCTCGGGTACGAATTACCCCCAGCTCGTTTTCAACACCCCCATATCCGACGTATCCCCTCCTCCGGCGCCCACTTCGAAATCTTCCGATCTTGGGTACGAAACGACGTCCGGTCACTTTGACGACCCCTGTACCCGATGTATCCCGACCCCCGATGCCACCCGACGAGATTTCCGACCTCCGGTAGCGCCCCACGCAACCGAGCGCCCGATTTCTCCGACCTCCGGTATCCCGCCGACCGAACCGAGCATCCGATTTCTCCGACCTCCGGTATCCCGCCGACGCAACCGAGCATCCGATTTTCCGACCTTCGGTATCCTCCCGACGCAACCGAGCGCTCGATTTCTCCGACCTTCGGTATCCCCCGACGCAACCGAGCGCTCGATTTCTCCGACCTCGCGTACCGATCTCCGAAACCCGACGCCCGCTCGCCACGACCTCGGATACCGACCCACCGAACCGACCGCCCGACTCGCCGGCCCCGGGGGTGCAGCCATCCACTATTCTGCGATGCTCCCGCCGAAGATCAGCGTGCCACCCACCCTGCATCTCCCTGAACTTCCTGGGGATCTTCGACGGATCGACGGACCATGCGCCGTGCGATGATCAGCGTGCCACCCACCCTGATCCTGAAACGTGTGGCTATGGGTGTGATCCAACTCCGTGGGATCGGGGGCCGACGTCCCGCGTCGCATGCGCCAAGACGCCATGACGCCAAGACGCCAAGAAACCCAAAACCACGCCGGCGCACCTCCCCCGACCGACGGCACCGGCCGGCGGCGAAGCCGCCCGGGTCGCCGCATGCGGACGCAGATGAAAAGCCGGACTCCAGGCTTTTCACTGCGCTCCGGCTGCGGAGTCCTCCCGGGAGACGCCGTCTCCCGGGCCTTTACCCCGATCGAGCGCTTCGCGTCGAGAGCCCGAGCACGCCCTTGGCGAGCTTGGCGTCTCGGGTTTCTTGGCGATACCGAGACCCGTCATCCCG
>CAZRLK010000246.1:0-6311 GCA_964600555.1 uncultured Bradymonadales bacterium
GACCTCGTCTCCCGGGAGGCCGCCGCATTCGGACGCAGATGAAAAGCCGGACTCCAGGCTTTTCACTGCGCTCCGGTTGCGGCGACCCGGGCGGCTTCGCCGCCGGCCGGTGCCGTCGGTGACGGCGAGGCGCGGCGGGGTGTTCTTGGCGTCTTGGCGTCATGGCGTCTTGGCGAATATGGCCGAGCGCGTCGAGAGCCCTCGACGTCTTGGCGAATGCGACGCGGGACGCCGGCCCCCCCGATCCCACGGAGTTGGATCACACCCCGCCGACGGTCGGCGAGCAGGCGGGCCGTGGCGAGTCAGCCGGGCTCTTTGACCGCCCACCAGCGACGGATGCGTTCGTCGTAGGCCTCGGCGCGCTCCTCGTCGAATCTCTGGGCGTTCGAGTCATTCACAATCGTCCCTCCCTCGAGAGGCCGTTCGCCGTGTGTGCCTGTCTGGTGCAGACGCGAGCCGAGACTGACTGTATTCGGATCGGCGAAACCCGTCAAAAGAGAACGACTCGGGGCGAGTTCGGGGGCCTTCGCAATTTCCTCCTCGCGGGTACTCGGGGATACTGCGGGGCTCGGCACGGGTATCTACGAGAACGTCGAGCCATGCTCGGCGGGCGGGAACCCGCGTCACGGGTGCGGACGATCGCGCATGGAGCGGAAGGCGGTTTTGGCCATCTCGGTGCGGGAGCGTTCGATCGTGATCGGCCCGACGGTCTCCTCGAGGGTGAAGAAAAGCGTCGCATAGGCGACGACGCCGACGCCGTATCCGATCACCATCAATCCGGCAGCGAGCAGCCACCCGACAGGCTCGAGGAGCAGGAGAAAGGAGGCGCCGAACACCAGCAGGGGAATGCCGACGACGCCGCAGGCGAACACGAAGGCGACCGCCAGGTAGCCCCCGATCAGGTAGCGGGGATGGGTGCCCAGCAGGTTCGTGCCGGCGCTTATCGACTCGAGCGGACCGGCGTCGGTGACCGAGACGATATAAAGCGCCGGGGCGATCGGGGCGAGTGCAGCAAGGGTCAATACCGGGACGAGGAGGGCGCCGACGACGCCCTGGTCGGCGGAACCGATCGCCGATCCGATCGAGCCCGCGAGACAGCCGCTGAGACAGCTATACAGCAGGGTCACGACGAGGGCGAGTCCGACGATCGACCACTTTTTGTGCAGGGAGAGTCGGAGCGCCTCGGAGAGGGAGTCGACGCCGCGATCGCCTTCGAAGGCGACGCGTCGCAGGGGCCGGAACGGCCCGAGCCACAGGATGCCGAGCGCGCCGTACACGACGATCGCTGCGGGCAAGGCCGCCAGGACGACGCCGGGTCCGGCTCCGGCGCCGCCATCCTGCAGGGCCTCCCCCGGCATCGCGACGACGAGGATGCCGCCGAGGCCGATCAGGAGGGCGACGAACCCGCCGAACAAGACGAGCCACGCCCCGCCGACGGGGCCGAGCAGCCGCCGGAAGACGACCGGCAGGTTCGTCAGCCAGCGCCGAAGCGTCGGACCCGACGGAGGCGTCGAATCGGCGATCCGGTCCGACGGGGGCGCCTCCCTCGACTCGCCGGGATCGACGGCCGCGTCACCGGGCGAATAGGGGTTGAAATCGTCGGAATCTTCGTGCTCCGCCATCGGTCACCTCGCGTCGATCTCCGCTCGCACGAGCCGTTACTGCAAGACCTCGCCCCAGCAGTCGATCTGCCAGCCGGCCGTGAGGGCGCAGACCTGGCTTCGGCCGGCATCGACATGGATGTAGTCGGGGGCGTCGGACGCTTCCGACCCCCCGAGGATCTCCCCGTCGCATCGGACCGCCCCCTCGGCGGTCACCACACAGCGGCGATTGACGCCGACGCTGATGTCGCGCAATCCGCCGTCGCTCGATATCTCGACCGGCTCCTCGTAGCCGTCTCCCCAGCAGACGCCGTCGCCGGAGTCCCGGATCGCACAGGTGGTCTCCTCCCCGGCGTCGACCCGGGTGAAGGTGCCGCTCGGAGTCTCGACCTCCCACTCGTCACTCTTCCCCCAGCACTCGAGTCGTCCCGAGGTATCGAGCGCACAGGAGTGATGCTGGCCGACGGCGACCTCCACGAAGCCCCCGCGATCGGGCGCGTCGGTCTGGCCGCTGGCCCCGGCGCCCCAGCAGATCACCCGCCCCGACTCGTCGATCGCGCAGGTATGCTGGGCATCCATCGCAAACGAGACGTACGAGTCCCCGGACGGCGATCCGCGATCCCCCCAGCACCGAATCTCCCCGTCGCCGGTCAGTCCGCAGCTCGTGTACCAGCCGGTCTCGACGTCGACGTAATTTTCGTTCGAGCCGATCACCGACGGGGAGGCCTCGTAATGACCGTTGTTTCCCAGACAGCTCGCCGTTCCATCGGCCCGCACGGCACAGGTGTGGAACTGCTCGCTGACGGCGACGTCGCGAAACGCCCCCGTCCAGTCGCTCACCTGCCCCTCCCTGTCAGGCCCCCAGCAGTCCTTTTCCCCCTCGGAGGTGACCGCGCAGGCATGATCGGGGCCGACCGAGACGTCGACATACTCGCCGGTCTCCGGGCTCAACGGACCGTCGTCGGTGTACGGGGCGTCCCCCCAGCACTCGACCGCCCCCGTATCGGAGACGGCACACATGCGATCCTCGCTGGCGGCCATCGCGGTGAAATTGCCGGCGGGCGCATACGAACCCACCGCCGAGTCACCGCCCCAGCAGATGATGCTCCCGGCGGGAATCATCCCGCAGGTGAACTTCGAGCCGGCGACCAGCGACTCGAAGTCGGCCTCGGGCGCATCGCCGACGCCGTTGCCGGTCGCCCCCCAGCATTCGACATCGCCGGAGGGCGTGATCGCACACGAATGATAGGTGCCGGCGGCGACGTCGGTGAACGTCCCGTCGGGCGGGACGGCCTGGGCGTACGCCTCGTCGGGCTCGTCACCCTCGCCCCAGCAGACGACCGACCCGTCGTCTCGATCGATCGCACAGGCGTGCTCTGTCCCGCCGGCGAGCTGCTCGTAGCTCCCGGAGGACGGGACGGCGCCGAGCCCCCAGCACGCAATCGATCCGTCCGGGTGGAGGCCGCAGGCGAATTCGCCCCCGGCGACGACCTCCTCGAAACTCTCGCTGCGAGGATACGGATGCGACTCGCCCGAGCAACGGATCCGGTCGTCGCTGGTCAGCCCGCAGTTCAGCCCCTCGCCGCTGACGACCGTCTCCCAGCGCCAGCAGCTCCCCGCCCGACAGCCGACCCGGCAGTCGTTCGAGCACGAACCGCAGTGGCGCGCATCGGTCTGCAGGTCGGTGCAATCCCCGTCGCAGGTCTGCTGCTGACCCGGCCGGCAGGAACACTCCCCGCCCCGGCAGCGAGCCGTCCAGTCGCAGGCGTTGCCGCAGGCCCCGCAGTGGCGATCGTCGACGTCGGTCGCCACGCAGTTCCCGCCGCAGATCGACTCGCTGTCGGGACATCCACACGCGCCCTCCCGGCAGGTGGCACGCTCGGGACACGCCTCGCCACATGCCCCGCAGTGCTCGGCGCTCGAGGAGGTGTCGATGCATTCCCCGTCGCAGGCGGTTTCACCGACGGGGCACGCGCAGCTTCCGTCCCGGCAGACCTCTCCCGACTCACAGGCCAGCCCACAGGCCCCGCAGTGGTCGTCGTCGGCCGAGAGATCGACACAGACCCCGCCACACCGCAGGTGCGACTCCGAGCGATCCTCACAGTCGGGCTCGTCGTCCGGACGAGCGTCGCCGGGGTCGGCTCCCCCGTCGGTCGGGCCCGCATCTTTCTCGGATTCCTCGGAGGCGTCCTGCGAGATGACGACCGGGTCGTCCTCCGAGGTATCGGTGCCGTCGCACCCGGCCACAAACACCACGGCGACCAGTAGCCGGCTCCACGTTCGAATCCTGCTCGTCGCAAACATCGCTCGTCCCGTGTCGAATCGACCTCTCGCGCGCAGCTCCGACGGTCGGGCCGGCCCCGGCTTCTGCTCGACATCCGGGGCGCCGGTCCCTCGCCAGATACTGCCGCTGAACCATGAATGACGGGGCGGATCTGTAGCAGAACGCGCCGGGAAGTGAAAGAAATGCTCGGTTCGAACGAGACCAGGTAGGAAGCTTCGCGCTCGGTTGCGCTCTCGTTTTTCAGGGGCGTACTCGACTCGAGTACGGTTCGGATACTGCGAGAGTCACCGAGCTGTTCCCGGCTGTTACTGCACGACACCGCCCCAGCAGTCGACCTGCCAGCCGGGGGTGAGTCCGCAGGTTGTCTCGTTCCCGACGCTGATATCGAGGTAGGTCCGGGAGTTGGGCTGCTCGCGCTCGCGGGAGTCCCATCGCCAGCAGGAGGGCTTCCCGTCGGCGTCGAGCACACAGACCTCGTATGCGTCGGCGCTAATGGCGCGCAGATCACCGATCTCGATCACGAAAGGATCGTGGATGTCTTCGCCCCAGCAGACCCCCTCGCCAGATTCGCGGATCGCGCAGGTGGTGTCGCTTCCGGCGACGACCTCGACAAAGGGCCCGCTCGGGACGTCCGTCTGCCCGACCTCATTCGCCCCCCAGCATCGGATCTCGCCGGAGGAGTCGAGCGCACACGAGTGGGTGTCGCCGAGTCCCAGGTCGACAAACTCGCCGGAGCCGGGCGCCTCGGTCTGGCCGCTGCCGTTCGCCCCCCAGCATGTCAGCGCCCCCGACTCGTCGATCGCACAGGCATGATAGGCGCCCGCCTCGACCGACACGAAGGTATCGCCCTCGGGCGGTGACCCGGAGGGATATCGATCGAGGGCCAACCCCCAACACCCGATCGTCCCCTCGCCGGTCACCCCGCAGCCCTGTTCGTTGCCGAGGGTGATGTCGCGGTAATTGCCGTTGGGCGTCTGATTGTCGGAGGGACTCGCTTCCTCGTCGTTGTCCTCGCCGAGACAGGTGGCGGTCCCATCGGTGCTCAGTGCGCAGGAGGTGAAGTGGGGGCCGGCGACGACCTCCCGGAATGCGCCCGTCCAGTGGGTCAACTCGCCGTCGTGATCCGAGCCCCAGCAGTGGCGATGGCCCTCCGAGGTGACCGCGCAGGTGTGGTCGCTGCCGGCCCCGACAGCGACGTACTCCCCCTGCTGCGGCGAGATGACGCCGTCGTCTCTCAGGGTCGTGTCGCCCCAGCACTCCATGCCGCCGGTGTCGGTGAGCCCACAGGCATGGTTTAGCCCGGCACTCATGGCGGTGAACGCCCCGTTCGGCGGGCTCGATTCGCCATTCTCGTCCTCGCCCCAGCACAGGATGCTCCCCGAGGAGGTCCGCCCGCAGGTATAATCGTCTCCGGCGACCAGCGCTTCGAAGTCGGCCTCGGGGGCGTTTCCGACGCCGTCGTCGGTCGAGCCCCAGCATTCGACGCCGCCGGCCTCGGTGATGGCACACGAGTGGTTGTGCCCGGCGGCGACGTCCGTGAAACTGCCCTCCGGCGGGCGGGCCTGTTCGTAGTCCTCACCGGGCTCGGAGCCGTGGCCCCAGCATGTGATCGAGCCGTCGCTGGTATCGATCGCGCAGGCGTGAGAGCCCCCGGTCGCCAGCTGCTCGTAAGTCCCGGTCGCCGGAGTCCCAGAGATCCCCCAGCAGGCGATCGAGTCGTCGGGGCGGCGTCCACAGGCAAAGAAAAAGCCGACCGACACCTCCTCGAAGGTCTCGGAGCGATCCGGCCAAACCGCATTGCCCCAGCAGCGAACCTCCCCGGCGGTGGTCAGGCCACACGTCAGCTCCTCTCCGGCACCGATCGACGCCCATCGCCAACAGCTTCCCTCCCGGCAGCCAATCTCGCAGCTATTCGAACACGCGCCGCAGTGACGCGCGTCGCTCTGCTTGTGCGTACATACCCCGTCGCAGGTCTCCTGGCCGGCTCGGCAGCGACACCCTCCATCGCGGCAGCGCGCCGTCCAGTCGCAGGCATTCCCGCAGGCCCCGCAATGCTCGTCGTCGGTGTCGGTGTCGACGCAGGCCCCGCCGCAAATCGCCCCGCCGTCCGGACAGCTACAGGCCCCCTCCTCGCACGTCGCACTCCCCGGACAGGCGTTGCCGCATCGACCACAGTGGTCGCCGTCTGTCGAGGGGTCGACACACGTGCCGTCGCAGGCGATCTCGTCCGAGGGGCACTGGCAGCTCCCCTCCCGACAGCTCTTCGGTGCATCGCACGTACGGTGGCAGGCCCCGCAGTGGTCGTCGTCGGACGAGAGATCGACGCAGTCCCCGCCACAGCGCTGGTGCGACTCCGAGCGGTCCTCACAGCCGGGCTCGTCGTCCGGACGAGCGTCGCCGGGGTCGGCTCCCCCGTCGGTCGGGCC
>CAZRLK010000247.1:0-6238 GCA_964600555.1 uncultured Bradymonadales bacterium
CTCGCCAGTGCCGCGCTCGCAGACCCCGTGCGGGCAGGTCACGGCGTTGCACGGATCGGGCTCACAGCTCCCCTCCGAGTCCTCGCCCCCGGGCTCGCAGTAGGTGCGCTCGAGACATTCGCTGTTTTCCTCACAGGTGTCGGGATTGACGCAGGCGCCGTCGTCGTTGCAGACGCCCGCCTCGCAGTCGCCGTCTTCGCTGCATTCGGTCTGGGCCGCGCAGCTTCCCTCCTCACAGCGATAGCCCGGAATGCAGTCGGCCTCTTCGCTGCAGGAGTCTTCGTTGGTGCATTCTCCGGAGTCCGAATCACAGACGCCGAAATCACAGGTGACGCCGGCGCACGGGTCGCGATCCTCCTCGCCCCCGCAGGCCGTCAGGCCGACGGAACCGACGAGCAGGCCCGTCCACAACAACATCCGAGTCCAACGCAACGACAACGATCGCATGACACTTCTCCAGATCTAGAAATACAAGAATCACTCTTACACGTTTTTCGCGACGCTTCGAGTGTCTACACGACCTCGCAGGTGTTTGCAAGGCGTTAGGAAAGGCATCGCATGGACGATTGCGCTCGAAGGGCGCATCCGATTTGCACGAGATGTGCGATCGGTCGCGCGGCCGCCCGATGTGCTCGGGTCGCGTTGACGGCTTTGTCGGCGATTTTCGTCAACGCAAACGAGCGTCGTGTCCTGAGGACGGGGCCTGTCGGCAGGTGTTACTGCTCATCGAGCGTTGTTTGATCGACGCCGATGATGGACTGGTCTGGAAGGTCGGGTCCGTCCACATCGTCGTAGCCGATGTACAGGGTCTCGCCATCGGCTGCGAGCGTGTAGAGGCTGCCCAGGCTTTCGCCTTCGGGCCTCGGGATGTCGCTGACGTCGAGCGAAGCGACCTGTTGCGGGTCGTCGGGCTGGGAGATGTCGTAGATGTGGAGCGCGTGCGCCCCGCGGGCTCTCGCCCAGTACAGCCGTTCGTCCGCCACCTCGAGGCCCGTCGTCTGTTCGAATTCCTCGTCGAAGTAGTTGCTGTTGTCGAGGGTCGCCGCCAGGCTCGGTTGCTCGGGATCGGTCACATCGAGCACGTGGGTGGTCGAGTCGGGGTTCCAGCCGGCGAGATAGACGTGACCGACGTCGGGGGCGTAGTCCCACCATCGCGAGGTGGCGTCCTCGACGGTCACGTCACCGACGGGATTCGAGGCGTCGTCGGAGACGTCGAACGACCAGACGGTGGCCCCTTCGTGCAGCTCGACGACGCGGCCTTCGCCGAGCAGGGTGGAGTAGTGTCCGCGGCTGCTTCCTTCGCCGGTGCGTTCGATCCGGTCGTCGACGACGGGGGTCTGCTCGTCCCCACCCACCTGCGAAGTGCCGAGGGAAACGGAGACCAGCTCTTGGCCGGTCGTGAGCACGGCTCGCTCGTCATTCGAGATGAAGTTGGCGGGCGTTCCATCGTACGGATCTTCGGCGTTCAGGGGATCCGAAAAACGGGCAACTTCGCGCAACTTCCCGTCTCGAATCGCGAAGTGGAGAAGGCGCGAGTTTGTGTCGTCATCTAGCACGAGATCCTGCGCCGCGAGCAGGATACCGCCTCGATAAGGGACGGGAACGGCGGATTGGCGCTCGAAGACGCGCACGTCGGCGACTTCGACGGCCATCGGGTCGGAGATATCGAGTAGTTTTACCCAACTGTAGGCGGGATGGTCTCCCCGACTCCCCTCGCTCAGGCCGCCGTGGGTCACCGCATAGTCGTCGTCGACCCTCCGAAAGTTCTCGAGGGCGTAGTTTTTACGAGTTTCGAAGACCGGGTCGTACCCGCCGTCGTGACGACCGGCGTCTCCGTCCGCGTCGGCCCGGGGGTCGGTGTCCGGATCCGAGGTGTCGTCCACGTCGCGAACGGAACGCACGTCTCGGGGGTCGGTATCCGCCGCGTCGCGCTCGTCGACACCGACATCGCCGGCCTCGGCATCGGGTTCCATCGACGACGAGCCCGAGCCCCCCGACTCTCCGCACCCCGCCAACAAGAGGAGTGAGGCGGAGACGACACCAATCGAAGGAGCGATCGAATCCCATCGCCATTGGAGACTCATCCGACTACTCCACCGTCTATCGTTGAAAAGTGCGGTGTGGCTGGACCACGGAATCATACGGTAACTGTCATGCTCGGTTGCATCAACGCATGCGGAGCCCGGAACCTCCTCCGAACGGGCCGAGGCGACTCCGAGATCACTCCGAGAGCGCCTCGCCGCGGCGCTCGGCCTTTTCCCACATCCGCAGGTAGCCCTCGGCGGAGCGGAACAGCGGCTCGAGCTGCTCGTCGCTGACGCCGGTGTTGCGGACGTCCTCGATCAGCTCGGGGATGAGGCCGATGTGGGCGAGCCCCTCGGTGTTGAAGTCGATCGTCCGCTCGCCGACCTGCGGTTCGGTGAAGGTGATGTTGCCGGCGTACGAGTCGAACGGGTAGGTCAGCTCGTCGTCCTGGGGTTGCTCGCAGACGCTGTCGGGGCCGAACCGGGGGCCGGGGGCGCCGGCGAAGCCGTTGAGGTCGAAGCCGAAGCCCTCGGCGCGGTAGCCGCCGGCCTCCTCGATCATGGCGAGTCGGTTGCGCAGGCCGTCGGCGCGGCTGCCGGGATCGTCGGGGTCGGCGCAGTTGCCGAAGTTGAACTTCGAGACGCCGCCGGTCTCGTAGATCTTGCCGTCGTTGTGGGTCCCGTGCGAGCCGACCGCCGGGTAGTCGTGTTGCTCGAGCATCTCGAAGGCGCGCTCGTAGGCACGCTGCGAGAAGTGGTCGACCTCGATGAGCATCCCTCGCTTCATCAGCTCGCGCATCAGAAATTCACCGAGCGAGGTGAGGCCGTGATTCTGGCAGTAATCCCCCTCGAGCGGGTCGCCGAGAAGCCGGTCGCTGTGGTCGGTCAGAAACTCGATCGGCTCGTCCTCGAACGAACTCCGGTCGACGGGTGGCTCGGCGTGGTAGTCCTCGCGCGGGTCGTTGAGGTCGCCGAACTGCACGTCGCCCTGGTCGAAGCGGGCGGGGACGTCGGGGCAGTCGGTGACGAAGTTCGAGTCGTGGCCGGTCTGGGCGAAATTCCCGAGTTCGATGACGCCGCGGTGGCCGTCGCCGGCGGAGAAGGCGTTGTCGTATTTGTGGACCGGAAAGATCGCCCGGACGCCCCGGTCGTGATACTCGTCGAGAGCCTCGACGACGTCCTGTTCGGTGCACCGCTCCTCGCCGTCGGGCGGGACGAGATAGCAGTCGAACAGGTTCGAGGTCTCGATGCCGAGCACGATCGCCAGGTCGCCGTCGTTGATCACGTCGCGCGCCTGTTCGGGACTCTCGACGATCCGGAACCACCCTTCGCCGGGGCCGCCGTTCTGGGCGTCGATGTACCGCTCCATCTTGCGGGTCTCCTCGAGGATGCGGTCGACGGCGACCATGTCGTTGCACGAATACCGCGTCGGCTGGATGTCGGAGCCGGCGAGGAGCTGGCAGATGACCTGGTTGCTGGTGGCGTGCTGGACCATCAGCCGAAGGCCGCCCAGGTACGCGCGCTTGATCCATTTATAATATTGGACCTGGTGGGTGGAGCTGTCGTGGGCGCTCGGCCAGTCGGTGAAGGTCGGGTAGCCGTCGGTGGCATGGTTGGGCTCGGGGGTCTCTTTGTTGAGCAGGGCGGTCAGCAGGTCCTGCTGGGAGACGTCGGTTCCCTGGTTGAACCCGTAGCCGAACAGATCCTTGCGGCCCTCCTCGCCGTGGAACATCTCACACGAGGGGAGGGCGTGTTCGACGCCGAGCGGGTGGAACGGGGCGCCGTGGAAGATGCCGGCGCCGCCGAACGAGAAGTTGGTCATGATGTGCGAGTGGGTCTCGACGAACCCCCAGACCGACCCGTCGTCGAACTGGCGGGGCTCGACGGTGCCCTCGGCGTCGACGGTCAGCTCGGGGTAGGGGGTGCAGCCGGAGGCGGCCTCGAACGAGACGACGGCGGCCCGGTCGGTCTCGGCGGTCAACCCGTCGGCGGCGAGGTACCGGTCGGATTTGAGGTGGCGGACGGCGAACCGGCTGCGATCGTGGGGTGAGTGTTCGAGTTTCCACTGAGCGCCGGGCATGAAGCTGTCGTCGAGTTCGAAGATATCCGAGCTGATCTCCTCGCGGCGCACCAGCTCGCCATCTTCGCCGACGAGGTACTGTTCGGCGGTGTCGTACAAGAGGTAGGTGCCGAGATTGGAGGCCTTCATGAAAAAGCGGGCGGGGGAGGCGTCGTCGGCCGCGGAGAAGGCGAAGCCCCCGCCGTCGTCGGTGGTAACGAGCGAGCGCGTCGGGCCCCCGTCGGGCGCGGCGGCCTCGACGGTGAAACAGCCGTCGGCGAAACGGTGGATGTCGCCGGGCTCGGGCCGGTTAGCGTCGTCGGCATCGGCGTCGGCCCGGGCGTCGTGATCCGTGGAGACGTCGCCGGCGTCGAGCGGAGCGTCCGAACCGTCGAAGTCGGCACAGCCGGAGGCGGTGACGACGGTCAGCACGACGGCGGCGGCGAGCAAACAGCGGTGAGACATGCGACGGAGCCCCGTGGAGGCGGTGAATCAATCTTCAGAAACATCTCGATCAGCGTATGAAATGTCGAGGCGGCTGTCTAATTCAGTGGGGTTTCGACGGCGCGAATTGCGGGATTCTCCGTCGCTTGCGGCGGGGATGTGGGGATCGATGCGGATACTGCAGTTGCCACCGCTCGGGTGCGTTGATAAGCTCGGTTCTCGAGCGACGACAAGTGTTTCGAGGTGCGTACTGGACCGGGTGTCATGAGTGACGAGGAGATGGGCCTTCGGACGGAGTTTGTCGACGACCGGGCGACTTCGCGCGAGCTGCACAAGGCGAAGCTGGTGGTCGTCGACGGGCCGGCCGAGGGCGAGGAGTTCACGCTCGACTCGAGCAGCACGTACGTCGGGCGCTCGGCGGTCAACGACATCACCCTCGAGCAGGATCAGTCGGTCAGCTCGACGCATTTCGAGATCAAGGCCGAGGAAGACGGATTCGTGCTGCGGGATGCCGGGTCGACGAACGGGACGATGCTCGGCGGGTGTCGCATCAAGGAAGTGTATCTGGCGCCGAACGTGACGTTTCGGGCCGGAAACACGACCTTCAAGATCGAGCCGCTCGACGAGGTCGTCGAGATTCCGTTGAGCGAGGACGAGCATTTCGAAGGGGTGATCGGGCGTTCGCCGGCGATGCGCGAGGTGTTCGCGACGCTCGGCAAGGTGGCGCCCTCGGAGCTGACCTGCCTGATCGAAGGCGAGACCGGGACGGGCAAGGAGCGGGTCGCGAGGGCGATCCACGACGCCTCGCGGCGCAAGGACGATCCGTACGTCGTGCTGGACTGTTCGGCCATCCCGAGCGACCTGATGGAATCGTACGTCTTCGGCCACGAAAAGGGGGCGTTTACGGGGGCCGTCGAGCAAAAACCCGGGGCGTTCGAGCAGGCCGAAGGGGGGACGTTGTTCATGGACGAGATCGGCGAGCTGGATCCGGAGTTGCAGCCGAAGCTGTTGCGCGTGCTGGAAAACCGCGAGTTCAAGCGCGTCGGGGGTACCGAGACGATCAAGGCCGACGTGCGGGTGATCGCGGCGACGAACCGGGATCTGCGCCAGCAGGTCAACGACGGGGGCTTTCGCGAGGACCTGTATTTTCGGTTGTCGGTCATCGAGCTCGAGCTGCCGCCGCTGCGGGATCGTCGCGACGACATCCCGCTGCTGGTCGAGCATTTTCTCGACGAGGTCGCCGAGCGGCGTCCGGACCGCCCGAGGATGCGCCTGACGGCCGATGCGATGGACATGCTGATGAACTACTCGTGGCCGGGGAACGTCCGCGAGCTGCAAAACGTCATCCGCCGGGCGGCGAATCTGGCGAGTGGGCAGTCGATCGAGCGCGAGGACCTGCAGCTATCCGGCAACATGGCGGGAGTGCTGGCGGGCGAGGACGGCGGGGAGCCGGTGGGCGAGGACCAGGTGCGGCTGGTGGCGGAGCTCGACGAGGAGTTCAAGGAGGCCAAACAGCAGCTGGTCGACGGCTTCGAGGAGGCGTACCTGGCGCGGATCTACGAGGAGTACGACGAGAACATCTCGCAGGCCTCGGAGGCGGCGGGATTGACGCGGTATCACTTTCGCGAATTGTTGAAAAAGCACGGGTTGAAGTGAGCAGCTAAGAGCCGGTTTCAAAACACTCGAACGGGGCTACGAGCGCGTCTGGCAC
>CAZRLK010000248.1:0-6221 GCA_964600555.1 uncultured Bradymonadales bacterium
CCGTCGGCGGCCCCTACCAACCCACTATTTGGGGCGGCACAACACACTACCTATTTGGAGCGGCGGCGGCCTCGCCGCCGTCTCACACGTCGAGGGGTCAACCCCCGATATCGGGCCGCGCCCCACCCACACACGATTTGGAGCAACGGCGCCCCCCAACAACACACGATTTGGAGCAACGGCGGCCTCGCCGCCGACTCGCACGACCCCGCCGCCGACTCGCACTGCCCCTCGACGCCTCTTTGAAACCACCGTCGGCCTGAGCCATCATATCGGGTGCGCATCGCCCCTCTCACCCCGCGAGGACCATGCCCGACGAACCGACCGACCAGCCCGACCTCGTCGTCTACAGCGACTACCTGTGCCCGTTTTGCTACCTCGGCAAGGAGTCCCTCGAGACCTACCTCGACGAGGCCGGCCTCTCGCCCGAGATCGAGTGGCGCCCCTTCGACCTGCAGGGCCACAAGCGCGGCCCCGACCGCCAGCTCGACCACAGCGTCGACGACGGCAAGACCGACGAGTATTTCGAGCGCGCCAAACGCAACGTCCAACGCCTCGCCGACCAATACGACGTCGAGATGCAGGTCGCCATCCACGACGACCTCGACTCCTGGAACGCCCAGAAGCTCGCCGTCGCCGTCCAGCGCGACTACGACCCCGAGACCTTCCGCGCCCTGCACGAGGCGCTGTTCACCGCCCTCTGGCAGGAGGGCCGCGACATCGGCAACCCCGACGTCCTGGCTGACATCGCCGCCGACCACGGTCTCGACGCCGCCGAGGTCCGCGAGATCATCGACGACGAGTCCCTCGACGACGCACTCGCCGAACAGTTCGACCGGGCCCACCGCACCGGCGTCCGCGCCGTCCCGACCTTCGTGTACGGCGAGCGCGCCACCCAGGGGGCGATCCCGCCCGAACGCTTCGCCGCCCTCCTCGAGGACTGACCCCCGCCGGCTTCCCCACGACCCTCCGCGGCCAACCTGCCTTCCCGCGTCATTTGGCCCGGCCCACCGATCCCGCTACACTCCCCACCGGCCACCTCCTTCGTATCCCGCTGATCGATGAATGCTCCCGCCCGACTCGGCCCCTTCACCCTCGAGACTCGCATCGGCGAAGGCGGCATGGGCACCGTCTATCGCGGCGACCACCGCACCACCGACGTCTCGGTCGCCATCAAGGTGATCCGCCGGATCGCCGACCGCGAGGACCGCCGCCGATTCCACCGCGAGGTTCAGGCCCACGCCGGCCTCCTGCACCCGGGCATCGTGTATCTGTTCGAGTACGGCGAGGTCGACGCCGAGGCCAAAGCCGACTCCGACGCCAGACTCACCGCCGGCAATCCCTACGTCGCGATGGAACTCGCCGACCGGGGGACGGTCCGCGACTGGATGCCCCTCGCAGACTGGCGACAGGTCGCCGACCTGCTCGTCCAGATCCTCGATGCCCTGGCCCACGCCCACGCCCGAAACGTGGTCCACCGCGACCTGAAACCCGAAAACTTCCTGGTCTTCGACGCCGACGACACCACCCGCGACGGTCCCCGGGTGAAACTCGCTGATTTCGGCATCGCCCACGCCTTCGGCGACGAGGGCGACGTCGAGACCCGCGAACTGGAGACGGCCGCCGGGACTCCCGCCTACATGTCCCCCGAACAACTGCAGGGGCGGTGGCGCCGCTACGGCCCCTGGACCGACCTGTACGCCGTCGGCTGCATCGCCTGGGAGTTGGTCTGCGGCCGACCCCCGTTCGCCGCCGACAACCTCGCTTCGATGGCGCTCCGCCACGCGACCGACGAACGGCCGCCGCTCGACCCGCAGTTCCCGGTCCCCGGCGCCCTCGAGGGCTGGATCCACCGCGCGATGGCCATCGACCCGGAGCGCCGCTTCCGACGTGCCGCCGACGCCCTCTGGGCTCTGCCCCACAGCATGCAGGCCGCGCCCGGCCCCGACCGCTCCCTCGATCCGCCCCCGCCGGAGACCGACGCCGAGACGACCGACGAGACCGCGCTCGAGCACCTCTCGACGACCGTGACCCTCGCCGAGACGATCGAGCTGCAGAAGACCGTCCGCTCGACCGACGCCTCGAGCGGCGAAGTCTCCCCCGCCGGTGACGACGGCACCGAACCCTCCTCCGACGCCCTCCCTCCGTCGGTCCCGCCCCCGCTTCCCGACGTCTGGACGCCCGTCGAAACCGAGTCGCTTCCCGCCCCGCTGATCGGCACCGGCCTCGGCCTGTTCGGCCTCCGCGAACCTCCGTTCGTCGACCGCACCGAGGCGTGCGGCCGCATCTGGGAGGCCCTCCGCCGGGTCGTCGACTTCGGAGGCTTCGAGTTCGTCCCGGTGATCGGCGAGGCGGGCACCGGCAAAAGCCGCCTCGCCGAGTGGGTCGCCCGGCGGGCCCACGAAGTCGGCGCCGCCCGGATCGTCCGGACCGTCCACACCCCGGAGGGCGGCGGAAACGAGGGGCTGACCGGGGCCTTCGAGCGGACCCTCCGAACCGTCAAGATGGACCGCGGCGAGGTCTTCGAACACCTCACCGACCAGCTCCCCGCCCTGGTCGACGAACCCCCCGAGCTTCGCCGCCGGGATGCCCGGGCCCTGACGGAATATCTTCGGCCGACCGACGACGACGCCGACCGGGTCGACGGGCCGCGCTACCGGTTCGCCAGCGGCCACCAGCGCCGCGCCCTCATCGTCCGACTCCTGCGCCGCCTCGCACGCCACCGCCCGGTCCTCGTGTGGCTCGACGACCTGCAGTGGGGCGCCGAGGCGCTCGACCTCCTCGAAGCCATCGAGGAGCTTCCGGAAGACCCGCCCGACCTGCTCGCCCTGGCGACCCTGCGCTCCGAGGCCCTCGCCGACCGACCCCGACTCGCCGATCGACTCCGCGAGCTGCTCGAGGCCCGCCCGACCGACCCCATTCGACTCCAGCCCCTCTCCCGGGCGCATCAACGCGAGCTGCTCGAGGGGCTCTTGCCGCTCGAGGAGGAGCTGACCGACCAGCTCGCCCGCCGCACCGAGGGCCATCCCCTGTTCGCAATGCAGCTCCTCGGCCACTGGATCGACGACGCCGCGATCGAGGTCGGCGCCGACGGGTTTCGGGTGGCCGACGAGCGCGCGATCGACCTGCCGGCCGACGTCCACGACGTCTGGATGGAGCGCATCGACGGCCTGCTCGCTCGGGTCGACCGCGAGGCCGAGTCGGCGATCCTGGAGGCACTCGAGCTGGCGGCGGCCCTCGGCCGCGAGGTCGACGCCGAGGAGTGGCGAGCGCTGCTCGAGGTGACCGATCTCGACCACCCCGACGAGCTTCGCGAACGTCTCATCGAACGCGGGCTGGCCGAAGGCACGGCCGACGGCTGGGCCTTCGCCCACGGCCTGCTCGTCGAATCGCTCGCACGCCGGGCCCGCCGGGCCGGCCGCTGGCAGCACCACAACCGACGCTGCGCGCAGACCCTCGAGACCCTCCACGAGACCGGACAACTCGGCCCCGGCGAGCGCATCGCCGAGCACTGGGTCGAGGCCGACGAACTGGAGCCCGCCCTCGATGCCCTGCTCGACGAAACGCGGCTGGCGACCGAACACGACACCATCCGCGAGGCGCAACGGCTGGTGCGGCGCCGCGGCGAGCTGCTCGACACACTCGCCCTCCCCGAGCGCGACGTCCGGCGGCTGCAACAACAGATCCGCACCGGCGAACTCGAACTGCACCGCGGCGATTTCCGCGACGCGAAGACGCGGGCACGGACGGTCTGGAAGCGCCTGCAGGAACGCGACAGTGACG
Source organism: uncultured Bradymonadales bacterium (assembly GCA_964600555.1). Lineage (GTDB taxonomy): Bacteria > Myxococcota_A > Bradymonadia > Bradymonadales > Bradymonadaceae > CAJXPB01. The sequence continues at coordinate 3,784 of CAZRLK010000248.1, forward strand.
AGTTCGGCCTGCAGATCGAGTGCGCCGAGCTTCTCGGGCGCATCGGCGTCAAGACCGGCGACCCCGAGCAGTGTCGCAAATGGGGCCGGCGCGCTCTCGTAGCCAGTCGCCGCACCGATTCCGACCGCCTCGCCGCCCATGCCCACCGGATCGTCGGCTGGGGACAGTGTCTGAAGGCCGAATTCGACCGCGCCGCCGAGCACGCCCGCCGGGCTCGCGACTGCGCCACCCGGGCGGGGGACCGATTCGGCCGGGTCGAAGCCCTGCGGCTGCGCGCCGCGATCGCCGTCGAACGCGGGGAACCCGAGGCCGGCGAGTTGTACGAGCGGGTCTTTCGCGAGGCCTCCGATGCCGGCTACCCGTTTGTCGAGGCCAAGGCCGCCAACGGGCTAGGCGACGATGCGAAATTCGACGGCCGCCTCGACGAGGCCCGCCGCCACTACCGCACCTACCTGCAGATCGTGCGCGCTCTCTCCCGACCGACCAGCGAGGCGATCGCCCGAGTCAACCTCGCGATGGTCGACCTGCGCGCCCGCCGCCTCGACCGCGTCTCCGAGCACCTGCAGGGTGCACGCGAGCGCATCGACGCGACCGGTACCGGCGAGCGGTGGACCGACATCCTCGATCTGCTGGAGCTGACCCACGCCGCCGGCCTCGCCGACCGCCCGACCTGCCGCGAGATCTGGAGCCGTATCGACGAGACGTGGCTCGAGGACGCCAAGATCGGCCACGACCACCCCTGGCTTCTCGAGACGGCCGGGGAGTACGCCCGGGAGGCCGGCTGGGAGCAGCTGGGCCGGGAGTTCCGGCAGTTCGCGCGTTCGCTGTGGCGGCGCCTCGGCAAGGACGAACGCGCCGACAACATCGAGCGCCTCCCCGGAGCATGCGACGGCGGCGATGACAACCCCACGGACTCTCGATGACCGCAGGTCCACAGGAAACTCGGAGGATGTCCGCGTGGGCGATTGAAGACGGGCAGCGCGCGGGTGGCGCGAGCCCCGGTTTGGCCCTATCCTCGCCCCGGATCTCGAGAATCGCATCACTGACGGAGCGAGACGATGGGACTGCAGACCTCGACCGGGCGCGGCTGACGGTGCAGGGGCCGTGACGGCTCGACCATCCGTGGCGTTCGCCCCGGTCGTTTTCGTATAAAAACAGTCCGTATCTCATCGGGCGATTATCTTTCCCGGAACACTGCCTAGCAGTCTGTTGCGCGTAGTGAATCGAGCGTTCGGCGAGAAGATTTTGATGCCAGATGCGTTCGTATGACGAGCAAATAGCAGCGCTATTGCGAGGAATACGGGCGGATCTGGCGCAAAATCCGCCGCCGAGGCGAAAATGAATCTATGTGCAACAGGCTGCTAGATTGAAGGACCGACGGCGGGGAGAGGTTTCTCGGAATCGAACGGAGGATGAGATGACGGATCACGGGTTCGACGCGAGTCTGGAGTTGCGCGTCCCGGAGTTGCGCGAGGCGCGCCGCTTTTACGAGACGATCGTGGGGCTGGAGGCGCTCGAGGAGTCGGCGGGTCGCGTGGTGCTGGGGAGCGGGGAGCGGCCGGTGGTGGCGCTCGAGGAGGCGCCCGGGGCCGCCGAGCGGGGGCGGACGGCGGCCGGGTTGTTCCACCTGGCGATCCGGTTTCCGACCCGCGAGAGTCTCTCCGAGGCGCTGCGTCGCGTCTCCCGCGAGGAGTACGGACTGACGGGGGCGTCCGACCACGCGGTCAGCGAAGCGTTGTACACGAACGACCCGGCGGGCAACGGCGTGGAGCTGTACGTCGACCGGCCGCGCTCGGCGTGGGCGTACGACGACGATGGCGAGGTGGTGATGGTGACCGAGCGGCTCGATCTCGACGACCTGTGGCGGGCGACCGACGGCCGGCCCGGCGACAGGGCGCCGGCGGAGACGATCCTGGGTCACGTGCATCTCGAGGTGACCGACCTCGAGGCCTCGGTCGACTTTTACCGCGACGAGCTGGGGATGGAACTTCAGGTGCGTCGGCCGGGCGCGGCGTTCCTCTCGTACGACGGCTATCACCACCACGTGGCGTGCAACGTCTGGAACCACCGCCGCCGACCGCTCGACGACCAGTCGCTCGGCCTCTCCGACATCCAGGTCCACGGCCGCGGCTCACGCACCGTCCGCGACCCCGACGGCCTCCAATGGCGTTTCGCGTAACCACGCCCCGGAGCCCTCCCGACGCCCATCCACCCCCACCCCAAACCCACCCCCGCTGTTTTTTTACCTCCCACGCTGTTTTTCCTCTGAGCCCTCTGCGCCTCTGCGGTTGGCACATGCAGTTTTCCCTCGCCGTTTTTCCCCCGAACGCACATCGACGACCAGCCGCTCGATGTCGAGCACCCCCGCCGCCCGGCGGCACACCACCAGAACGGAAGAGGGGCGTGGGGGGACAGAGGTTAGCTCGGGGTGGGGGGGG
>CAZRLK010000249.1:0-6202 GCA_964600555.1 uncultured Bradymonadales bacterium
TGAGCACGGCGACCTTTTATACGATGCTCAACAAACAGCCGATCGGGAAATGCCACATCCAGGTGTGCACCACGTTCAGCTGTGCCCTCGAGGGGGGCTACGAGATTCTCGAGTATCTCGAGGAAAGGCTCGGCATCCAGGCCGGGGAGACGACGCCCGACCACAATTTTACGCTCTCGGAGGTCGAGTGTCTCGCTTCGTGCGGCACTGCCCCGATGTTCCAGGTCACCACCTCCGACGGCGAGATCGAGTATTTCGAGGATCTGACCCCCGGGCGGGTCGACGAGATCCTCGAGGAGCTCAACGAGGCGCTCGACGAGCTGCCCGATCCGCGCGAGATGCAGAGTTGAGCCTTCGCCCGTCGACGACGGCACCTTCGGGTGCCGACCGATGCAATTTCGATCGCCACTCCCGCCAGAGCCCATGACCAACGAACCAGTCGACACCGCCGAGACCCCCGAATCGACCGACGAGCAGCCCCCGGAGGAGGGCGACGGGGAGCAGGCCGGGACCGACGCCGGAGAGTCGATCGACGAGCACGAATCCTCGGGCGAAGCGACGCAGAAAGACGAGGCCGGCGGCGGTGAGGAGGGCCAGCCCGAGGAGGCGGCGAGTGGCCCCGGGGAACCGCAGCCGTTTTTGAGCGATCTGTTCGACCGCGAGGACGGCCACGATATTGACGTCTATGAGCAGCACGGCGGCTACGAGGCGTTGCGCGAGGCCTTCGAGATGGAGGGCTCGGAGATCGTCGAGCAGGTCAAGCAGTCGAACCTGCGCGGCCGGGGCGGGGCCGGATTTCCGGCCGGGATCAAATGGAGTTTCATCCCGGACGAGACCGAGGAGGACAAGTATCTCGTCGTCAATGCCGACGAAGGCGAGCCGGGGACGTTCAAGGACCGCTACATCATGGAGCGCAATCCCCACGCCCTGCTCGAGGGGATCATCATTGCCTGCTGGGCGCTCGACATCCGCTACACCTACATTTACGTGCGCGGCGAGTTGCAGTTTGCCGACCGCCAGCTCCGGCGGGCGATCGAGCAGGCCTACGAGCGTGGTTATCTTGGCGAGGACATCTTCGGTACCGGCTTCGACCTGGACGTCTGGACGCACATCTCGGCCGGGGCCTACATTTGCGGCGAAGAGACGGGCATGATCGAAGGGCTGGAGGGCAAGCCCGGCAAGCCGCGCATCAAGCCGCCGTTTCCGGCGGTCGTCGGCGTGTTCGACAAGCCGACCTTGGTCAACAACGTCGAGACGATCGCGTACGTGCCGCTGATCGTCGAGCGGGGCGGCGAGTGGTTCGCCGACTACGGGGTCGAGAAAAACGGCGGGCCGAAGTTGTACGGGCTGTCGGGACCGGTCGAAAAGCCGGGGATATACGAAGCGCCCTCCGGGGTGACCATCGGCGAGTTGCTCGAGGAGTACGCCGGGGGGATGCGCGAGGGCCACGAGTTGAAGGCGATCATTCCGGGGGGCTCGTCGACGGCGGTGCTGACGCCGGATCAGCTCGATTTGCCGATGGCCTTCGAGCCGATGCGAGAGGTGGACAGTAATCTGGGTACCGGCTGTGTGACGTTTCTCGACCAGCAGACGTGCATGGTCCGGGTGGCCGCCCGGCTGGCGCATTTTTACCACCACGAATCGTGCGGGCAGTGTACGCCGTGCCGCGACGGGACCGGCTGGGCGGCGAAGGTGCTGGATGCGCTGGAGGCGGGCCGGGGGCGGATGGAGGACATCGAGCTGCTGGAGGATATGACCGGCCAGATCGAGCATTCGACGATCTGTGCGCTCGGCCCGTCGCTGACGTTCGTCGTTCACAGCTATCTCGACAAGTTTCGCGAGGACTTCGAACGCCACGTCCACGAAGGCGAGTGTCCGTATCCCTCCTGGAGGGGCGGGGAGTCGACCCGCGTCTCGCAGGTCGCCTGAGCCGGGACGCGCCACTTTGACCTGATTCTGCAAGTACGCTATCAGACCAGCGGGCGCCGAGAGGTGTCCCCGAGGCCGGATGAACGAAGGTGGCGCCTGCGCGCGGCATGCGGCGGCGCCTCACGCGAGTTGTTTGTTGAAGACGCCGTGGATCGATCGCGGGGCAGCAAGGCCCCGGGTCGGATCGGACGCCGTCTCTGTTTCCCCCCGTACAGGAGCCTTTCTCGATGGGATTCTGGGAGCCGCTGTTTTTCTGGATGTTCGCCCTCGGGGCCCTGGCGACCAGCATCGGGGTCCTGGTATTTCGCAATCCGCTGTACAGCGCGCTCGCCCTGATCCTCGATTTCTTCTTTTTCGCGGGACTGTACGCGCTCCTGTCGGCGCATTTTCTGGCGGTTACCCAGGTGCTGGTCTACGCCGGGGCGATCATGGTGTTGTTCGTCTTCATCATCATGTTGCTGAATCTCAGCGACCGGGAGCTGGGGGCGAGGCGGTTCAATCTCCACCACATTCTGGCGTTTCTGGCCGGGGGCGGGCTGTTCGTGTTCGCTGCCGGTTCGATCGGGTCGCTGATCGACCAGCAACGGGTCGAGCTGGAGCGGGAAGCAAGTCGTGCCGCCTTCGGCGTGCAGAAGACGGCAGCGGAGGCGACCGACAGGCTCCTGGCCGAGCGTCGCAAGGAAAAGATCGAGCAGGCGAGCGGCGAGCGAAAGCGCCGACTGGCGCGGGGGAGCGGGTCGACCGTGCCCTCGCAGCGGCGCTGGGGGCGTACCCCGTCGAATGTGCCCGGGCTGTACGCCGATCTCAGCGAGGCGGCCCTTCGGACGAGCTATCGCGACAAACTGAGAGCCTGGGAGGATGGCGGGGCGAGGCCGGCCGACGGCAAGTACCGGCCGTTCGACCCGGACCACGAGTTCGTGCTGCCGCCGGCGATGAAGGTCGACACGAAGGCGATCGACGAGCAGGTCCGCGAGCGGCGGGAACGCGAGCAGGGCAATCTGTTCGGGACGGTCGAGCCGATCTCGATTCTGCTGGTCAACCGGTTCGTCATCCCCTTCGAGTTGACGGCGGTGTTGCTGCTGGCCGGGATCATCGGCGCGGTCATCATCGCCAAAAAACGCCTGTAACACGAGTCCTTTTCGAGACGACGCACGCTCAGAGGCCACCGAGATGAGCTGGGAACCGACACTGGCGCACTACCTGATGTTGGCGGCGGCGACGTTCACCGTCGGCGTGGTCGGCGTGATGATCCGGCGCAACGCGCTGATTTTGTTCATGTGCATCGAGTTGATACTCAACTCGGTGAACCTGACGTTCATCGCCTTCAGCAAATACCGCATCGATCTCGACGGACAGATCTTCAGCTTTTTCGTGATGGCGGTCGCCGCGGCGGAAGCGGCGGTCGGCCTGGCCATCGTCTTGCACATGTTCCGCCACCGGCGTTCCGTCAACGTCGACGAGGTGCGCGAGCTGCTGCACTGAGCTCGCGCGGAGTACTGGATAGCCCACTGCCCACCGCGGACGGTCTCGGACCATGGAACCGTTGTTTACCGACCAATTCAGCTATCTCGGCTGGATCGTCCTGTTCCCGCTGCTCGGGGCGATCATCAACGGGATAGTCGGCGCGAAGCTACCCCGCAGGCTGGTCCACTGGATCGGCTGCGGGTCGCTGTTTTTGTCGTTTTTGTTCTCGCTGGCCTCCGCCCAGACGCTGTATCAAAACGGCGGGAGTGGCGAGCACGGTACCGAATACGGGGAGCTGACGTTCACGGCCTACGAGTGGATTTACTCGGGGGGGCTCGAGATCGACATCTCCTTTCTGTTCGACCCGCTGGCGGCGGTGATGGCACTGGTGATCACCGGCGTCGGGTTTCTGATCCACATCTATTCGGTCGGCTACATGGAGGACGACCCCGGGGTGTGGCGGTACTTCGCGTACCTGAACCTGTTTTGTTTCGCCATGCTGATGCTGGTACTGGGCAAGAACATGCTCGTCACCTTCATCGGCTGGGAGGGCGTCGGGCTGTGCAGCTACCTGTTGATCGGATTCTGGTACGAGGACGACGACAACGCCCAGGCGGGCCAGAAGGCGTTCATCGTCAACCGCGTCGGAGACTTTGCGTTTCTGGCCGGGCTGTTTTTGCTTTACTACGCGGCCGGCACCTTCGATTACGTCGAACTGGCCGAGCAGGCGACGACGGCGGCGGGGGTGGCGAAGATTGCGCCGGTGGCCCTTCCGGCGGCGCTTTTGATTTTCATCGGATGTACCGGCAAGAGTGCCCAGATTCCGCTGTACACCTGGCTGCCGGACGCGATGGCCGGTCCGACGCCGGTCTCGGCGCTGATTCACGCGGCGACGATGGTGACGGCCGGGGTCTTTCTGATCGCGCGCCTGAACTTCCTGTTTACGATGCACCCGGCGGTTGGACTGGTGGTGGCGACGATCGGGACGCTGACGGCCTTTTTCGCGGCGACGATCGCGGTGGTCGAAAACGACATCAAAGGGGTGCTGGCGTACTCGACGATCAGCCAGCTCGGCTACATGTTCATGGCGGTCGGCGTCGGGGCGTTCACCGCGGCGATCTTCCATTTGATGACCCACGCCTTCTTCAAGGCGTTGCTGTTTCTGGGCTCCGGCAGCGTCATTCACGCGATGGGTGGCGAGCAGGACATCCGTAAGATGGGAGGGCTGCGCGAGTGGATGCCGGTGACGGCCTGGACGTTCGGCATCGCCTGTGTCGCGATCGCCGGGATCTTTCCGTTCGCCGGATTTTTCTCCAAAGATCTGATTTTGTGGGAGGCGTTGACCAACAGCCACAAGTTTCTGGCGGCGGCCGGCCCCGAGGCGGGGTGGACCTTCGAGCATCTGGTCTCGAACACCCAGGGCTTTATGGACCAGTCGGGCGCGGTGGGGGTCTCCGGGCTGGCGAGTGCCTTCCACTGGGGCTTTTATATCGTCGGGCTGCTGACCGCCGGACTGACCGCCTTTTACATGTTCCGACTGTATTTTCTGACCTTCGAAGGCGAGTGCCGGGCCGACGAGGAGACCAAACAGCACCTGCACGAGGCGCCGACGTCGATGACGGTGCCGATGACCGCGCTGGCGGGGCTGTCGATCGTCGGTGGCTGGATCGGCTGGCCCCACTTCGTCCCCAAGGGATGGTTCGGGGAGCACCACCATGCGCCGGAGGCATTGAGCTGGATGCTCGGCTTCGAGCACTGGATCGACGAGGTGTTCGCCGGCGCCGCCGAATACCGGATCGTGGCCCGATTCGGCACGCACGCCTACTCGGCCGAGATGGTGGCCACGGCGGCCAGTCTCCTGGTCGCCGCCGGTGGGATTTTCGCGGCATGGACGATCTATCTGAAAAACCCGGGCATGCCGAAGGAGATCGCCGACAATCTGCAGCGCCTGTACCGGTTCCTGTCGAACAAATACTGGGTCGACGAGATCTACGACCGGGTGTTCGTCCAGGGCGCCATCAAGATCGGGAGCTATTTTTACGCCTTCGACAAGTACGTCATCGACGGTTTCATCGTGAATGGCACCGGCTGGGTCGCCACGCAGATCGGCAAGATCTTGAGTCATCTGCAGGGCGGCAACGTCCAGCGATACGCGACCTACATCGCCGTCGCCATCGTCTTGATCGCATTGTCGCTCATGTATCTGTGAGCCGGCGCGTCTGACCCCCCCTATCTCGGAGACGTCACGCACGATGTTTGAAGCCATGTTCGGAGCCATCGACGCAGTCCCGACCCTCGCGGCGTCGGCGGGCGCGGCCGGGGAATCGTTTCCCTGGCTGACGGTGGTGACGTTTGCGCCGATGCTCGGAGTGCTGGCCTTGATGTTGGTCCCCTCGGAGCAAAAGGACCTGGCGCGCAACGTCGCTTTGATGACGACGCTCGGGACCTTTCTGGTCAGTCTCGGGATCGTGTACTTTTTCGATCCCTCGGTGATGCCGGAGGGGGGAGAGCCGTTTGCCTTTCAGTTGACCGACGGCCCGGTCGAGTGGATTCCGGCGCTCGGCATCCACTATTATCTCGGGGTCGACGGGATCAGTCTGTGGCTGGTGATGCTGACGACGTTTCTCTCGCCGATCGTCGTGTACTCGACGTACTCGTCGGTCGACGAGCACGTCCGCGAGTACATGATTGCGCTGCTGTTTTTGCAGACGGGCATGATCGGTGCGCTGGTCGCACTCGACGTCTTTTTGTTTTACGTCTTCTGGGAGATGATGCTGATCCCGATGTACCTGATCATCGGGGTCTGGGG